>JAYPXD010000125.1:253-10506 GCA_038135395.1 Alphaproteobacteria bacterium | reverse complement strand
CATCGGGGTGATGTACGCATCGCATCTGGTTGAGATGGGGGACATGCGCGAGATCTTCAAAAAGCCGATGCACCCCTACACCGTCGGCCTGATGAATTCGATCCCGCGGATGGACGAACAGACCAAATACCTGACGCCGATTGAAGGGTCTGTCTGCAACATGATGAACCCGCCGCAGGGCTGCAAATTTCACCCGCGCTGCGCCCATGCGATGGACATCTGCCGGCGCGAAGTACCGAAGTTCCGCGAAGTCGCTCCCGGACGGCATGCGGCCTGCCATCTGAACGAGATGGCCACCGTTTAGCGATCGCCGACTGGATATAAGGACTGCGCACAATGACCGAACCCCTGCTTGAGGTCGGGAACCTCACCAAATACTTCACATTGAACGGCGATATGGTGTCCCGCGTTGCCGGCAAGACCAAGACGCTGAAAGCCGTGGATGATATCAGCTCCGCCGGCACAATCCGCCTCAAGGGCGAGGATATGCTGTCGTTCGACAACGCCCGCATGCGGTCGGTGCGTAAGGATGTGCAATTGGTGTTTCAGGACCCGTTCTCATCGCTAAATCCGCGCAAGACCATCATGCAAATTCTCGCCAGGCCATTAGAGATTCACGGTCTTGCCGATGGTTGGCGAGCCAAGCGCGAGCGGGTGCTGGAACTGCTGAACCTTGTTGGGTTGGGCGTTGAGCATATCGACCGTTACCCGCATGAATTTTCCGGCGGCCAACGGCAACGCATTGCTATTGCCCGGGCATTGTCGGTCGATCCCGAACTGGTGATCGGCGACGAGCCGGTATCGGCCCTGGACGTGTCGGTGCAGGCGCAGATCCTGAACCTGTTCCGCGAGCTGCAGGAAAAATTCTCGCTGACCTACCTGTTCATCGCCCATGACCTGAGCGTGGTCCGCCATATCTCAGACCGGGTTGCCGTGATGTACGTCGGCAAGATCGTCGAAAGCGGCCCGGTGGAGGAAATTTTCGCCCGGCCGCAGCATCCCTACACCAAAGCGTTGATGGCGGCGGTACCGGAGGCAGACCCGGAGAAGCCGGCCCCGAAACTGACGCTGCATGGCGAGATTGCGACGCCGATCGATCCGCCGCCCGGATGCCGGCTATGCAAGCGCTGCCCGATCGCGACGCCCAATTGCGATACGGACCCGCCGCCCCTTCGTGAGGTTGCGCCCAATCATTTCGTCGCCTGTCACAACATCTGACCTCTGCCAGTCCGATAGGCCCGCCCCGTCCCAGGGGCGGTATTTCTCCGCCAACACAGTTGACGGGCGACAGCGTCTGGGCTCCGCTGTGCCAAAGCGCACTCTTCCAGCCGGGACCCGTCCGATGACCAATTTCCTGAGTATCCAGATCACCGACCGCCGCCCGTTTGCCGGCGGGGAGGCATACGGCTATGTCGGCCCCTATGAGCGGATCACCGGACGCGTCCACCACACGGTCGATCCGTCCGCAGCAGCGCAGTCCGGCGTCACCGACATTGCGCTGGCCGAGCGCGGCGCCGATGGCCTGGTCCATTTCACCCAGGACCTCTGTATCCTGAGGCCCGCCGACATGCGGCTCGGCAATCGGCGGATTTTCTTTGACTGGGGCAACCGCGGCAACAAGCGGATGCTGCAGTATTTCAACGATTCCCTGCATTCGAACGCGCCGATTTCGTCCGACCATGCCGGAAACGGCTTTCTGATGCGGCGCGGCTACACGGTGGTCTTTGGCGCCTGGCAGGGCGACCTGCTGCCCGGCGACGGCCGTATGCTGCTCGACCTGCCGCTTGCGAAAAATTCGGACGGCTCGCCGGTCACGGGCAAGGTCCGCACCGAATTTATCGCCAACGGGCCGGGTGTGACCACGTTCACCCTCTCGGGCCGCGGCTCGACCCGCTCGCATCCGGCGGTGTCTCTGGATACGACCAAGGCGCAACTGACCCGCCGCCGATACGCCAAGGACTGGCGCGAACCGGTTCCGGCCTCCGACTGGATGTTCGCGCGGTGGGAGAATGCCGGCGGGCTCGATGGCCTTGGCGCGGACCGCGGCCTGGTGGCGAGCGACACGCATATCCACCTGCCCGGGGGCTTTGAGCCCGGGTGGATTTATGAACTGGTCTACGAGGGCCGCAACCCGCTGGTGATGGGCCTAGGCCATGTGGCGGTGCGCGACTTGGTGAGCTTTCTGAAATACGGCGACCGCGACACGCAGGGACAGGAAAACCCGCTGGGTCCGGCGGGTACGATCGAAAAGGCGTATGGCTATGGCCGGTCCCAGACCGGGCGCTGTATCCGCGACTTCATCTGGCGCGGCTTCAACGCCGATCACGAAAGCCGCCGCGTGTTCGACGGGCTCATGCCGCATGTCTCCGGCGCAGGCGGCAAGTGGCTGAACCAGCGGTTCGCCAACGCCGTCGTCGCCGGCGGCCAGCAGCACGAGGACCATTACTGCCCTGCTGACCGGTTCCCCTTCGCTTATACAGAATCGACCGACCACAACACGGGCAAGATGGACGCAATACTCAAGCGTCCCGAGACCGATCCGTTGGTGATTCATACACAAACCGGCACGGAATATTGGCAACGGCGCGGCTCGCTGGTGCATACCGACAGCCAGGGCAACGACTTGCCGGACCATCCGATGACCCGCCTGTATTTCTGGTCGTCCAGCCAGCATACCGCCGACCCACGTCAAGAAAAGCCGCGCAAGGCAGTTACCGATCATTACCTGAACGTCACCCAGACCAGCATGCTGGCGCGCGCGATGCTGGATGCGCTGGACAAATGGGCCACGCTGGGGACCGAGCCGCCGCCAAGTCGAGTACCGCGGGTGGCGGACGGCACGTTGGTCGATATGGCGACCTGGAGCAGGCAATTTCCCAATATCCCCGGCAAGACCAAACCGGGCGAGCCGAATCAGTTGCCACATATGGATTTCGGCCCGGATGAAGCGGTCGGAATCCTCGCGCAGGAACCGCCGCTGGTTCATTCGGAACAGGGCTATACGGTTCTTGTTCCTGCCGTCGACGCCGACGGCAACGATATCGCCGGCGTTCGTTGCCCGATGGTGCAAGCGCCGCTTGGCACCTATGTCGGCTGGAACATTCGCGCCCGCGGATTCGGCGACGGCGCAATGCACGAGTTCTCCGGCGGATATATCCCCTTGCCGGAAGATGACCAAGTCCGCGCGGCGACTGGCGATCCGCGCCGGTCGGTAATCGGCCGCTATGGTACGCCGTCCGGCTATATCTCCGCGATTGAGCGGGCCGCCGGGTTGCTGGTTGCCGAGGGCTTCATGCTGGAAGAGGACATCGAGCGCAGCAAAGATCGAGCCAAAGACTGGGGGCGTCCGTTGCACGATGTGAAATTGCGATAACGTTTGGCAACAATCAACTGCGCGGGAATTTGATCAGGCGAATTTGATCGTCAGGACGCATTTTGGGATTGCATACCGGGCGAAATGCCCTACCCTGCCGGCTAATCAATGAGGGTGAATTCACCCCTGCTCTCGTCTGGAGGACTACGCGTACCATGGCTGAGCCCAACGGGCACGACTCGATTTTGAGCGTGCGCGGTGTGTCGAAGTATTTCGGCGGCGTCCGTGCAAACAATAACGTCAGTATCGATGTTCCTCGTGGGAAGATCTTTGCAATTATCGGGCCTAACGGCGCGGGCAAGACTTCTCTTTTGAACATGATCAGCGGCTTTTATATTCCAGATGGCGGCGATATTGTGTACGAAGGTAAGTCCATTATGGGACTGAAGCCGAACCAGATTGCCGATCACGGGATTGGCCGAACATTTCAGAACATCGCGTTGTTCCGTGGCATGTCCGTGTTGCAGAACATGATGCTGGGCCGACACGTGCTGATGAAATCTGGCGTGCTTTCCTCATTCCTGTATTGGGGCGCAGCGCAGAGGGAAGAGGTGGCGCACCGCGAGAAGGTCGAAGAGATCATCGACTTCCTGCGGCTGAACGACCTCCGCAAGGCGCCGACCGGTGCGCTCGCCTACGGATTGCAAAAACGCGTCGAACTGGGGCGTGCGTTGGCCGCAGAGCCTGAGTTGCTGCTGCTGGACGAGCCGATGGCCGGCATGAACCAGGAAGAAAAAGAAGACATGGTGCGCTATGTGCTCGATATCGCCGAGCAACGGGGCACCACGATTGTGCTGATCGAGCACGATATGGGTGTTGTCATGGATATCTCCGACCGGATTGCCGTGTTGGACCAGGGCGAAAAGATCGCCGACGGGACGCCGGACGAAGTCCGCGCGAACCAGCGGGTGATTGACGCCTATCTCGGCGCTGGTCACTAGGAGGCTGCTTTAGAATGGCTGCTCGCGAGGATACGCTGCCGGGGCTGATGCTGCGCAATGCGCAGGTAAGGCCGACAAAACCGGCGATGCGCGAAAAAGATTTGGGTATTTGGCGCACCTACACCTGGGCGGATTATGCCGCGCAGGTCACGAATTTTGCGCTTGGGCTAGCGCAAATGGGCTTCGGCAAAGGCGACAAGCTGGTGGTCATCGGCGATAACCGCCCACAGCTCTATTGGGCACAGATTGCCGCCATGAGTTTGGGCGGCTCGGCTGTACCAGTCTATCAGGACGCCATTGCCAGCGAATTGGTGTTTGTACTGGCGGATGCCGATACCAAGGTCGTTGTCGCGGAAGATCAGGAACAGGTCGATAAGATCCTGACGATCAAAGGCGAATTGCCGTCATTAATCGCCATCGTCTATGACGATGAACGCGGGATGGCGCATTACAATGACCCGATGTTGCGGTCGTTCGCCGATGTTCAGGCATCCGGCGCCAAACAAAACGCGGCGGACTTTGCCAAACACGTCGATGCACTGGGCGCCGACGATATCGCCGTCATGTGCTACACCTCCGGCACCACCGGCAACCCGAAGGGCGTCATGTTGAGCCATGGCAACCTGGTGGAAACCGCCAAGATTTTTTGTGCCAACGAAGACGTGCGCGAGAGCGACGACTTCCTCTCCTACCTGCCGATGGCGTGGGTAGGCGAAGCTATGTATGGCATGACCATCTCGCTGCTGGCCGGCTGCTCCTCCAACTGTCCGGAAGCGCCAGAAACGCTGGAGCGCGATCTGCGCGAACTGGGGCCGACCGGCTTTGTCGCCGCGCCACGCGGGTGGGAGCAGATCCTCTCGCAGCTACAGGTAAAGGCGAACGACACCAGCGGCCTGAAGCGCTGGGTTTATGACACATTCCGCCAGGCGGCGGTCGACGCGGAACTGGCGGAGGCGGAGGGACGCTCCGCTGGCTTTGGCCTCAAGCTGAAGCGCTGGCTGGGCGAAGTCCTGGTCTACGGACCGGTGCGAGACCAGATCGGCCTCCGTCGGGCGCGCTGGTGCTACACTGGCGGCGCGCCGCTAGGTCACGACACCTTCCGCTTCTACCGCGCTATCGGCGTGAACCTGAAGCAGCTATACGGCTCGACCGAGGTTTCTGGGCTGGTTTCGTTGCAGAAGGACGGTGCGGTCAATCCCGATACCTCCGGCCCGCCATGCCCGGGCATTGAGGTCAAGATCGGTGATAACAGCGAGATCCTGGTTAAGTCCAAGGGCGTGTTCAAAGGCTATTACAAGCGCCAGGACGCGACCAACGAGGCGTTCACCTCTGATGGGTATTTACGCACGGGTGACGCGGGCGTGCTGGACGAAAAGACCGGGGAGCTGCTGATCGTCGATCGCGCCAGGGACGTCGGCAAGATGGCGGACGGCACCGCCTACGCCCCACAGTTCATAGAGAACAAGCTGAAATTTTCGGCCTATATCTCGGAAGCGGTGTCGTTTGGCTCCGGCCGGGACTTTGTGTCCGTCATGGTTGCCATCGATCAATCGACCGTCGGCAACTGGGCTGAGAAAAAAGGCATCCCGTTCACCAACTACATGGACCTGAGCCAAAAGCAGGAAGTTCGGGACCTGATCGCCGGCGAGGTTGCCAGGATCAACACAAGCCTGCCGGACGCGGTCAGGGTCAAACGCTTCCTGTTGTTAGCGAAAGATCTGGATGCCGACGATTCAGAGGTCACACGCACGCGCAAACTGCGCCGCGCATTCATCGCAGAGCGCTATGCGCCGGTGATTGATGCCTTTTACAACAATCAGACCGAGGTGGATTTGCGCACCGAAGTCACCTTCGAAGACGGCAGGCGTAGCCATGTTGAAGCGCGCCTGTTGATCCAAGACGCGGCTTGAGGGAGCACGGCACATGCAACCTGTCCTTAAATTCCTAGGCGATAAATTCGCTTGGATTATTGTGATCGCCTTCCTTGGTTTCATCTACTACGAAGGCGGCGTTGAGGTTCTGATCAACGATTGGCGATTTGCGGTCGAGTTGACGGTCGATGGTGTTTTAACCGGCCTGATGTACTCGCTGATCGCCGTCGGCTTCGTCCTGATCTACAAATCGACAGACGCCATTAACTTCGCCCAAGGCGAATTCGTCATGATCGCCGCCATTGTGGTGGCGGGCTGCCTGGACTGGATCGGCCTGCCGCTTTGGCTGTCCGTCATCGTCGGCTTTGCATTCATGGTCGTGTTCGGCATGACCCTGGAACGCTTTGTGCTGCGCCCGATGATCGGCATGAACATCGTCGCCATCATTATGGCAACCATCGGTCTGGCATTCCTATTGCGTGGCGCGGGTCCGCTGGTGTTCGGCGCGGCGCCGACGACGATCAATCTGCCGATCGAGAACTCGCCCATCGTCTATGGCCTGCTGTATCTCACCCCGATCAAGCTGCTGGGCGCCGTGGTCAGCGTGCTGTTCCTGTGCGGCTTCGGCTGGTTCTTCCTGAAGACCCGCAAAGGCGTCGCCATGCGCGCGGTGGCCGACAGCCACCAGGTTTCCATGGCCATGGGCATCAACGTCGAACGTTACTTTGCGGTCGCCTGGATCACCGCGGGCGTCGTGGCGCTGCTCGGCGGTTTGGCGTGGGGCAACATGATCGGCGTCGACACCCAGCTGGCCTTGGTCGGCCTGAAGGTGTTCCCGGTCGTGATCCTGGGCGGACTTGACTCAATTATCGGCGTTGTTGTCGGCGGCATCGTGATCGGCGTGGTCGAGGCGCTGACCGCCGGCTTCGTCGACCCCTATGTCGGGGGCGGCATGAAAGATTTTGCTCCCTACGTCCTGATGGTCGTCATGTTGATGATCCGCCCTTATGGCATTTTCGGCCGCCGTCTGATCGAGAGGATCTAAACCGATGTTCCACCGTGAATGCGGTTATTACAAAACAACCTATGAAAGCGATCAGGCGATCCTGCCGTTCCCGATCGCCAAGCAAGCTATCGTTGGCTTCCTGATCCTGTTCTTGCTCGTATTCCCCCTGTTTGCGAGCGAGTATTACCTGTCCCAGCTTTGCCTGGTCGGCATCGCCGTAGTGGGCGCATTGGGCTTGAACATCTTGCTTGGCTACACCGGGCAGATCTCAATCGGCCATGCCGCCTTTATGTCGGTCGGTGCCTACACCGCTGCCAACCTCGTGACGCGCATCGAGATTTTCGGCGGCCCCTTGCCCTTTTGGATCGCCATCCCAGCCGGTGGCTGCATGGCGGCCCTGGTCGGATTGGTCGTGGGCATTCCGTCGCTTCGCGTTAAGGGCCTGTACCTGGCAATTGCAACGCTGGCCGCGCAGTTCATCATCGAATGGACGATCAACCATTCGCCCAGCATCTCGGGCGGCGCTGCTGCCGCGATTGAAGTCCAACGCCCTTCGATCTTGGGATGGCACTTGAACGATCAATGGGAGCTTTATCTCTTTGTGATGTTCTTCGCCATCCTGGCTATCATCGCAACGACCAATCTGATCCGCAGCCGGGTAGGCCGCGCTTTGATTGCCATCCGCGACCAGGATATCGCCGCTGAAATCATCGGCATTAACGTGTTCAAGTACAAATTGTATGCGTTCGCTATTTCGTCCTTCTTTGCGGGCGTAACGGGCGTTCTCTACATGTACTATTTTTCGATTGCGACCTACGAACAATTCCAGATTGTCGTATCGATTGACTTCTTGGCGATGTGCATCATCGGTGGATTGGGATCGATCGTCGGCACGATTTTCGGTGCGTTCTTTATCATCATGCTACCGGTTATGATCCGGCTGGTGATGGAATTCATCGGACCGTGGTTCATGGACCCGAGCTATCTGCCTCAAGTCATTGGTCAGCTACGGCTAATCTTTTTCGGCGGATTGATCATCGTGTTCCTAATCCTTGAACCCGAAGGCCTGAACCGCCTTTGGCAAAATATCCGGAATTATTTCCGGGTGTGGCCGTTCTCTTATTAGGGCTGATACCTGTTAAGAGACTATTCAGAGAGGAGAAACGTCTGTGACATTTCTAAAAACGCTAGGCGTGGCCGCTGCGGTCACTGCGGGATTGGCAGCCGCCACAACCGCTAACGCCAAAGACCTTGCTATCGGCATGATGTGCGACCGCACCGGCCCGACGGCTGTGACCGGTACCGTACTTTGCCCCGGTTACCATGACTACATCGACCTGGTGAACTCCAAGGGCGGCGTCATGGGCAACAAGATCGTCGCCAACGAAATCGACATCGAATACAAGGTGCCGCCGGCTGTCGAAGCCTACCAGCGCTTCAAGCAAGACGGTGCAGTCCTGATTTCGCCCTATGGCACCCCGATGGTCGCAGCGTTGCTGAAGACTATGGAGGAGGACAAGATCCCCGGCACGTCCGCTGGCTTCGGCACCGCCGCTGCCGCGAACGGCGAAAAATACCCCTACATGTTCCCGATCGCGGCCAGCTACTGGTCCCAGACCGCGGCTGCCGTAAAGTTCATTAAGGACAAGTTCGGCGGCGACCTGAAGGGCAAGAAAGTCGCCTACATATTTTATGATAATCCGGCGGGCCGCGAAGGCATTCCGGTTATGACCCACCTGGCCAAGAAGGAAGGCTTCGAGTGGCGTGAGTTCGCCGTTCCGGCTCCGGGTCTGGAAATGGGCGCACAGATCCTCGACATTACCCGTCGTTTCCGCGCTGACTTCATCATCGCCCACGTGTTCGGTCGCGCTCCGGCGGTGATGCTGAAGGAACTGAAACGCTCTGGCTACCCGATGGACAAGGTCATTGGCCTGGTTTGGGCGGTCAGCGAGGGTGACATCGCTGCTGCTGGCGGTTGGGATGTGGCCGAAGGCTACAACACCATTCAGTTCGCAGGCGTCGGTAGCGACTATCCGGTGCTGCAGCAGATCCGCGACATGTACAAGGCCAACGGCAAAGAACAGCCGAAGGAAATGGATTTCACGGTGTACTACAACCGTGGCGTCTTCCAGGCGGCCATGCACGTGAAGGCCATTGAGAACGCGGTGAAGAAGAAGGGCTCTGCCGATATTACCGGCGAAGATGTGCGCGACGGCATGCGCGCCATCAAAGACTTTAGCCTCGACGGCCTGCTGCCGCCGCTGCAGCTCTCCGCGAAGGATCATGAGGGCGGCGGCTTTGTCCGCGTGTTCCAGGTGCAGAAGGGCAAGTATGTCCCTGTTACAGACTGGTACCGTGCCTACCGTGAGGACGTGCTCAAGTTGCTGGAAGAAGAGCACAAAGGCTAATAGCCTGACTTAATTAGGGAGCGTCGGACAAACCCTTGGCCCGGCGCTCCCCGTTTGTCCCTTTATCTTTAGACAAAGAGCAGGCGGTAGCATGCTGCGTTTGAACAACATCGAGGTGATGTACAACAATGTGATCCTGGTGCTGAAAGGCGTCTCGATCAACATTGAAGAAGGTAAGATCACCACCATTCTGGGTGCGAACGGCGCGGGCAAGACCACGACGTTGAAGGCGATTTCAGGCGTCTTGCGCTCCGAACGTGGCGAGGTTACCCACGGCACCATCGAATTGGCGGGCGAACGCATCGACCGCATGATGGGCCACGATATTGTCCGCAAAGGCGTCGTGCAGGTGTTCGAAGGCCGGCGCGTGTTCGCCAACCTGACCTGCGAAGAAAACTTGATCGCCGGCGCGCATGTGGAGCCCTCATCCTCTGCCATGCGCGAGCGGATGGAAATGGTCTATGAGTATTTCCCGCGGATTCGTGAGCGGCGGCATGGCCGTTCCGGATATCTTTCGGGCGGCGAGCAGCAAATGCTGGCAATCGGCCGTTCGCTGATGAGCACTCCCAAGGTCATCCTACGGGACGATCCGTCCCTTGGCCTTGCTCCGCTAATCATTGAAGAAATTTTTGGCATTATCGACCGTCTCAACAA
>JAYPXD010000125.1:0-243 GCA_038135395.1 Alphaproteobacteria bacterium | reverse complement strand
CATGGACCAGGGGGTCACCATCGGGCTGGTGGTACAGAACGCCAATCTGGCGCTGAGCATCGCCGACTTTGCCTATGTGATGGAAAACGGCTCGATCGTGATGGAAGGGCCGGCCGAACAGATGCGCGACAACGCCGACATCAAGGAATTCTATCTGGGAATTTCCGAGCATGGCGAACGCAAAAATTATCGCGACGTAAAACACTATCGCCGCCGCAAGCGTTGGCTGTCCTAAGGCTGTCA
>JAYPXD010000124.1:2191-10636 GCA_038135395.1 Alphaproteobacteria bacterium | reverse complement strand
GTGTACGAGGAAGCGCGGCAGACAAGGCTCGGCGCCGATAAGTTCATGATCGACGGCAAGCATACTGGTACGGGCGGTGGCAATCATGTCGTCGTCGGTGGAGCAACGCCGCTGGATAGTCCGTTTCTCCGCCGGCCCGATTTGTTGCGCAGCTTGATCCTGTATTGGCAACGCCATCCGAGCCTGTCGTACCTATTCTCCGGCCTTTTTATTGGCCCGACCAGTCAGGCTCCGCGCATCGACGAAGCCCGCCATGACAGCCTGTACGAGCTTGAAACGGCGATGCAGCAGATCCCCGACCCCGGCGAGGGGCCGATGCCGCCGCCGTGGCTGGTAGACCGGCTGTTGCGCAATATTCTGGTCGACGTTACCGGCAATACCCACCGGGCTGAAATCTGCATCGACAAAATGTTCTCGCCCGATGGACCTACGGGACGGCTTGGCTTGATAGAGTTCCGCGGCTTTGAAATGCCTCCGGATCCTCGTATGAGTCTGGCACAGCAATTATTGATCCGGGCCTTGATCGCGCGCTTGTGGCGTGAACCGGTCAAAGGGCGTTTCACACGCTGGGGCACCAGCCTGCACGACCGTTTCATGCTGCCGCATTACCTGTGGCAGGATTTTCAGGAAATCCTGAGCGACTTGAATGACCATGGCTTCCCCATGCGGGGCGAGTGGTTTGAGGCACAGGCAGAATTCCGCTTTCCATTCTATGGTGAAGTAGAGGTGGAAGGTGTGCATCTGGAGTTGCGGCAGGCGCTTGAGCCTTGGCACGTTTTGGGGGAAGTCGGCGCAATCGGCGGCACGGTCCGCTATACCGATAGCTCAACCGAACGATTGCAAGTAAAGCTATCCGGAGCCGATCCCGGTCGTTATTCGGTGGCATGCAACCAACGAATGGTGCCGCTGCGCCCTAGCGGGTCTCATGGCGAGGCTATCGGCGGCGTGCGCTATAAGGCTTGGCAACCGCCGATGGCGCTACACCCGGTGCTGCCGGTCAACGCCCCATTGGTATTCGACATTTTCGACACCTGGACTGGTCATGCGCTTGGCGGCTGTACATATCATGTAGCGCATCCCGGCGGGCGGTCGTATGATACCTTCCCAGTGAACAACAATGAGGCAGAGGCCCGGCGGCTGTCGCGGTTTGAGCCCTTTGGCCATACCCCCGGCAGCTATATCCTGGTGCCCGAGCGTCCACATCCGGAGTTTCCCATGACTCTCGATCTCAGACGACCTGCGGAGCGCTGACGACAATGGCAAACGCCAGATTAGCGGAGACCGATCCGATTGAGGCTGCGCTAAGCGATTATCGGCCTTCAGGCGAGGGCGTCGATGAACTGTTTGACGCCAGCGGCAATATCCGCCCGGTTTGGCGACAGTTTCTAGGCGGTTTTTCAGGCATATCGTCTGAAGGAATGACTGCTCGCATACGCCAGGGCGATCAGTACCTGCGCGACGCCGGCGTCTTTTTCCGGCAGAATACGGCTGAAACAGCTGACCGCGCTTGGCCATTGAGCCATGTGCCGGTGATTATCCATGAAGATGAGTGGCGAGACCTTTCCGCCGGGCTAATCCAACGAGCGGAACTGTTGGAAAAGGTGGTTGCCGACCTCTACGGAGAGAACCGTCTGGTCTCCAACGGAGACCTGCCAGCCAGCTTCGTTGCCTCCAATCCTAAATGGCTGCGGCCGATGGTCGGCGTTGAACCTCCATCGGGGCATCACCTTCATTTCATCGCATTCGAACTGGGACGAGGTCCCCGTGGAAAATGGTGGGTGTTGAGTGATCGCACCCAGGCGCCTGCTGGAGTCGGCATTGCGCTGGAGAACCGTTTGGCGACAACCCGGGTATTTCCCGAATTGTTTGCGAAATCGAATGTTCACAGGCTGGCCGGTTTCTTTCGGCAGTTCCGGGAATCGTTGCAGGCGCACAACACGGTTCCGGAAGGTCGGATTGGGATTCTGACGTCCCGCAGTTTAAGCGATGCGTATCTCGAACACGCCTATATCGCCCGCTATCTGGGCTTCATGCTGATTGAGGGCGAAGACCTCACGATCGTTGACGGAACTGTTATGGTTCGGACGGTGGCCGGTTTGTCGCCGATCAGCGTGTTGTGGCGCCGCCTGATAGACACCGACTCCGATCCGTTGGATTTTGACGAAAGGACGCTTATAGGAACGCCTGGATTGGTCAACGCTGTCCGGGAAGGAAAGCTGCACCTGGCAAACTCGCTGGGGTCTGGTGTGTTGGAGGCGAGGGGAATGCTCGCCTTTATGCCTCACCTTTGTGAGGCGATGCTGGGTGAGCTTCCCAAACTGCCGAACGTTGCCACCTGGTGGTGCGGTGATGCTGCGGCGCGCAATTATGTGCAAATGAATGCCAACGGCATGCTGTTGAGTCCGGCGCAGTCCCGGATGCTGCCGTTTGATCCGGATGACGATATCGTCTATGGCGCGCATCTGCGCGATACGCTGGAGTCCAGGCTTGCTTCGGAAGGCGCCAGCCTCGTCGGGCAGGAAATTGCCAGCGTTTCGACAACGCCAGCCTTGGTGGATGGCCGGTTGGTGCCGCGTCCTATGACGCTTCGCATGTTCTTGTGCCGCACTCCGAAGGGATGGCGCGTCATGCCGGGCGGTTATGCCCGCATTGGCCGTACGGAGGATTTGAGCGCGGTCTCGATGAAACGCGGCGGTTCCGTTGCTGACGTTTGGATTGTCAGTGACAATCCTGTGCCGATTGAAACCATGGCAGATCAGGTGCGCGGGCGGTATCCGCGACCGCAATCTGGCACGCTTCCCAGTCGCGCGGCCGACAACCTCTATTGGCTCGGTCGCTATGCCGAGAGGATCGAGCATATGGTGCGCATGCTGCGCGCCCAAAATCTGCGCCTGGCCGAGGTCGGTGAGCGCGATGGACCGTTGTCCAAAAGCATCGCCGCCTACATGAAGGAATTGCCTCTAGATCCGACCAAGCCATTGCCGCAGGAATTGCTCTGGACTTTGAACTCGGCGGTGTTGAGCGCCAGCAGAGTGCATGACCGGTTCTCAATAGATGGCTGGTCTGCATTGCGTGACATTACCGACACGGCAGTTGATTTGGCTCCGACACTAGTGCCGGGTGACGCGACCGCTCGGGCGATGACGCGCCTGCTCTACAAGATTGCTGCATTGAGCGGTTTGGTGCATGAAAACATGTTCCGTTTTACCGACTGGCAGTTCTTGAGTGTCGGTCGTGCGATCGAACGAACCACCACGATGGCGGCGGTCCTGGCGCATTTTGCTGATGCGGGCGCTCCGGAAGGCAGCTTAGATGTTGCGCTGGAAATCGGTGATTGCATCATGACCTATCACCGTCGGTACTCATTGGGTTGTCAACGCGATACCGTGATCGATTTGATGGTGTTCGATACGATGAACCCGCGTTCGTTGTTGTTCCAATTGGAAGCGATGCGAACGCAGATCGCAAAGCTGCCGGGCGCTGAGGATCATGGATTGATGTCGCCGCTTGCACGCGCGATGTTGAAAATCCACGCCGAATTGGCTGTCAAGACACCGGAGCAAGTCGACACAAAATTTTTATTGGCGTTGGCTGATGAAGTGGGGGAGGCGTCTAATTTGCTGTCGGCGGCCTATTTGTCCTGATGCCAACAGCTATGCTCTATGACATCGGTCTGCAGATCGAGCAAAAATACAACAGCCCGGCGGTCGGCGCCCGACAGGTTGTTCGTATTGTTCCACCGACCATACCGGGAGAACAGGAGGTCATAGTTTCATCGCTGACAGTCGATCCTCCGCCACACGAACGGCGTGACCGACGCGACTTTTATGGAAACGGTGTGGTTGAAGTCGCTTATAAGACTGCGCAAGACCACATTGATTATAAAGTGACCGCTTGGGTTCGACGCTTTGAACCCTCACAGCAGTTGAAATTATCACCGACCGTTTCTGGGTTGGCGGACGAGTTGGCTTCATTTCACTCTCTCGCACCGCTTGCCCCGCATCATTTTTTACCCCCATCACCACGAGTTCCCGAAGTTGCGGCATTAGCACAGTATGCGGCATCGATTGTGCCACCTGACGCCGTTGCGCTCGACGCCGTCGAGGCACTCGGGAAGGCGTTATTCCGCGATATGAAATTCGATCCCAAAGCAACTACAGTCGATACAACCGCCGCTGAGGCTTTTGCGGCGCGGCATGGCGTTTGCCAGGATTTCAGCCACATTATGATTGGGTGTCTGCGCTCCCGCGGAATCCCAGCGGGTTATGTGAGCGGGTTTCTCCGTACGATTCCTCCTAAAGGACAACCTAGGCTGCAAGGCGCGGATGCCATGCATGCTTGGGTGAGGGCTTGGTGCGGTGTCGAGCTTGGGTGGATCGAATACGATCCCACCAACGAAAAGTTCGCTGGTACGGATCATATCATTATCGCGCGAGGCCGGGACTATAGCGACGTAGCCCCGGTCAAAGGCGTGCTGCGCACCTCCGGACTACAGGATGCCGACCATTCCGTCGATGTCATCGAGGTCGAAGCCTGAGCGGTCGCGCCTCTCAGGCCCTGAACCAGTGGTCCAGTGGTTCAATTCCAACATTTGCATCCCGCTTGGTGCTAGGTCCGTAGCAAATGTTGGAAATCAAGAACCATTAGCAAAAAATTGATCTAGTAGAATTTTCGAATTTGACATTTGATCCGGAGGTTCGTGCGGAGTGGGTCCCAAATGTCAAATTCATTCCACTAGGCGCGGACCAGCGGCTTGTATTTGATCCGGTGCGGTTGGTCTGCTTCTTTGCCGAGCCGTCGCTTCTTGTCGGCCTCATAGTCCTCATAGTTGCCTTCGAACCATTCGACATGGCTATCGCCTTCGAAGGCCATGATATGCGTTGCGATCCGATCCAGGAACCAACGGTCGTGGCTGATGACCACAGCGCAGCCGGCAAATTCGAGCAAGGCTTCTTCCAGCGCGCGTAACGTATCGACATCCAGGTCGTTCGTCGGCTCGTCCAGCAACAGCACGTTTGCGCCGGACTTGAGCATTTTTGCCAGGTGCACACGGTTGCGTTCACCGCCCGACAGTTGCCCGACGCGCTTTTGCTGATCGGCGCCCTTGAAGTTGAAGGCGCCGACATAGGCCCGGCTGGGAACCTGGCGTTTGCCAAGCTCGATAATGTCCAGGCCGTCGGAGATCTCCTCCCAGACCGTTTTGTTCGCTGCAAGGCTGTCACGCGACTGATCAATATACCCCAATCTAACCGTCTCACCGACCTTCAACGAACCGCCGTCTGGCGTTTCCTGATTGGTCAACATACGAAACAGCGTGGTTTTGCCTGCACCGTTCGGGCCGACGATCCCAACGATCCCTCCAGGCGGCAATTTGAATGTTAGGTCGTCGATAAGCAGCCGGTTGCCGAACCCTTTGCTCAGATGCTCGGCTTCGATGACCACATCGCCGAGCCGTGGCCCAGCCGGGATAACGATTTGGGCGTTATCCAGTGACTTCTTACCGTCCTGGGCCAATAATTCCTCATAGGCCTGTACCCGGGCTTTGCTCTTGGCTTGTCGCGCCCGCGGGCTTTGCCGCACCCACTCCAATTCCTGTTTCAGTGTGCGCTGGCGGGCGCTTTCTTCTTTTTCTTCCTGCTCCAACCGCTTTTGCTTCTGTTCCAGCCAGGACGAATAATTGCCCTCGAACGGCAGGCCGCGGCCGCGATCCAACTCCAGAATCCAGCCGGCAACGTTGTCGAGGAAGTAACGATCGTGGGTTACGGCAACGACGGTGCCGGGATAATTTTCGAGGAAGCGCTCCAACCAGGATACCGACTCAGCGTCCAAATGGTTGGTCGGTTCGTCGAGGAGGAGCATGTCGGGTTCTGACAGCAGGAGGCGGCAAAGAGCGACCCGCCGCCGCTCGCCACCGGATAATTTGTCGACAGGAGAATTGCCGGGCGGACAGCGCAATGCATCCATGGCAATCTCGACCTTGCGCTCTACCTCCCAGCCGTTGACCGAGTCGATCTTGTCCTGCAATTCCGCCTGTTCGGCGATCAAGTCGTTCATCTCGTCGTCGGTGAGGTCCTCGCCGAACCTGGCCGATACTTCGTTGAATTTCTCCATCAGCGCCATGGTATCTGCAACGCCTTCCATGACGTTCCCCATGACGTCTTTGGCTGGGTCTAGATGAGGCTCTTGTTCCAAATAACCCACCCGGACACCATCGGCTGCCCAGGCTTCGCCGTTAAATTCCTTGTCGATGCCGGCCATGATTTTCATCAGGGTCGATTTGCCGGCGCCGTTCAACCCAAGCACGCCGATTTTGGCTCCCGGCAGAAACGATAGCCAGATGTTCTGCACGACAGTTTTCCCGCCAGGGAAAGTCTTGGTCAGGTCCTTCATCACATAAATATATTGGTAGGCGGCCATCGGTGCTGTCCTTGCGTGTGGCGTCTGCTGCGGTCGGCGCTGCAATGTTTGGAAGTTGCAGGGCTTGTAGCCGACGGGCCGGTTTAGGGCAATGCAGCCTGGAAACTGGATAATTTGGTAAGATTGATAACGGGGACCCGAGGCAGGTCTTGGGCTGTCGGCCAAGGTTGCCCCAGAATGATGGCGGCGATGTTTGTCCCTATCGGCTTTGGGACCCAGCAGTGCTGCAAATGGCTTGGCCAATGGGTTGCGGTGGGAAATGCCGGGTCATGGATTTTCAATCCGAGACCGGCGCTGACAAGCCGCTCAGCCAGAGCGAGCAATGGGCTGTCGCGCAAATCGTCGCTTCCTGGCTTGAAGCCCAGTCCTATTTGCAACAATTCGCTGCCAGGTGGGAATTGCTCCAATATGCTGTCCGAAATTGCCCTGGCATGTGCGTGGTTGCTTGCGCTTACGGCTGTAAACAAAGGGGATTCAACCCCCCATTCCAATGCTGCTTCCGCGATGCCGGCGCTGTCTTTCGGAAGGCAATATCCGCCATACGGCAAGCCAGGTTGCAAATATGTTGTCGCCATATTGTGCCTGGTGTCGCTGGTTAAAACGCCCAGCACCGCATTGCTGTCAGCGCCGGAAGCAATGGCAAGCCGGGCGGTGTCGTTAGCAAACGCGACCTTGGTTGCACGCCAAGTATTGTCGATCATTTTCGCGAGTTCTGCGCTCGCGAAGTCAACCTCAAACACCTGGCTTTTGGTATTTCCGTACAGTCCATTTAGGCGCCGGCTGGCACCGGGAAATCGCTCGCCAAGGACGATACGATCTGGGTTACGCGCGTCATTAAGCGCATGACCCATGCGAAGGAATTCCGGGTGGTAGGCCAATTCAAATTGGTCTCCTACCCGTCCCAACCTCGCCTCCAGCCGCGGCAGCAAGTCGTCCCTGCATGTCCCAGGAGGCATGGTCGAGCGATAGCATACCAAAGGCCGTTGACTGCCTTTAGGGCGCCGGGCGATTCCGTTGGCGATTGTATCTGTGACCTCGTGCAATTGACGACGGCAAAGCCGTTTGGTTGGACCTGCGGGCGTACCTACCGCCACCGCGACGGTATCGATGGAGGGATCGTAAAGAGCGCCGAGCAAATCCACGCTGACGACCAGCTTGCCGCTTTCCATGCCGCGGGCAAAGATCGGCGCCAGCCCAGGCTCATTGACGGGGGATCGACCAGCCCTGATCGCGTCAAGCTTTGCGACGTCCGTATCAACGCCAACCACACGATAGCCGCGCTCAAGAAGCCATGCTGCCATCGTAGCCCCGACGGTGGCGAGGCCGCAAACCAGGACCGTCATGGCCGGCCCCGGAATTCAGCGTTATTTTCGACCGTAGGTATCTTCAATTCGAACAATGTCATCCTCTCCCAAGTAGGAGCCGCTTTGCACCTCGATGATATTCAAGGGAAGGCGGCCCGGATTGGCGAGGCGGTGTACGCAGCCCAAAGGCAGGTAAACCGACTCGTTCTCTCGCAGGAGGATTTCTTCATCGTCACGGGTGACGATGGCGGTGCCATTGACAACGACCCAATGCTCTGCCCGATGATAGTGTTTTTGTAGGGAGAGCTTTTGACCGGGATACACCGTCAGGCGCTTGACCTGAAAGCGTTCCCCGGAATGAACAGACTGATAAAAGCCCCATGGGCGGTATACCCTGACATGGGCGTCCGCTTCTTCTCTGCCGGCAGCGCGGAGCGACTCGACCACCGGTTTGATTTCTTGGCTTTTGTCCTTGGCAGCAACGAGGACGACATCGTCGGTTGAGACGACTACGACATCGTCGACGCCCAAAACGACCGTCAGTTTGCCATCGCTGCGGACATAGCTGTTTCGGCTGTCGCGCAGATAGGCTTCGCCGATTGCGACATTGCCCGCGCTGTCTTTTGCGCCGATATCCCACAGCGCACTCCATGCGCCGACATATGTACAGCAGACGTCGATTGGTTGCACCGACGCACGGGCGGTCTTTTCCATCACCGCATGG
>JAYPXD010000124.1:1730-2181 GCA_038135395.1 Alphaproteobacteria bacterium | reverse complement strand
TTCTCCTTGTCCAATCGGAAGAAGTCCAGGTCTTCTGCGCCGGCATTGATTGCCGCCTGGGCCGCCGCCAGTACCTCTGGCGCATATTCTTGCATTTCAGCGAGCAGGGAGCTGGCCCGAAACAAAAAAATCCCAGCATTCCACAGATAGCCGGCCGCAACAAACTCCTCAGCCCGCGCCTGGTTGGGTTTCTCGACAAACCGGGACACGCGCATAACCTCGCCGCTCAGCCGGTTGCCAGGCTGAATGTAGCCTTATCCGGTCTCCGGCCGCGTTGGTCGGACGCCAAAGGTGATGAGATGGCCATCCTCCGCACTCGCCGCCGCCGCCGCTACGGCATCCATGAATGCGCTGCGATTTGCAAAACTGTGATCTGCCGGCAATACAAGCAGGATGGCGTCGGGATCCTGCGAAGCCATGATCGCCGCCGCCGTTGCCACCGCCGGCGCGG
>JAYPXD010000124.1:0-1720 GCA_038135395.1 Alphaproteobacteria bacterium | reverse complement strand
CCATGGGCTCAAGGACGATGGGTTGCAGGGGGCAACCGATTTCCTGGGCTTGTTGGGCGATGATAAACCGATGCGCTTCATTGCCGACAACCATCGGGCGACCGCAGTCGCGCGCCCCATCGTCATTGCCAGCGTTTCTTGCAGCATCGACTTTTCGCCGACCAAGGGCAGAAACTGCTTTGGGTACAACTCCCGAGACAGCGGCCACAGTCGGATGCCGCTGCCGCCGGACAGGATAACGGGGGTAATGGTCATGCGCGGGCTCTCGCAGACGGGTTGCCACTAGCCAGCGTGATAGGCGAGGTGAACACAGGTGCCTGTCCTTGCCCTGCGCCTAACCCCATAATGATCGCGACCAGTGCGGCGATAGTGGGTGAGTGTACGCTAAAATCCACCATTCCGTGCAGCAACACCATAGTTGTAACACCCAGGGCAGTAGCATTTCTCACTTTACCGGCAGAGCCCGAACGGATTGAGCGCGCGCATTGTCCCATGATTAATGCAATTGCGATACCACTCAGCAGAGTTGCGGGTAACCCACGTTCCACGAGTGATTCCAGTACGATATTATGCGCGCTTTGCACAAGCGCTGGCCATGATCCAGGCGCAACCGATGGGACCGCCAGGTCAAAGCTGCCGACGCCGGTCCAGGGGTATTGCCAGACCAGTTCCCATGCGGTGGTCATAATTGCGAAGCGAACGTCCCAGTCTGCCATAGTTGAATCAAAGCGCACGATCGTGCCAATAGCGAACACCGCAGCAAGTCCCAGTCCTGCCGCAATCAGTACGGCCAGGCGTTGGGTATTGATATGGATGCACCAGCAACAAATCGCACTTCCCATGACCACTGCAGCCAAACCGGCGCGGGAATGGCTGCTGAGAACTGCAACGAGGCAGATAGCTAAGATGCAGCAATGCGCGACCGAACGCCAACCTTGCCATGCCCTCATGTCAGTCAGGACGCCCAGCGTTATCACAATACCGACCCCGGCAAAGATGCAGAAATGATTGCGATTGGCGAACGGGTATGCCGCATCGCCTGCGTGACGCACTTTGGCGAGCCCAGCGGGACCTGTCATCACCGGATCTGCCAACAAACCGAGAGTTGCTACACATCCGATTCCCACGGCGAGCACTAGCAACCATATATGCTGTGCTGTGCAAACGCTGTAGCCAACAGCGAATAGCCCAGCATAAGCAGCTAGGCGCAACGTGGCGTCCAGTGTCGCCTGTGGGTCATTTGCGATTGATCCTGGACCTAGCGTGCCGTCAATTCGCCGGGCCAATTACCAACTCGGATGTTCTGCGATGCCGAGTGGGAGGGTTTGGAATAGGGTCCACGATACCAACGCGAGCCAGGAAAAAGCTGCCATGCGTAATGCCAGGGGCCACTGAACCGATTTCTCAAAAGCCAAGCACAGAAATCCGATTGAGCCCGCACCCACAATAATGCCTTGGGCCCATAGAACCTCTCCACCGTGCCCAAAAGCCGAAACAAATGTCGATGCCAGCATGGATGCTGCGACCAAAGCCGGTTTCATTGGGCTGCCCAGCGGCGGTTTCCGAGCATACGTACAAGGCGGACTGCGGTGGCCACGAGGATCTTTAGATCAAGCCATGGCGACCAATTTTCGATATAGAAACAATCGCTGGCTATCCTGGCATGAGCATGCTCAGCGGTTTTGACGGGACCGCACCACCCTTGCACCTGCGCTAATCC
>JAYPXD010000123.1:7119-10671 GCA_038135395.1 Alphaproteobacteria bacterium | reverse complement strand
CCCCCATAAAATTCCCGCCCCCCCCCCCCGGCCGCGGCTACCGCCACGGCCATCGCCTCTAAATAACCGTTTAGGACCTTCAGCATGTGTTCGGCCGACAAGCGACCGGAGATATCCGTAAAGCCACGCAGGTCTGCCACCAGGACCACTGCTTCGATAGGAGCGCCAGCGCCGCGACTGATCGAGCCTTCCAGCACCTGCCGCCCAGCCGCCTCGCCCAGATATGCTGCGGCGATGTTTTGCGAGACCAGTACCGCCATCAGCCGCGCCGCATGCAATGCCAAAACCCGCAGGAGCCGGTCTAGCATGGCCGCGCTTTTGCCGGAAAGGCCACATGGCTGCATCGAGGCCATGCTTACCGACATCCTGTGTTGTTGCTGGCTGCCGGTCGGCGTAAGCGGCGCAACCATGTAGTCCGCAAACCCCCGCGCCGCCAGATCGGTCATAATTGGATAGCGGGCAGCCAGTTCGGGGTCGCGTGGATCGCCCCGGATCGTCTCGCCAAACTCGATGGCCCGATAAAGCGGGCTTAGAGTATAGGATGGGTGTTGCAGGGTTCTTGTTTCAATCCGGATCTCGTCGCAAAAGCCATCATCGGCTTCCCATATCCAGGAAAATCCCGCCAGTTGTGGGTGCAACGTCCCGACATTCAGGGCGAGGCGCGATACGGGAAACCCAGCCGCGGTCAGGCGCCAGCAGAACTGTTCTGGCAGATGCAGCTTGTCTTTAATGTTCATGGCGTCGTGGAGCAACCATTGCTCGATCGTTTCAGCATCCGCCGGCCTATTGCGGAATGCGGTGGCATTGGCGCTGCGACGGTTCAGCGAGACGTTTGCTGCGTACTCCCGCGGTGCTGGATCGAGCTGTTGCCTGATCATGTTGCGGGGACGGCCCTATAAAAACACTGTGCCGCCATCGACCATGATGGTTTGACCGGTGACAAACTTGCTGGCATCGCTGGCAAGATACAAAATGGTGCCGGTCAGGTCCTCAGTCTCCAAGCTGCGGTTCAGGGCCTGGTTGCCGGCGATGACGCCAGCTGCGCGGTCCAGCCGCTCCCCGAAGAATTCCTTGGTGCCTTCGGTCATCACGGCGCTTGGCGCGACGGCGTTGATGCGGATCCAGTCGCGGCCGACCTCGCGGGCCATGGCGCGGGTCATGCCGATGACCGCGCCCTTGCTCATGGCGTAGTGCACGCCGAACGGGAAGCCATAGACCGCTGCCAGGGAGGAAATGTTGATAATGGAGCCGCTTTGCTGCTGGCGCATCTGGCCGATGACGGCCTTGCAGCAGTGCCACATGCCGGTGACGTTGATATCCAGCATCTTTTGCCATTCCGCCGGCGCCAGGGTATCGAACTTGCCGCCCTTCATGTCGGCATAGAGCGCGGCGTTGTTCACCAGCACGTCGATCCGGCCATAACGCTCCATGGCGAGGTCGGCCATGGCCTGGCACTGCTCCATGCGCGTCACGTCGCAGGTGGACGCGACCGCCTTGCCGCCGGCGCGGACGATGCCGGCGACTGTGTCGTCGCAATACCGGATATCGGCGCAGACCACGCTCGCACCTTCCTTAGCCAAGGCCTCGGCATATGCCCGGCCGAGACCGCGGAATGCGCCGGTGACAATGGCGACTTTGCCGTCCAGGGATTGGATCATGATAGGATATTCTCCGTGTCGGAATTGATTTTGCCGCATGGTATAGGCGAGTGGCTTCGATCGGAATAGGATCGCAACAAATTCAGCCGGAAGGAAATGCCTCATATGAAACCGTCCAACAACGCGGCCTGGCTCGACCTCACCCAGGAAGAGACGCTGGAGCCCGACCTGCCGATCATCGATCCCCATCACCACCTGTGGGACGCTCGCGGCTCGCACTATGTGCAGCAGCGCTATCTGATCGACGAGATGGCGGCGGACATGAACAGCGGCCACAACATTGTCGCCACCGTGTTCATCGAGTGCGGCGCCATGTTCCGGGCCGACGGGCCGGAGCATATGCGCTGCGTCGGCGAGACGGAGTTCGTCGGCGGCATCGCGGCCATGAGTGCGTCGGGCGCCTATGGCAAGACCCGGATTGCCAAGGGCATCGTCGGTACCGCGCCGCTCCGTCAGGGCGACAAGCCCAGCGCCGAGGCTCTGGATGCGCAGATCGTGGCAGGCAACGGTCGCTTCCGCGGTATCCGCGTCGGCGCGACCTGGGATGCCTCACCGGACGTCGAGAACCACCGCACCAACCCGCCGCAGGGCATGTACGGCGACGCTGCGTTCCGCGCCGGCTTCCAGCATCTGGCGCCGCGCAACCTGACCTTCGAGGCCTGGTGCTATCACACCCAGATTTCTGGCCTGACCGACCTGGCCAAGGCTTTCCCCGACACCACCATCATCCTGGACCATTTCGGTGGCCCCATCGGCGTCGGCCCGTATGCGGGGAAAGAGGACGAGGTGTTCGCCGCCTGGCGCGCGGCCATCGACAAGCTGGCGGAATGCCCGAACGTCATGGCCAAGCTGGGCGGGCTGGTCATGCCGGTCAACGGTTTCGGCTGGCAGCACCAGCCCAAGCCCCCCTCCAGCCAGGAACTGATGGAGCGCACGCGCCGCTATTACGAGCACACCATCGACATTTTCGGTGTCGAGCGCTGCATGTTCGAAAGCAACTTCCCGGTCGATAAGGTCGCCTGCAGCTACAACGTGCTCTGGAACTCATTCAAGCGGCTGACGGCGGATTATTCAGCGGCGGAGAAAGCGGCGCTGTATCATGATACGGCGGCACGGGTGTACCGGCTGTAGCGCAAGCGGGTCCGCAAAAACTTAAGAAAAACGCGCCGCATCCCTCAGATGGGGGATTTGTGACGCCGCAAAACAAGTGACCGTCTCCCGGATGCGGCAGTTGGGCCGTAACTCTAGGGGAGACACGATCATGTCCCGTTTTTTGGTGGGTGTAAGCGCCATAGCCATTCTGGCAATGGGGGGCGTCCCGGCGCACGGTGGCGTCTTGACGACTGGAGATAATGCCATCGATCCGGGCTGGCCGGCGGCGGGGGCTTTCGTCGGAGTTGCGCACAACAATTCCGGGCCGGCCGTCGGGAGTCTGACGATTGACGGCGGCTCGACCGCGCAGGCACGTTCGGTTCAGATTGGTTCGACGGTTGGCAGCAGCGGCCTGGGCGAGATCAACAATGGCACGCTGAACCTTGTTCACGATCCCGGGTTGGGCTTCGGTGACGCCAACCTACGGGTCGGCGAGTATGGAACCGGGTACCTTTTGGTCACCAATGGCGGCCAGATCAATTTCAGCAATGGCAATGCGCTGGCGATGATTGGCCGGCGCAGTACTTCGGTTGGCACATTGGAACTGGACAACGGTCACATAAACATGACCTCCGATCCGACCAATGGCTCCTACGCTAAAATCCAGGTGGCGCGCGACGGCGCAACGGGTGCGTTCTTGGTTTCCAATGGCTCCACCGTCATGCTCAGCGATCCAGCGGGCGTGCCGGGGACTGGGCCGGTCTCCGGCGAGGGGATCAATGTCGGGCGTGACGCTGGCAGC
>JAYPXD010000123.1:0-7019 GCA_038135395.1 Alphaproteobacteria bacterium | reverse complement strand
CTGGCAGCGTCGAGTTCCTGAATGGCAGTACCGTCACGATGCAGAGCACCAGCGGCCATGCCGATGACGGCGCAGGTTTCAGCGTTGGCGCATATGGCGATGGGGCTGATGGAACCCTGACCATCGACCAATCGAGCCTGTCGATGGACGGTGGCGCAGGCAGCAGTCACATCAGTGTCGGACAGGAAGCCGACAGCACCGGCTTTGCTTTTTTTACTGGAAACATGACGAATGTTACAGTCGCCTCTTCAACCGTCGCCAACATATTTGTTGGCCGTTACGGCGTCGGTCTTATGGCCGTTGCAGACGGGGCAACCGTGGAATTGTCGGCTGGTGACGACAACCATTTTATCGTTGGGCAGGAACCCGGCGCGACCGGAACGCTGGCAGTCGTGAATGGTGGTCGGATGATCGCAACCTCGGGCGCCGATGCCGATTTGCTCGTCGGAGCAGCTTTTGCCGATTTCGGCAGGGCCGCAGCCGGCAACGGTACCGTTTTGATCGACGGTGCAGGCTCCGAAATTTCGGTAATCGATGACGTTTTGATCGGCGCGGTCGAAAGCCTGGGCGGTGGTACCGGCGCTGGAGTGGTTACGGTCCGTAACGGCGGTCAGTTGACGGCGACCGATGTGCGTGTTGGTACCGGCGGTGTGCTGACAGGCAATGGCACCATCAATGGCAACGTTATTGTCGATAGTGGCGTCGTCGCGCCCGGCAATTCCCCGGGAACCATGACGATTACCGGCGATTTCGACCTGATGATGGGATCGTTGATCATCGAGGTCACCGGCCTGGACGCCGGCCAGTTCGATCTGTTCAACGTGTCCGGCAATGTCAATCTGTCCGGTGGGATGGTGGAGTTCGTATTCTCCAAGGGATTCGCCCCTACGCTCGGCGAGACTTTTGAGTTCTTCAATGTTGGCGGATTGATCACCACCACCGGCACCACCTACGCGTTTTCGGGGTTAGCCGACGGGTTTCTGTATGACGTGGCGTTGAATGGCTCCGGCAACCTGCAGTTCGAAGCTTTGAGCGACGGCGTCTCTACGACCGCCACTCCTGAACCTGGGGCTTTGGCTCTGTTGGCGGGCGGCATGCTGGGCATAGGCCTTGTCGTGCGCCGGCGTCCGCAATAGCCCTGCGTCCGCAATCCGCCGCACAGGCGAGACGTCAGGCGGCGCTCTGTACCGGGAGCGCCGCCGGGTTGTCAGGCGTCTTCCAGATTCAGACCCCAGGCGCGGCTGGCGTATCCGGTATCGACGATGTCGAATACGACGCCGTTCGGGTCGCGGAATTTTACCTCCGTTGCGCCCTCCGGCGTGTTGGGCAAACGCATGTGATATTTGCCGCCGTTTTGCTCAATGGTTTTGGAGATGCCGTCCAGGTCGTCCTCGACAAAGCCGATATGATGCAGGCCGTGATAGTCCTTGCCGCGTTCGTCGCCGGCCTGCTTGTCGTTCTGGAACTTCAGAATCGCCAGGTTGACGACGCCATCGGTCAGCAACACGCCAATCGGCGAGATCATGGAGCGGGTCATGCCAAAGGTCTCTTCGTAGAACTTCGCAGAGGCCTCAATGTCCGGAACTGTGATGGCGATGTGACGTAGCTTGGCCATAGGCGTGGCTCCTGGCTGTGGTGGCGCGGTGTCGTCTTCTAGATTGGTAGCGAACCGGGCCGCGGTCAACGGCGGTGATCGCGCCGGCTGCGCAACCGCTCCATTGACGGCGGGCGAGGCTGGTGCACACTATTCGCTACCCTTTTTGGCAACGCGGATTCTCCCATGGATTTCGACTATATCATCGTTGGCGCCGGTTCGGCCGGTTGCGTGTTGGCGAACCGCCTGTCTGCTGATCCGAAAAACCGTGTGTTGCTGCTGGAGGCGGGCCCGGAAGACAAGAACTTCTGGATTCACATTCCGCTTGGGTACGGTAAGAACCTGACCAACAAAGCGGTGAACTGGTGCTTCGACAGCGTGCCGGAAAAGAATGCGAACAACAAAACCGACTACCTTGCCCGCGGCAAGGTGCTGGGCGGGTCCAGTTCGCTGAACGGCATGGTTTATATGCGCGGCCAGCATGCAGACTATGACCTGTGGGCGCAGATGGGATGCCGCGGCTGGTCCTATCAGGATGTGCTGCCGTATTTCCGCAAGGCCGAAAACAACGAGCGCGGCGCGAACGAGTATCATGGCTCTGGCGGGCCGCTGCAGGTCAGCGACTTGCGCGACAAGCCGCCGATCCTCGACGCCTTTCTGAAGGCGGGGCAGGAGGCCGGCATGCCCCTGAACCCGGACTTCAATGGCGCTGTCCAAGAGGGAATCGGCCTTACACAGACCACGACGTCCAAGGGGTGGCGCAACAGCACGGCGCAAGCCTATCTGAAGCCGGCGCGGTCGCGTCCAAACCTGCATGTCGAGACCAACGCCCGCGGTAAGCGGGTGTTGTTCGAAGGCAAGCGCGCCGTTGGCTATGAGTACATCCAGAACGGTCAGGCCAAGCAGGCCCGCGCCGCGCGAGAGGTTATCATCAGCGGCGGCGCATATGGCTCGCCGCAACTGTTGGAATTGTCAGGCGTCGGCGATGCCGATCATATCAAGAGCCTGGGCATAGAGCCGGTGCACCATCTGCCGGGTGTTGGCAACGGCTTGCAGGATCATCAGGTGTTTCGCATGAAATGGCGGTTGAAGGGCAAGCCCGGCACCTATAACGAGCGCATTCGCGGGCTGACCGCGCTTGGCGAGGGCTTGAAATACATCATCGCGCGCAAGGGCGTGCTGTCGAGTCCGACAAACCCGATCAACGCCTTTTTCCGCACCCGGCCGGAGCTGGAAACGCCGGACGTCCAGATTCAGTTCTTTCCCGGCACCTATGACAATATGCGGGACCGCAAACTGCACCACCATCCGGGCGTGACGCTTGGGCCGACGTTGCTGCGCCTGGAAAGTCGTGGCTCGGTTCATGCCCGCTCGTCCGATCCCTTTGCCGATCCCGCGATTCATACCAACGTGCTGGGCACCGAAAACGACCTGAAGACGGCCGTCGATGCCATGCGCTACTGCCGCAAGGTGATGGAAATGCCGGCGATGCAGGGTTTTTACGACCACGAAATGGCGCCTGGCAAAAACGTCCAGTCGCAAAGCGAGTGGGAGGCCTATGCGCGGGAAGTCGGGTCCAGCAACTGGCACCCGGCGTCGTCATGCCGGATGGGGCCGGACGGCGACGCCAAGGCGGTGCTCGATACGTCTTTACGCGTCCGCGGGCTGCAGGGCCTGCGGGTCGTCGATGCCTCGGCCATGCCAATGGTGATCTGCGGCAATACCAATGCGCCGACGATCATGATCGCCGAGAAAGCGGCAGACCTGATGTTGGCCGAAGCGCGGGCGTAATTCTGTTCCCTCCGCCGGTCGAAACTCAGTCGATCGGCGGTGCGTCCAACCCTGCTTTGCATTCCTCTATGATGCTAAGAACAATAGCCTGGTCCTCGATCTCATCGCTCAGGGCCAAGGCGATTTTTGCCAGCAGAAGCTCGGACTGTTTGTGGCCGGCAAAATCGATGGCGCTGGCGAGAGCCTCATATATCGTTTCGAGTTCCTGCTCGGTCATGCCGTCAGTCCCTCCGCCACAACAGTTTTTTCATGCATTGCTCAACGCTTTCGGGCGACGCCCTGCGCCATCTGGCTGCAATGTGCAGATCCGGTCGGATGAGGTAGGCGCTGCCGTCCGCTGCCCCATAAATTTCTGCGACCTCCCCATCGGACGGAACAGAGACGACCGTTACCCCTGGCATTCGCCATGGCATGTCGCCAAAGGTCAACAATGTGAACCATTTGCCAAGACGCCCGCTCAAAAACCCATCTTCGAGGTCCACATCCTGGAACATCGCGCCCGGGCGCGGGCCAGCGTTGAAGGTCGGATCGTCCGCGGCTGTTGCCGGGCTGTCTGCATAGGTATAAGGCGTCATCTGGCGCGGATTGGCCAGCCCGCCGACATGCGGCCGCGTCAACGCCAGTGATAAGGCCGCATCGCGCATGATCCGCAATCCATGGGTCTGCGGTGTCATGAAGCGCGTGCTCTTGGTCGCGTTCTCGAAAACATCCAGAGTCGCGCCGCGCCGCTCCGGCGTGTAGCTGTCGAGCAGCGCCGCACCGGCCTCGTTTTGCAGGACCGCGGCCAGTTTCCAGCCGATATTGTGCCCGTCGGCAATGCCGTTGTTGAGCCCCCGCACCCCAAAAATCGGCACGATATGGGCGCTGTCGCCGGCGAAGAACACGCGGCCATGGCGATAGTCATCCAGCAGCAGGGGATTGGCGGAATATACGCTCCACCATTCCAATGCCCAGTCGCCGCTATGTCCGATCTCGGACAGCACGCTGGCGACGCAGGCCCGGACATTCTCTTCCCGCGTGGCGTCTTCATTGCTCTCGTCGTCACGCAATTGATAGTCGATCCGCCAGATATCATCCGGTTGCCGGTGGATCAGAACGGTTCCGCCGGGCCGGGAAGCCGGGTCGAACAATGCCCGCCGAATGGTCGGGTAGTCATGCCGCATCTGCACGTCCGCGATGACATAGCGGCCTTCATAGTTTTCGCCCCGCAACCGAAGTCCACACATGCTGCGCACCGGACTGCGTGCGCCATCAGACGCAATAACCCACTCGCACGGCAGTTCGTACGATCCGACCGGGTCCTTAACGGTCAATCGCACTTGAGAGGGTTCCGATGTGAGCCCTGTAACCTCGCTCTGCCAGCGCGTCTCGATCAGCGCTGATCGCTCGACCGCTTGCCAGAGGAAAGCCTCGATATATTGCTGTTGCAGATTGTACATCGGCCGGAATTTTTCACGCGCGTGGTCCGGCATAGAAAATTCGAGAATCTGCTGACCGCGGTAGAAGCTTCGCCCAGTGGTCCATGCTAGCGATTTCTCAAGGAACGGCGCGACAACGCCAAGATGGTCCAGGATATGAAAGCTGGAACGCGATATGCAGATCGCGCGGCTGCCGTCGTTAAAGGTTTCCTTCCTATCGAGCAGAACACTCCGAATGCCATGGCGTGCCAGGGTCAGGGCGGCAACCATGCCCACGGGACCGGCGCCCACAATCGCGACCGGCCGAACCGGTTCGACCGCATTACGGGCCGGCGCTTCAAAATGGGGATACTCGAAATAGAGCGAATCAAACTCGCCACGATCCGCCGGACGCATTTACTGGCTCCAAGAATATCTGATAGAGGCCGGTTTGCGGCTGTTCGCGGCCAGATGGGAAGACCCTGTCGCCGACACGTCGGACCGGTATGCCTGTCAAAACCGCAAGGCCCGGCACATGCCACATGCGCCGGGCCCAGAGTACCTTGACATCAGGGCGGTCGCGCTACGCCGTCGCGATCTCAGTATAACCGTTGGCAGCGACACGGTCGCAGAACTCGCGGAAAGCCGGTGCGGTGCCGCTGTAGCGGGCGATGATGCGCTGTTGCTTGCCTTCGACGTTCTGGTTGACGCCGGTCATCCAGCTATCGACCTCCGACGACAGCAGTCCCTCGTTCGATTTGACCACGACCTCGGTCCAGTCTGCTTCGGCCTTCGGCGTCGGGTTAGCGTAGGTTGCGCCCTTGGCCGTCAGGTGGCCGATCAGGTCGTCCACCCATTCGACCGCGTATTCGATAGAGCGCGGGATATTGCCAAGCGCTGTGTGCGGACCGACCAGCATGAACATGTTCGGGAAGCCCTCAACCAGCACGCCGGCGAAGGTCTTCGGCCCGGCGCCCCACTTGTCCTTCAGCGTCTGGCCGCCGGCGCCGCGAATGTCGATCCGGTCGAACGCGCCGGTGATCGCGTCGAAGCCGGTGGCATAGACGATCATGTCGAACTGGTAGTCCTCCGCCGCTGTGCGCAGGCCAATTGGGTTTTCGAGGATGGAGACCAGGTTGACGTTATCCTGGTTATAGACCTCGTAATAGCCGCTTTCCTGTGGCACCCGGCGAGTTCCGAAGCCGTGCTCCTTCGGCACCAGCAGTTCTGCTACAGCCGGGTCCTTAACGCGCTGCCGGATCTTGTCTGCGACGAACTCAGACACCGCGTCATTGGCGGCCCTGTTCGTCATCATGTCGCGGAAACCCCCGACCCACATGGAGAATCCGGGCTCGTTGTACTGGTGCTCCCAGAACGCCTCCCGCTCTTCCGGCGAGACGTCGAAGGTCTTGCGCATGTCCGGCGTATGCAGGAAGCAGGTCGCGCTTTCCTGGCATTTGCGGAAGATTTCGTCATAGCGCGAACGGATCTCCGCCATCTCAGCTTTGGAGATCGGCTTGTTGCGCAATGGCTTGCACCAGTTCGGGCGGCGCTGGAAAACTGTCAGCGTCTTGGCGGTCTTGGCGATCTCGGTGATCGCCTGAACGCCGGTCGCGCCCGTCCCGATCACGGCTACATTCTTGCCCTCGAAGGTCACCTCATGCTTTGGCCAAAGGCCGGTGTGATAAGCCTCGCCCGTATAGGTGTCGCGGCCCGTGATGCGCGGACATACCGGCGGTATGCTCGCTGCCATTGTCGAGGATGATTTTCCAAGACCGGTTGGCGTCCTGATAGTGCGCTGCTTTCACCCGAGCGGAAAACTGAATGTGCTTTTTCAGGTCGAACTTGTCGGCGACGAAGTTGCAATAGCGCTCTGTCTCAGGCTGCGGGGCAAAATGCTCGGTCCAGTCCCACTCTTCCAGCACCTCTTTACTCCAGGAGAACCCGTAGGAATAGCTCTCCGAGTCGAAGCGGCAGCCGGGATAGCGGTTCCAGTACCAGGTGCCGCCGACGCCCGTGCCCATCTCGAACACCTTGACGTTCTGTCCTTGGTTCCGCAGCCGATACAGCTGATAGAGGCCAGAAAGGCCTGCGCCGATGATGATGGTATCGTAGTCCAGGCCCGCGGGGGCGTGATGCGCCGGTCGGGTGGCGGTTGCTGTGGCCGTGTCCATCCTGGTTCCTTCCAAAAATATTCGATGGTCCTATCCTGTTCGGACTCATCAAATGCCAAGTGT
>JAYPXD010000122.1:9801-10736 GCA_038135395.1 Alphaproteobacteria bacterium | reverse complement strand
GGGATAAGCGCTCAACGGCAAAAAAGCCAGACCTCATTGCATGGTGCATCGCGGCATTCGCGGGAATGGGCAGGCCGGCGCAAGCGTGGTATCAAGGGCGCAATTACGTCCGCACGCCCTGCGCCCGGCCCTCATCCGGGCCACACGACCATGAGGATAAGCGTATGACCGACTCCATTGATGTAATGGACGCCGAATTCGAAAAATTCGCCATCGGCCAGCCGGTGCCGCGCAAGGAAGACCCGATCCTGGTGCGCGGCCAGGGACTCTATGCCGATGACGTCAATCTGCCGGGTCAGGCCTATGGCGTGCTGGTGCGGTCGCCGATCGCGCATGGCGTCATCAAGGCGATCGAGACCGATGACGCTAAGGCGATGCCAGGAGTGCTGGCGGTTTATACCGGCGCCGATCTGGCCGCCATGGGCTATGCCAAGATGGGCTCAGGCATGAGCTTTAAGCAACGCGATGGCTCGGACATGCCAAAGCCGGTGCAAAGCGTCCTGGCGCGGGACAAGGTGCGCTATGTGGGCGACCCGGTCGCGCTGGTGGTGGCCGAAACCGTCTACCAGGCAAAAGACGCTGCGGAGGCCGTGTTCCTGGATTTGGAGCAATTGCCCGCGGTGACCCAGGCGGTCGATGCGGTCAGGCCAGATGCGCCGCTGATTTACGATGCGACACCTGGGAATGTGGTGCTCGACTTCCATCACGGCGATACCGCTGCGGTTGACAAGGCGTTCGCCGAAGCGGCGCACACCGTCGCCATGGCTATCGACAACTCCCGCGTTGTGGTTGCGCCGATTGAGCCTCGCGGCGCGGTGGCCGAATACGATCCGGCAAGCGAGCGCTTCACCATCCGCATTGGCAGCCAGGGCGCGTTCCCGATGCGCAATAATTTGGCAAGCCTGTTGGGCGTCGAGCGGGATAAAGTGCATGTG
>JAYPXD010000122.1:0-9791 GCA_038135395.1 Alphaproteobacteria bacterium | reverse complement strand
ATCCGGAGGTGGTGGCGGTGTTGGCGGCAGCGAAGGCGCTGGGCCGGCCGGTGAAATGGACCAATGACCGCTCCGAAAGCTTCCTTTCGGACAGCCACGGCCGCGCACACGAAATGCGGCAGACCATGGCCTTCGATGCCGACGGCAACATTACGGCGTTGCGGGTGGAGGGCTATGGCAATATTGGCGCTAACCTCTCCAACGGCGGCACGATGCAGCCGACCGGCAACGTGGTGAAGAACTCGATCAGCGTCTACAAAACGCCATTGCAGGACATCTCGACCAAGGCGGTTTTCACCAACGCCACGCCTGTCGGCCCCTATCGCGGTGCCGGCCGGCCCGAAAACTACTATTACGTCGTACGGCTGATGGATACCGCCGCCCCCCAGATGGGCTTGGACCCGGTCGACCTGCGCAAGCGCAACCATATCAGGCCGGACCAGTTCCCCTACAAAACGCCGGCAAACACCGTCTATGACAGCGGTGACTTTACCGGCCTGCTCGACAAGGCGCTGGCCAATGCGGATTACGATGGCTTCGAGGCGCGGCGGCAGGAGAGCCTGAAGAAGGGCCTGCTGCGCGGCATCGGCATTGGCCAGTACCTCGAAGTGACCGGCCCGCCGTCCAAAGAGATGGGCGGCATCCGCTTTGAGGATGATGGCACGGTCACCATCATCACCGGCACGATGGACTATGGCCAGGGCCATGCGACGCCGTTTGCGCAGGTGCTGTCCAGCCGCCTGGGCATTCCGTTCGATAAGATCCGCCTGCTGCAGGGCGACTCGGATGAGCTAACCGCCGGCGGCGGCACCGGCGGGTCGAAATCCCTGATGATGTCAGGACAGGCGATTTTCGAGGCGAGCGAAATCGTCAAGGAAGCGGGAACCAAAATCGCGGCCCATATGCTGGAGGCATCGGCTGCCGATATCGAGTTCCATATCCGTCCGGAAGGCGGCGCGTTCGAAATCGTCGGCACTGACCGGCGCATCGGCATCATGGAATTGGCAGAATGCCTACGCGCTGGCGTCACCGATTTGCCGTCGGACGTGCCGAAAACGCTTTCTGTCTTGCATATCGCCGACGGCCCGCCCTTCTCCTATCCGAACGGCTGCCACATCGCGGAGGTCGAGGTCGATCCGGAGACCGGCGTGACGCAGGTGGTGAAGTACACCATGGTCAACGACTTCGGCGTCGTTGTGAACCCGATGCTGGTGGAGGGCCAGTCGCACGGTGGTGTTGCCCAAGGTCTGGGCCAGGCGCTGATGGAGCATGTCGTCTATGACGAGGATGGCCAGCCGCTGTCGGGATCGTTCATGGACTACGCCCTGCCACGGGCAGGCGACATGCCCTGGATGGAGACCGACTACCACTCCTCGCCGGCCAAAACCAACGCGCTGGGCGTCAAGGGCTGCGGCGAGGCCGGGTGCGCCGGCGCTATGCCGGCGGTGATGAATGCGCTGGTCGATGCCTTGCGCCGCGAATTCAACATCGGCCATATCGATATGCCGGCAACGCCGCTGCGGGTCTGGGAGGCCATCGAGGCGGCCAAAGCGAGCCCGGCGGCCTAGCGCAGGCGGGACCGCGCGCGTGATGGACATTCATAAACCGGCTTGAACATGAGGAACGGTTAGCCTTGGGCAAATTGGTCTGGATCGCGTCCTTTCCGAAATCGGGCAATACATGGCTGCGGATGCTGTTGGCAAACTATCTGGCCAACAGTCCAAAGCCGATTCCTCTCAGCGATATCAACAAGTTCACATTCGGTGACAACCGGGCGGAATATTTCGAGGCGGTCGCCCGCGGCAGGAAATTCGCCGATCTCAGCGACCGGGACCTGTTGCGGCTGACCCCCGCTGTGCATGCGCGCATGGCGGCGCAAACGCCAAACCGCGCGTTATTGAAGACCCATAACCTCAACCAGAAAATCCACGGGGTGCCGCTGATTACGCCCGAAGTAACGGCGGGCGCTATCTATCTGGTGCGCAATCCGCTGGACGTGGTCGCGTCCTACTCCGACCATCTGGGCGAGGATATCGACTATACGATTGCCGAAATGGCCAACCCAAAGGCGCGGACCTATCGAATCCCCGGCTATGCCGGCGATTATCGCGGCGGCTGGAGCGATCATGTGCGGCCCTGGTGCGAAACCAGTGTTTTTCCCGTGCTGGTGGTCCGCTATGAGACCCTGATGGCGGAACCGGAGGAGTCCCTCGCCAAAATCTGCAAATTCCTGCAGCGCGCCGTTGATCACTCGCGCTTCGATGTTCTGGCGGCGGATGAGCGGGCCAGCGGCTTTTCGGAACGCTCGCCGCACAGCAAGGCGTTTTTCCGAGAGGGTGCGGTAGGCAAAGGAAAGGCGCTGCTCAGCCAGGCGCAGGAAAGCCGTCTCTACACCGATCATGGGCCCGTCATGCGCGCCCTGGGCTATCCAACCGGGCCTTGATCCGGCTGCACGGCTTAGGCCGGCGCCTGTCGCTGGAACAGCGCGACCAATTCCAGGTGCGACGTGTGGACGAACTGGTCGACCGGGATCACCTGGCGCAGCGCATAGCCGCTATCGGCCAGGGTTTCGGCATCGCGGGCAAAGCTGACGGGGTTGCACGAGACATAGACGACGGCCGGCACGCCGCTGGCCGCAATCTGTTCTACCTGGGTTGCCGCGCCATTGCGCGGCGGATCGAGCAGGACGACATCCGCCCCGGCCAATTCCACCGACCGCAGCGGCTGGCGCACCAGATCCCGGACATGGCCGGTGATGCGCCCCCCCAGGTCGGCGCGGCCTGCGGCCTGGCCCAGAGCATAGATCATCGGCTCTTCCGCCTCATAAGCCGCAACGCGGAACCCGGCCGCGGCCAGGGGAATGCCGAACGCGCCGCAGCCGCTGTACAGCTCGATCACCCGCAGCGAGCCCGGCGGGATCAACATCTGCACCGCTTCCAGCAGGGCTTTCTCGCCCGCTGCGCTCGGCTGCAGGAAAGCGCCCGACGGGAACGGCATGGCGGTTTGGCCAAAGTGCACGACAGGCGCTTCGAATTGAATGATGGTTTCCGGCGGAAAGCGCTCATCGCCCTGAAACCCGATACGGACAACGCCATTTTCGCCGGCAAACTCGATCAGGCGCTGACGGCGCTTGCCGTTCATCGACACTCGCGAGACCAACAACACGTCCAGGCCGTTTTCGGCGGCGACGATTTCCACGTCACAGGCCATTTTCGGCGTCAGCACATCGCCCAGGGCTGTGCGCAAGGCGGGCAGTACGGCGACAATGCGCGGATCGGCGGTGCTGCACATCTCCAGATCGATGACCTGGTTCGAGCCGCGGGTGTTGAAGCCCAGCACCGCGTCGCCCTTGCGGCCTATGGCGGCAAAGCGCAGGCGGCGGCGTTCCGGTGGGCAGAGCACCAGGTCCGCCACCAGCTCGTCGCCTTCGAAGCCGCGGCGGGACAAAGCTTCCAGCAGCAGGTCGCGTTTCCAGGCGGCATAGGCCGTTTGGCCGACATGCTGCGTAGCGCAACCGCCGCAACGGCCGAAATGCCGGCAGGCGGGCTCGACACGGTCGGCCGATTCGGAGCGTCGTTCGACCACACGCGCGGCCATGCCTTCGGCCCGCGGCTTGCCGAGGCGCACCAGCACCTCTTCCCCGGGCAGGGCGTTGGGGACGAAGACAGGGCCTTCCGGCGTCTCGGCAATGCCATCGCCGCGGCTACCGAGGCGTTCGATGGTGATTTCCAGAGCCCGATCAGGGCGAGCGGTGAGCGACAAGCAAAAACTCCACGTTTCCTTCAGGGCCCGTAATCGGGCTCTCGACAATACCTTGCACGGTCCAGCCCTGGGCGATGGCCCAGTCCCGGATCCGCTCGCAGACCGCCTGGCGCACCGCCGGGTCGCGGACGACCCCGCCCTTGCCCACTTGCTCCCGCCCCGCCTCGAATTGCGGCTTGATCAGCGCCACCATTTGCGCGGTCGGCTTGGCCAGCGCCATCGTAGCCGGCAGGACGGTGGCGAGGCCGATAAAGCTGGCGTCGCAGACGATCCAGTCCACGGCCTCCGGAATTTGCTCGGCGGTCAGGTGGCGGGCGTTGGTCTTTTCCAGCACGACGACGCGCTCATCCTGGCGCAGCGACCAGGCAAGCTGCCCGTGGCCAACGTCTACGGCGTAAACACGGGCCGCGCCATGCGCCAAAAGCACGTCGGTAAAGCCGCCGGTCGATGCGCCGACGTCGATGCAGACCGCGCCGGCCGGCTTCAGGTCATAGGCCGCCAGCGCGTGCGCCAGCTTCAGGCCGCCGCGGCTGACCCAGGGATGGTCGCGGCCCCGGACTTCCAAAGGCGTATCCGCGGGCAATTGCGTGCCGGGTTTATCGAGTTTGCGCTCGCCGGAGAACACCTTGCCGGCAATGACCAACGCCTGCGCCCGACTGCGGCTTTCCACCAGGCCGCGGTCGACGAGCATTTGGTCCAGGCGGTGTTTGGCGGGCAAGACAGGTATGATCCGGGTGAATAGGCTGGGAGAGGGCGATGATTGCCTTTATAAAGGCCCGAACTTTCAATCGCTATGCAAGAGGAACCTGCCCCATGAGCATCGACGCCCGCCTGAAAGAGCTTGGCATCACCCTGCCGGACGCGCCGAAGCCGGTGGCTAATTATGTGCCGGCGGTGCGGTCCGGCAATCTGGTGTTTGTCTCAGGTCAGGTGTCGGCGGCCGGCGGTGTTGCCGTGAAGGGCAAGCTGGGCGAGGGCCTTTCGCTGGAAGAAGGCCAGAAGGCGGCGCGTCTGTGCGCCCTGGCGATCCTGGCGCAGGTGAATGCCGCGGTGGGTTCGCTGGACAAGGTGACGCGTATTGTCAAACTCGGCGGCTTCGTCGCCTGCGCGCCGGAATTCGACCAGCACCCGGCGGTGATCAACGGCGCCAGCGACCTGATGGTCGAGGTGTTTGGCGACAAGGGCAAGCACGCCCGCTTCGCTGTCGGCGTGCCGTCTCTGCCGCTGGGCTTTGCCGTTGAAGTGGACGCTGTGGTCGAGGTTGAGGGATAGGGCGTTCTAGCGGAACCAATCCGGGCGGTCGGTGGTGATCACATCCACCCCGGCGGCAAGGGCCGCATCGGCCTCAGGACGCTTGCGGATGGTCCAGACGCCGACCGTCAAACCCTGAGACCGGGCTTGGGCGAGACGCTCCGGCGTTAGGTCCAGGTGGTAGACGCTCCAGGCATATCCACCGGCGGCGCGGATCATGGCCGGAATATTGCCGTCATAGTCGGCGGCGTCGAATGGCGCGGTCCAGGGCGAGCGGTCAGCGCGCCCGGCCTGGATATTGTCGCCCCATGGCCGCTCGGACGAGAGATAGCCGGTCCTGAGGCCCGGAAGCTGCCGCTGGGCGAAGTAGAGCGCCGGCCAGTAAAAGCTGATCAGCACCGTCTGTTGCGCCAGGCCGAATTCCTGCAACGCCGCCAGCGCCGCGCGCGCGGTGGCTATAGGGTCCGCCGTTGCGGCTTCGCCAGTCGGCGCGACCTTCAATTCCAGCCACATCTGGAAGCCGGGCGGCGCTTCGTCGCGGACCAGGGCCAGCACCTCGCGCAAGGTCGGGATCGAGGTCCCGTCGGCGGGTGCATAGTCCGGGTAGCGGGTGGCATATTGGCTGAAAGGGCGCAGCCGGCCGACGTCATAGCGGCGGATCTGGTCCAAACTCAAATCGCGCACCGCCGGCATTGCGCCGTCGATCCACTCGCCGCCGGCCCGGCCCCATTCCTTTGAGATCGTGAAGTCGTGCACCACCACCGCATGGCCATCGCGGCTCAGTTGCACGTCGAATTCGATGCCGTCGGCGCCAGCGGCAATGGCGGCGCAAAAGGCCGGCAGGGTATTCTCCGGCGCCAGGCCGGACGCGCCGCGATGGGCGATGATCAGGGGTTTCTCGCCAGCCATTGAAGCGCTTCCTGCCAGAGAACTATAGAATGCGAGTAGCGCGGATCACTTTGCCTGTTCGTTGCGCGCCTCGACATAGGTGGCCAGCGCCAACAGCATCAGCAGGCCGCTGGCGTAGAAAATCCAGCGCGGGCTGCCATGGTCCATCAGCCAGCCGTAGATCAATGGCGTGATCGCGTTGCCGAGGCTGAGGCCGCTGGAGGTAAAGCCATAGAGCGTCCCCATTTGCCCTTTCGGGGCCAAGGCGCGCACCAACAGGTCGCGTACCGGCAAAAGCGTGCCGTTCAGCGCGCCGGCGATAAAGAACACGATCACCAGCACCACTGCTGGCATGTCTACGGTCCCGATCAGGGCGGTCATGGCCGCGATGGTCAGGATGCTGAAATAGAAGATGATTTGCGGCTTGCCGGTCTTGTCCGCCGCAACGCCGCCCGCCAGGTTGCCGACTGATGCGCCGATCAGGTAGCCGGTCAGCGCCGCCGCGATCCACTCTGTCGGGTTCGAGGTAAAGGCGCTGAGTGCAGCCACGCTGAAATTGCGGATGCCGCCGAACGCCATGGCATGGATGATCTGGAACGCCAGCAGCAACAGCGCAGCGCGGCTCAGCAGAAATTTCCAGCTGGGCTCAGCCGCCGCGGCACTGGCCGGCGCAGCCTTGGCTTTGCGCTGTTCACGCTTTTCGCGGTTCGTGTCGGTGTCCAGGTGGCCGACCTGAAGCACCAGCACCGCCGTCGTCGCCAGGCCCATGCAGCCGGCGACGATGAAGGCCGGGGCGATGCCAAAGAGGCGGGCCAGCGGCACCATGATCACCGGCGCCAGCGCCCATCCCATATTGCCGGAGACCGAATGCAGCGAGAATGCGCGACCCAGGCGCGTTTCATGCACCTTGCCGGCCAGGATCGAAAAGTCTGCCGGGTGATAGATCGCATTGGCGGCGCCGCCGAAAACCGCCAGAGCCAACATGCCCTCGTACGAGCCGACCAGACCATAGCCGAGCACGCTGCCGGCCAGCACGGCCGAGCCGATGATCAAGGGCCAGCGCGCGCCGATCTTGTCGACCATGATGCCGACCGGCGTCTGTGCTAAGGCGCTCATGGTGCTGAAAACGGTCACCAACAGGCCTAGCTCGACATAGCTGCGGCCGGTCGATTCGGCCATGAAGACAAAGAGCGACGGCAGCACCAGCTGATAGAAGTGGCTGAAGAAGTGCGCCGCTCCCACCAGCCCGATAACGCGGGCGTCGCGGGAAAACGGTGGAAGCGATGCGACAGGCGCTGTCATGGCGGTGAACCTGGATGGAAGTCTACACCCTGAGCGTGTCGAAGGGCGAATGGGGCGCGGCGGGACCCTTCGACAGGCTTTGGATGAAGGGGCGGAGTGACGTTAGTCCCGCGACCGCCCCTGCATCAATACCCCAGCATCAGTACCCCAGCGCCAGCCCGTCCTTGCGTGTCTCGCTGCCGCCGGTCAGGACGCCTTCCTTGCGGTCGATCCAGATCGCCTGCGCGCCGCCATGCGGCCGCACCAGGTATTCGCAGTCGTGGCCCAGGGCGCGCAATTCGCTGGCCATCTTGGGGCCGATGGTCGTCTCCAGCTCCATCTTGCCGCCATAGCTCATGACGCGCGGCACAGCGATGGCCTGTTGCGGGTCCATGCCGTAATCCAGCATGTTCGACAGCAGCCAGGTATGGCCGAGCGGCTGGTAGTTGCCGCCCATGACGCCGAACGGCATCACCGCCTCTCCGTCTTTCATCAGCATGCCGGGAATGATGGTGTGCGCCGGCCGCTTGCCGCCCTGGATGGCGTTGGGGTGGCCCGGTTGCAGCGAGAAGCCCCAGCCGCGGTTCTGCAGGATGACGCCGCTTTTCGGCCCGACGATGCCGCTGCCATAGTTGTGGAAGGTGGAATTGATGAACGAGCAGGCGTTGCCGTCCTTGTCGACCACGCAGAGGTAGACCGTGTCGCCGTTGCGGCCAATGCCGGGCGGCGGCAGTTGTGGCAACACCTTCTTGTCGTCGATCATCGCACGCAGTTGCGCCGCATAGTCCTTGGACAACAACAGGTCCATCGGCACTTCAGCCATATTCGGGTCGGCGACATAGGCATTGCGGTCGCGGAAGGCGAGCCGCCCGGCCTCGGCAATGCGATGCAGGCGGGTGATGGAGACCGGGTCGTCCGGCTGGTCCATGCCTTCCCACATGTTCAGCATCAGCAGCGCGATGATGCCGACGCCGTTCGGCGGGCATTCATAGACCTGATAGCCCTTGTAGTCGGTCATGATCGGATTGACGTATTCCGGCGCATTGCCGGCGAAATCGTCCAGCGTGTGCAGGCCGCCCATGACGTTGAGGTGGCTGACCAGGTCTTCCGCGACCTCTCCGGTGTAGAAGCCGGCGCGACCCTTGGCGGCGATGGTTTTCAGCGTCCGGGCCAGTTCCGGCTGCTTGTAGACCGTGCCGACCTTCGGTGCGCCGCCGCGCAGCATGATCGCCTTGGCGGCGGGGTCGATCGACAGCTTTTCCACAGACAGTTGCCAGTCGATTGCTGTGCGGTCGTGCACGGCAAAGCCATTCTCGGCATAACCGATGGCGGCTTGCAAACACTCGCCCAGGCTCTTGGTGCCATGGTCGCGCAGCAGGGTTTCCCACGCATCGACCGCGCCGGGGACGGTAACGGTATGCGGTGACGTCGTATCCAGTTTGGAAATGCCGCGCTCTGCATACCATTCGACGCTGGCGGCAGCAGGCGCGCGGCCGGAGCCGTTCAGCGCGACCAGCGGTCCGTTGGCGGGCTTGTAGAGACAGAAGCAATCGCCGCCGATGCCGGTCGAGCCCGGTTCTGTAACGCACTGCACCGCGACCGCGGCAACGGCTGCATCCAGGGCGTTGCCGCCGGCCCGCAACATCTCCAACCCGGCAAAGGTCGAGCTGGGTTGCGAGGTGGCGACCATGGCATTCATGGCGCGGGCGGCGGAACGGATCGGCTGGTGCAGGTCGCGCATCGGGCGGGGGTCTCCGGAAGCAAAAAATGGCAAAAAGCGCCCGACACTACGCTGGTTGAAAGGCCTTGACTAGATGATCGCGCGCTCCAGGAAAGGCTCGTTGCGCGCAATGCGGCCATAGCGCAGGGGCGAGAGGTCGAGCGAACGGAATTCGCCATAGGCGATCCACTCGGCCGTGCCGCGGCCCATCGCCGGCGACTGTTGGAAGCCGTGGCCGGAAAAGCCATTTAAAAACAAAAAATTACTTACTTCGTCGTGTGGGCCGACGATGGCGTTGTGGTCCAGGGTGTTGTAGTCATAGTGACCCATCCAGGCCGTTTGCATTTTGATGCGCTCGAATGCTGGCACGCGGTGGGCCAGCGCCGGCCAGACCTTGTCCTCCCAGACCGAATAATCCACCTCGAAGTCGTCGAAATCGGGGGGAGAGTCGTCATCCGGCGGACAGCCGCAGAGGTAGTAGAGGCCATCCGAGCGGACATGCACGCCGGAGGGGTCGATGGTCAGCGGCAGGTCGCGGTCGAGCCGGTCCTCGGCGGAGAAGACAAAGGTAAAGCGGGTGCGCGGTTCTATGGGGATATCAATTCCCGCCATCGCCGCCGTCTTCGCGCCACGCGTGCCGGATGCGTTGACCAACCAGCCACAGGAAATGACCTCGCCCGACGCCAGGGTCACGCTCTCAATGCGATGGCCGGCGCGCTGGATCGCGACCACTTCGTTGGTGATATACTCGACGCCGCCTTGCCGGGCTTTGCGCCGCCACCAATCGAACAGGGTGGAGCCCTCGAAATAGCCTTCGTCCACGGTGTTGATGCTGCCAAGTACGATGTCCGAGACGGTATAGAATGGATAGGCCGCCGCAATTTGATCC
>JAYPXD010000121.1:0-10828 GCA_038135395.1 Alphaproteobacteria bacterium | reverse complement strand
CTGTAGGCCGCCACCGCGGCGCCGGCCTTGGCGGCGGCAATGACGAGCGTGAGCAGACCCTGAATCAGTTGCTGGTAGAGATGGATGGGTTCGAGGCCAATGAAGGCGTCATCCTGATTGCAGCCACCAACCGGCCGGACGTGCTGGACCCGGCGCTGTTGCGTCCTGGCCGGTTTGACCGCCAGGTGGTGGTACCCAACCCCGATGTCATCGGTCGCGAGAAGATCCTGACCGTGCACATGCGGAATGTGCCAACCGCCCCTGATGTCGATGCGCGCACGATTGCGCGCGGAACCCCTGGATTTTCCGGCGCCGATTTGGCGAATATCGTAAATGAAGCTGCGCTGCTGGCGGCGCGCCGTAACCATCAGACCGTTTCCATGCGCGACTTTGAAGACGCCAAGGACAAGGTGATGATGGGGTCCGAGCGCCGCTCGATGGTAATGGCAGAGCACGAACGCGCCCTGACCGCCTACCATGAGGCTGGGCATGCGATTGTCATGCTGAAAGCCAAGGGCCATGACCCGCTGCACAAAGTTACGATCATTCCCCGTGGCCGCGCACTGGGCGTGACTATGTTCCTGCCAGAGCGGGACGCCTACTCGAAGTCGATGACGGAATTGAAATCGCTGATCGCTAGCCTCTATGGTGGCCGTTTGGCGGAGGAATTGGTGTTCGGCAAAGATTTCGTGACGACCGGCGCATCGGACGACATCAAAAAGGCCACCAGCCTGTCGCGCCGAATGGTAACCGAATTCGGCTATTCCGAAAAATTGGGGCCGCTGCGGTTTGCCGACAACGAGGAAGAGGTCTTTCTTGGCCACTCAGTCGCGCAACGCAAGAACGTGTCCGACGCAACGGCAGCGTTGATCGACGAAGAAACTCGCCGCTTTGCCGAGGAAGGCGAAGCCACCGCTCGCGCTATCCTGCTGGAGCATTTGGACGGGCTGCATCGGCTGGCTGTCGGCCTGATGGAATACGAAACCTTGAGCCGCGAGAATGTCGAAGCGTTGATGCGGGGCGAGGCGATCAGCGTGCAACGGCCGGCAGAAGTCCGGCCGGCAAAGCCGGATGCGCCCAGCGACCACGGCGGCCGTTCGACCTTCCCCTCAACCAAACCGAGACCGGCAGAGGCGTGATCCGGGATATTTGCCCGCCTACACCGCTGTATCTCGAACCTGTCGATATCATCCCACACCCGTTTGAGGGGAGCTACGACGCCATAACAGTGTTTGGCGGTGCAGCGTCAGCTCTTTCAATCGTGGTTTGGCGGCCAGGTGCAACGGTGCCGCGGACGGTGGTAAAGGCCGGCGAAGTCGAGAATTGGTTGGCTGGCCTTGCCGATCATGAGCGCGTGCGTTGTGACCGGATTTTGCGGCATTGGCGTGTTGCGCCGGCTTTTCCTGGACTGACTGGACATGGCCGCAACTCGCTGTCGCTAATGGGCGTTGTTAACCTTACCAACGACAGCTTTTTCTCAGACTCAACTCGGCCTGATGCGGTCGCCGGAATCGAACTCGGACGCCAACTGTATGCTGATGGCGCGAGTATTCTTGATATCGGCGGCCAATCCACCCGCCCGGGCAGCGCGATCGTCGCCCAGGCCCGCGAACTTGAGGCCGTGCTCCCCGTCATCACCGCACTGGCAAGGCAGCCCGCCTGTACGCTATCAATTGATACAGTCCGACCCTGTGTCGCCAAGGCGGCGGTCCAAGCCGGCGCATCGATCGTCAACGATGTTTCAGGGATGATGCCTGCGGAAGCCTTGGGTGAAACCGCCGGCCTTGTTGTCGGGCATATGCGCGGCAACCCGACGACCAAGCAGAAATGGCCACGTTCGGAGCGCGGGATATTTTCGCTGTACGACTGGCTGGAACGACGGATTTCAACCTTAGAGGCGGCGGGCATTTCCAGGAACCGGATCGCCGTCGATCCAGGTTTCGGCTTTGGCAAAGCCGTTTCGCACAATCACGCGGTCATACGGCATCTCCCGATTTTGACCGGGCTCGGAGTAGCTATAGTTATCGGCCTGTCGCGCAAAGCATCACTGGGATATTTGAGCGGCGCCAAGCTGGCGGCTGACCGCCTGCCAGCGTCATTGGCAGCAGCGCTGGCGGCGGCACGGCTGGGTGCAACAATTTTACGTGTTCACGATGTCGCCGCGACCCGACAAGCCCTGCAAATCTCCTCAATTTTCCGATAACATACTGCTGACTGCGACAATAGAAATGGCAGGTTCTGCTATGACAACAAAACTTTTCGGCACCGACGGCATCCGAGGCACTGCAAACCTTCATCCGATGACCGCGCATGTCGCAGTTGATGTGGCTATGGCCACGGCAGCGGAATTCTTTGCCCGAGCCCCATCGGCGCATCCATTGGTCGTAATTGGCAAGGATACGCGTCTGTCCGGTTACCTGCTCGAGTCCGCGATGGAGTCTGGCTTCCTGTCTATGGGAATGGACGTTGTTTTGACCGGGCCGTTGCCGACGCCTGCCGTTGCCAATATGACCCGATCCCTGCGCGCCGGGTTGGGCGTAGTGATTTCAGCCTCTCACAATCCTTACCATGACAACGGCATCAAGATTTTCGGTGCGGATGGCTTCAAGCTGCCGGATGTTTGGGAACAGTCCATCGAAGCGCGCATTGCTGGCCGCGACTGGACCTTGCCAACGGTCGATAACATCGGCAAAGCCCGCCGGATGGAAGATGCAACCGGGCGCTATATCGAAATTGTCAAGCATACCTTACCTCGAGGACTGCGCCTGGATGGCCTGAAGGTTGTTGTCGATGCTGCCAATGGCGCGGCCTATCGGGCTGCGCCACAGGCCTTGTTCGAATTGGGCGCGTCTGTCACGCAAATGGCTTGCGCACCCGACGGTACGAATATCAATGCCAATTGCGGCGCAACCAAGCCGCAAGCGCTGGCAAAAATGGTGGTGGAGACCGGCGCCGATATCGGCATCGCGCTCGACGGCGATGCCGACCGCGTCCAATTGGTTGACTGCAAGGGTACGATCGTCGATGGCGATCAGGTGATGGCGCTGATTGCCCGCCAATGGAGCGCTCAGGACGGATTGTCTGGCGGCGGCGTCGTTGCAACGGTCATGTCGAATATGGGCCTTGAACGCTACCTGGAATCATTGGGCCTGAGCTTGGTGCGCACGGCCGTGGGCGACCGTCATGTCGTGGAGCGCATGCGCTCGGACGGTTACAATCTGGGCGGCGAACAGTCCGGCCACATCGTCATGAGCGATTTCAGCACCACAGGCGACGGGCTGATTGCAGCGCTTCAGGTTTTGTCTGTCTTGGTCGGAAGCGGGCGTCGATCGGACGAATTGCTGTCTGTATTTGCACCATTGCCGCAATTTTTGAAGAATGTCCGCTACAGCTCCGGAGATCCGATGACGGATGATCGCGTTAAAGGCGCAATTCAGGATGCTGAAAGACGTTTGGATGGAATGGGACGGCTTTTGGTGCGTAAGTCAGGAACAGAGCCTTTGGTTCGCGTCATGGCGGAAGGCGATCGCGAGGATGAGGTGGAAGCCATTGTGGACGAGTTGTGCGAATTGATCACCCAGGTGGCGGTATGAGCGCGCCTCCACGCGTTCTTGTCGTAGCCGGGTCCGACTCCGGAGGCGGCGCCGGCATCCAGGCCGATATCAAAACACTGTCTGCACTGGGCGTGTATGCCATGACCGCGGTCACGGCGATTACGGTGCAGAATACGCAAGGTGTAACAGCCGTTCACGCCATACCGCCTGAGTTGGTAGCGGCACAGATGCGGGCCTGTCTCGAGGACATCGGCGCGGACGCGATCAAGCTAGGTATGTTGCATTCTGCGGCACTGATTGAGGCGGTGGGGCAGGTTCTGGCCGCATATCCCGACATCCCCGTCATCGCCGACCCGGTGATGGTCGCCAAAGGCGGCGCGGCATTGTTGCAATCCGAAGCGGTAGGCGCGCTCGCGCACCATATTCTGCCCCGGTCCTACCTTATCACGCCAAACACCGAGGAAGCGGCGGTCCTGCTGGGCAGCGCCATTGCCGATGAGTCCGATCTGGAGCAAGCGGCAGCACAACTGTTAGCCAGGTTCAACACCTCGGTCCTGCTGAAAGGCGGCCATTTGCAAGGCAACGGGGTTTTGAATCTGCTGCTTCAGCCTGGCAAAGACGCGGAACAGTTCGTGTCGCCTAGGTTGGATACCCGCCATACGCACGGCACCGGATGCACGCTCGCTTCGGCGATCGCCGCTGGCGTCGCGGCGTCGCTGCCATTGCCAGAGGCTGTTGAAAGAGGCTGTCGGTTCGTCCACGCCGGCATTGCCAATGCCCCCGGTTTCGGCCAGGGTCACGGCCCGATTGACCATTTGTCCACGCGATTCCGGCTGGAGTCCGCAGGCTAGATCAGCAATAACGGTGGTCTCCGCGGATGCCAGACAGCGACAAGCCTATCTAACGCCCACCACCCGCTTCTTGCACAGGTGTTCAGAACCAATGGCAGCCAGCCGCCTCACCCCGATGAGACGCCCGAACGGCCGAAGCCTTCGCCAGCATGGCGCACGATTGTTGGACGGCTCGCAGTGACATCTAGCACTCCTGCGTCTGCGTGGTCTCGCGACGACAACGGCATCACCGTGACGGTATCCGGCGCCTGGATAACGTCGCGTCTGGATCAGGTCGGATGGCCAAAGGCAGAGCGTTCTGACATTGCAGGCCAGGTCGTCATCGTCGATTTCCAAAAGATCGAAACGCTGGATAGCAATGGTGCATTGGTACTGCACCGTTGGATTGAGCAGCTGAGGAAGTCAGCGGCGACTGTTGAATTGCGTCACCCGCCCGCATTCTATGAGCGCATTACAGACGCCTTTGCGCAAAGCAGGACAGGCGCAATCTCTCCGCCAACCGGCCGATGGGGCGACAGCCTTGCTGAAATTGGCCATCGGGCAATCGACTTGGCGAAAGCAACCCTGCATCTGCTGTCGTTCCAAGGGCAAATTGTCGTAAAGCTGGCGCAGACTCTGGGCAGGCCGCGCCAACTGCGAGCCAAATCCGTTGTGCATCACATGCAGGCGGCAGGCGTCTCGGCCCTACCAATCGTTGGCCTGCTGAGCTTCCTCCTGGGTGTCGTCACGGCCTATCAGGGAGCCGACCAATTGGCCCGGTTCGGCGCGCAGATATTCACCGTAAACGTGGTCGGTATCGGCGTCTTGCGGGAGATGGGCGCGCTCATCACCGCGATTGTCGTCGCCGGCCGCTCAGCCAGTGCATTTGCTGCCCAAATCGGAACCATGAAGATCAATGAGGAGATTGATGCCATGCGCGTCATCGGCCTCGATCCCATCACCGTATTGGTAATCCCACGGGTTCTGGCGCTCTGCCTGATGTTTCCGTTCATGGTGATTTTTGCCGACGCCTTGGGCATTCTCGGCGGCGCTATCATGGCGACGCTGGCGCTCGATATTTCCTTTGGGCAGTTTCTGCGGCAGTTCCAAACCGGAGTGCCGATCCTGCATTTCTGGGTCGGCCTGTCCAAAGCGCCGCTGTTTGCTATGGCAATCGCCGCCATTGGCTGCCAGCAAGGGCTTATGGTCGGCCAGGATGCAGCCTCGGTCGGCATTCGCACCACTGCCGCCGTGGTTCAGGCGATTTTCTTTGTTATAGTCATCGATGCCGGCATGTCGATCTTCGTCTCAATATTGGGAGTTTGAGACCCGATGCCATTCATTGAGCAAAACTTTGCCGATCCCAAGCCCGAGATGATGCCCGCAGTCCGGGTACGTGGCCTGCGCACGCAGTTCGGCGCCCAAGTCATCCACGATAATCTCGACCTTACCATCAACCGGGGCGAGGTTTTCGGCCTGGTGGGCGGATCCGGGACAGGAAAATCAGTTCTGGTTCGCACCATTATCGGGCTGTTACGGCCGGCTGCCGGCCAGATAGAAGTTTTTGGCCAAAACACTCAGGCGAACAGCGCGGCAGCGCAGGCACTGCGGCGGCAGTGGGGCATCATGTTTCAGGACGGCGCGCTGTTCAGTTCGTTGACGGTTTCGGAGAATATCGATGTGCCGTTGAAGGAACATACGCGTCTGCGCGCCGCCGACCGCAGGGCTATCATTGCATTGAAATTGCAGTTGGCGGGCCTCGATCCATCCGCGGGCGCTAAATATCCGGCGGAGCTATCCGGCGGGATGCGCAAACGCGCCGGCCTGGCCCGCGCCCTGGCGCTGGACCCCAAAATCGTTTTCCTCGATGAACCGACCGCTGGCCTCGACCCCATTGGGGCCGCACATTTCGATCAATTGGTTCTGGACTTGCAAGCCGCCCTCGGACTGACGGTGGTCATGATCACGCACGATCTCGACAGTCTCTACACCGCGTGCAACCGGATCGGCGTGATCCTTAAAAAACAACTGATTGCCGGCACAATAGCTGAGATCAGCGCGCGTCCCGACCCATGGATTAATGACTATTTCAACGGCCCTCGCGGTCGAGCCGCAGCCTTTGCTGGAGCCGCATGATGGAAACTCGCGCAGGCTATGTCGCCGTCGGCAGCACAGTGGTGCTGATGTTCGTTGCCGCCATGGGCTTTGTCCTGTGGATGGCCAAATACGATAGCGACGCCACGTTCAAGCGCTATTGGGTATATTTTAACGGCTCGGTCTCCGGCCTGAAGATTGGAAGTTCGGTGACCTATCGCGGCATTTCCGTCGGCGAGGTCATCGACCTGCGGATCGATCCCAACAATGTCGAGAAAGTTCGCGCGACCATCGAGGTGCTGGGCACGACGCCGGTCAAGACCAGCACCGTCGCCAGTCTGGAATTGCAGGGCCTGACCGGCGGGGCATTGATCATGCTGGCTGGCGGAATGAACAATGACCCTCCCCTGCAACGCCAGGGCGGCGCCGAATATCCGATCATCGAAGCAACGCCATCGCAGTTGGAAAAACTGTTCGAAGGCGCGCCGGCGCTCGTCGACCAGGTGAAAGCGATGGTCGCCCAGGTATCGATGGTCCTGAACACACAGAACCGCAAGGCGATTGAGGACCTTTTGCGAAACGCCGCCGCACTGTCCGCCGACGCCGCGGCCAGCGGACCGGCATTGCGCGACCTCGTCGCCAACGCCAATTCAGCCGTGGCGCGCCTGGACAAGCTGGTCAAAGCTACAGAGCCCGATATCGCCACCGCGCTGAAAGCCGCAGCGCACACGATGCAATCGGCCGAAGGCGCGCTGGGTGGCGCTGACCAGGCCTTTAAGGATCTGACCAAGACCGCGGCCGATATTGGCGGGGTCGCCAAGACGATTAACCTGATGCTGGACGAAAATCGTCGTCCGTTGCGTGACTTCACCCATGTTACGCTTTACGATGTCAACGCTTTCATCGCGGAATTGCGCGAACTGACCGTTACCATGCGGCGCGTGGCGAACGAACTGGGCCGTGACCCCGCAGGATTTATCTTCGGAAATCAGCAAAAGGGCTATGAAGCACGTTAACCCCCACCCAAACCGCCGCGCGCTTTTAGTCGGCGGCGTCAGCCTGCTGGCTCTGACTGCCTGCGAATCTTTCATTCCAGGCCAAGGTCCGCCTCCCCGTCTGTATCGCCTAACCCCAAAAACCGCCTTCGAAGGGGTGAAAAAGGTTAAGTGGCAATTGGTTGTCGAGCCACCCAGCGCGCAAGCCAGTATCGATTCTCCGCGGATCGGCCTGATGCTATCGCCGCTTCGCTTCGATTATTACGCGCAAGCCAATTGGGTCGACCGTGCGCCGCTGATGGTGCAATCGCTAATTATCGAGTCGTTCGACAATAGCAAAGCCATCGTCGCCGTCGGCCGCGAGTCCATTGGCTTGCGCCCAGACTACGTGCTGAAGAGCGAATTGCGCGAATTTCAGGCCGAACAAAGGGACGGCACGCATGTTGTGAACGTCGCCCTCAACGTCAAACTTGTACAAATGCCGGAGCGCCAAATCATGGCGTCTGCGGATTTCGATTACAGCGTACCTGCGCCACCAAATCAGTTGGACCCGGTCATAGCCGCATTCGATGAGGCACTCGGTAAGGTGCTGAAACAGGTTGTGATCTGGACATTGAAAGAAGGCGAAGTAGCGGAAACCAAACGGACGCGCTCTCTGCAACGCCCGGAAGAAACGCCGGCCCAACGGCCGCGACGCGACGCCCCCAGTGGCCGAAAGTCCAGCAACATCCCTCGTCTGCAGCGTCCACAGGGGTCCAGCACCGGCTAAGGCCGGTTTTGAGCCAAATCGCGCAGTACTGGCATTATCGCCAAAGCATTGGCTGGCAAATTGGCCCAGTCAATACCCCGAGGAGCGGGCAAGGGATCGGCGATGGCGATCACCTGTTGCGGCGTAGCGATCATCGCCAATGGCTGGTCATGGGCGGCGATCGGGAAATCCTGCACGATTTGAACGTCGTGAACCGTCGTCACAACCGGTACAGGCGGGTGACCTAGTTCACGGAGAATCGCAAATTCCAAATCGCTATATCCGGCGCCTTTGCCTGCACGCTTGCCGGTAGGAGTGACCGCAACGCATCCGGTAACGATTGCATCGAAGTGCGGCAGTTCCCGCAAGCCCACTTCGTACGCCCACTCGGGCCAACTCGTGCGCGCCGATGCCTGCCAGATTGCGTCGATCGGAATGTGTCTTGGATCAAGCACCATGAAGTGGCCGGCCAATCGGGGCGTCGGCACAAACACCGTAACGCCACGGCGCAAGGCCTCCGCGCGCACGTGGCGCTGCGGACTATCGGGATTGACCTTGATGCACCGCACGCTCTGCATCAAGGGCGTCTGAAACAGGTTCAGCGCCGCCTGCCGGGCGTTCTTGAAGTTGGGGATGCGTCCCCGGGCCGGAAAGGGAAAAGCGGCTAGCGCTTCTGTCTCAAGCCTGTGCCAGACATAGTCCCGAGCCGTGGCTTTATCGTCGAAATGCATGGCGAAACGCCTCTACCGTCACCTGCGTCAATCTATATCCCTGCCGTTGCAAGCAGCCGTTGACAATAGGACACGAGCGCTTTAACAACACGCTCCTACCCGCAAGCGGCGCTGCCGAAATTCGGTCTGTGCAAGCTATCCTGTTGCCCAGGTGGCGGAATTGGTAGACGCGCAGGTTTCAGGTACCTGTGGCCGCAAGGTCGTGGAAGTTCGAGTCTTCTCCTGGGCACCATTTCCAACCAGCCGCACAGTGCCGCACTTGCCTGCCGGACCGCGGCGAACGGAGATACCGTGGCGATAGAACTGCACCACGGCGATTTGCCCGACAACGTTGATTTCGGCGACATCGTCGCCATCGATACCGAGACCATGGGCCTCGACCCGCATCGCGACCGGCTGTGCCTCGTGCAGCTGTCCGCGGGCGACGGGAACGCGCATCTGGTCAAGTTCGAGCCCGACGGGTTCGACGCGCCGAATCTGGTGCGCCTGCTGACCGACGACAGCGTCCTAAAGCTCTATCATTTCGGCCGTTTCGACATCGCGGTGCTGCGGCGCTATCTCGGCGTCACCAGCCAGCCGGTCTATTGCACGAAGATCGCGTCCAAGCTGGTCCGGACCTTCACGGACCGCCACGGGCTGAAGGATCTCTGCAAGGAGCTGATCGGCCAGGACATTTCGAAGGAACAGCAGTCTTCGGACTGGGGCGCGTCGGAACTGACGAAGCAGCAGATGGCCTACGCCGCGTCCGACGTGCTGTACCTGCACGCGCTGAAGGAAAAGCTCGACGAGATGCTCGCGCGCGAGGGGCGGACCGAATTCGCCCAGGCCAGCTTCGACTTCCTGCCGACCCGGGCCGAGCTCGACCTCGCCGGCTGGCCGGAGACGGACATCTTCGCGCACTAGCTCGCGCGGCGGTCATACCGCGTTCCGGCCCGCTCCCCACCTACGGGGCTCGCCGGGTTCGGCGGATTCGGGTACGATTGCGGCAAATCCGAGAGATTTCTCAATGACGCAGAGCGACGACAGGCTGATGGATACCGAGGACGGCGCGCCGGCGACCGCGATCGACGCCGCGCGCCGGGTCATCGACATGGAGATCGACGGGCTCCGGGCGCTGTCCGCCGCCCTCGACGGGGCGTTCGACCGCGCGATCGACCTGCTGATTTCGGTCGAGGGCCGCGTCATCGTCACCGGCATGGGCAAGAGCGGCCATGTCGCCCACAAGATCGCGGCGACCCTAGCGTCGACCGGCACGCCCACGCAATACGTCCATCCCGCCGAGGCGAGCCACGGCGATCTCGGCATGATCACCGTGAAGGACGCGGTCATCGCGCTGTCGAACTCCGGCGAAACGGCGGAGCTTTCCGACATCGTCGCCTACGCCAAGCTCAAGGGCATCCCGCTGGTCTCGATCACCGGACGGGCGGGAAGCGCGCTGGCCCGCGCCGGCGACGTGTCGCTGGTAATGCCCGACAGCCCCGAGGCCTGTCCCCTGAACCTCGCACCGACCACCTCGACGACGGTCATGCTCGCGCTCGGCGACGCGATCGCGGTTTCGCTTCTCGAACGCCGCGGCTTCTCGTCAGAGGATTTCCGGATGCTCCATCCCGGCGGACAGCTCGGTTCGCGCCTGACCAAGGCGGTCGACATCATGCACCGCGACGACGCGATGCCGCTGGTCCGCGAGGACACGCCGATGACCGAGGCGATCATCGAGATGACCGCGAAGTCGTTCGGCTGCGTCGGCGTCGTCGACGCCGGCAGCACGCTCGTCGGGTTGATCACCGACGGCGATCTGCGCCGCCACATGGAGAACGACATCCTCGCCATGACGGCGGGCGAGGTCATGACCGTGGAGCCCAAGACCGTCCAGTCC
>JAYPXD010000120.1:1412-10839 GCA_038135395.1 Alphaproteobacteria bacterium | reverse complement strand
TGAGCGAAAAACCGCGCCGACCCGTGCCCAAGGCCACGCCCGAAACCCTGCATTTCTGGGACGGCTGCAACCAGGGCAAAATCATCCTCCAGCGCTGCAAGGATACCGGCAAGGCGTATTTCCCGCCACGCCCGTTCAGCCCCTATACCGGTTCCCGCAATGTCGAGACGTTCGAGGCGTCGGGCAAAGGCGTGCTCTGGTCCTATATCATCAGCCACCGCGACCACCCCAACTTCGACATGCCGGCGCCTTACGCCATCGCGGTCGTGAAGCTGGACGAGGGCGTGCAGATGATGACCAACATCGTCGAATGCGCGCAGACGCCGGACGCGCTGCAGCTCGACATGCCGGTGCAGGTGACCTTCAAGCGCCTGACCGACGACATCAACCTGCCGCTGTTCAAGCCGGCCTCCTAATAGCGCCCAGGACGAAAGGAATACACGACCGATGAAACCCGGTTCCGTCGCCGTAGTCGGCGCTGCTGAGACCACCGACCTCGGCAAACTCCCCCACATGTCCAATATCCAGCTGCACGCGGATGCCGCCCTCAATGCCATGGCCGATTGCGGCCTGAAGCCGGGGGATATCGACGGCATCGCCACCGCGCGCGAAAACCCGATCGAGATCGCCCACTATCTGGGCATCAAGCCGCGCTATGTGGACGGTACCAGCGTCGGCGGCTGCTCGTTCATGATCCACGTCCGCCATGCGGTCGCGGCGATCGAAAGCGGCATGGCCGACACGATCCTGATCACCCATGGCGAAAGCGGCCGCAGCCAGGTCGGCATGACGCCCCGCGGCATCAACCCGGCCATGCTCGACGGCCAGTTCCAGATCCCCTACGGCGTCACCAACCCGCCGACCATGTTCACCATCCCGGTGATGCGCTATCTCAAAACCTATGGCGTAGACATCGAGAAAGTTGCCAATGTCGCGGTGGTGCAACGCGAATGGGCGGCGTTCCACGAGCGGGCGACCTTCCGCGATCCGCTGACCGTCGATGACGTGATGAACGCCCGGATGATCGCCTGGCCGTTCTCGCTGCTGATGTGCTGCCTGGTGACCGACGGTGGCGGCGCGCTGATCCTCACCCGCTCCGACCGGGCCAAGGACTTTCCGACCAAGCCGGTCTATGTGCTGGGCGCTGGCGAGGCCGGCGAGCACACCATGGTCAGCCAGATGAGCGACTTCACCTCCTCCCAGGCTTTCCGCATTGCCGGCGAGAACGTCTGGAAGTCCTCCGGCCTGAAGCACTCCGACGTCGACCACCTGATGATCTACGACGCGTTCGCGCACCTGCCGATCTATGGCCTGGAAGACCTGGGCTTCTGCAAGCGCGGCGAAGGCGGCGACTTCATCTGGGAGGGCAACACCCGGCCCGGTGGCAAGCTGCCGCTGAACACCAATGGCGGCGGTTTGAGCTACATGCATAGCGGCATGTACGGCATGTACGCGCTGCAGGAGAGCATCCGCCAGATGCGCGGCACCTCTCCGGCCCAGGTGCAGGGCGCCAAGACCAGCCTCTGCCATGGCGTGGGCGGCATGTTCAGCGCCAGCGGCAGCATCATGTTCTCGAACGAGGCGCCGTAAATTGGTCTCGTTTTAGACGACAAGAAAGGCCTGGCTCCGGTAGGAGTTGGGCCTTTCATTTTTTCTGGCCCAAACTGCTGATGTCACGTTTCAACGCGGCGGCATGTCTGGTCCCACACAAAGTTCTACCGAGTTCTAACCTAATTCGGTTAGAACTGGTTAGAGGAGAGCTTTTTCAAAGTTCGCATGGACCGGCTGACCAACGCCGAGGTGGATTATGTTAAGGCGATGGCGGGGCTGGGCCACAGGCCATATAAAGCGTCCGATGTCGCAGACCGCCTAGGCAAAGACGTCCGTTCGCTTGGCCCCCGCCAGGCCAGCATTATCCGGAAAGGTATGATCTACAGCCCAACATTTGGAGACATCGATTTTACTGTACCGATGTTCGATGAATTCGTTCGCAGAAAACTCAACCTCTCGCCTGAAGCCAAGCTGCGTTAGCGCCAGTGCCGAAATTCACGATCCACCAGACCCACTCACATAGAAACAATCCCCCCTTGAACCCCCACCTCCCCCGCCAGATCGCCAGCACGCCGCTCCGCGTCACCCAACTCGGCATGGGCACGGCGAGCCTGGGCGATATGCATGCCGTTATCCCGGAGGCGCAGGCCTCCGCTACCATCGAGGCGGCGCATGCGGCGGGGATCGGGTATTTCGACACCTCGCCCTGGTACGGCAATACCAAGGCGGAACTCAGGCTCGGCCATGTGCTGCGGACCAAGCCGCGGCAGAGCTTCGTCGTCTCCACCAAAGTCGGGCGGGTGCACTCAAGGCCCGCCGATCCGGACCAGTACCGGCATCCGGCGTGGAAGGGCGGACTGCCGTTCGAGCCGCGCTTCGACTATTCGCATGACGCCATTCTGAAAAGCTATGAGATGAGCCTCGCCCGGCTGGGGCTGAACCGGGTGGAGGCGTTGCTGATCCACGACCTGGACATCGGGCACCAGGGCTCCGAAGACGCGGTGGCGGCAGCGCTGGATACGCTAAGCGGCGGCGGCTTCCGGGCGCTGGCGGACCTGAAAGCGAGCGGCGAAATCCAGGCGATCGGCGCGGGCGTCAATCTTTCCGGCATGATCCCGCGCTTTCTGGAGCGCTTCCCCATCGACTTTTTCCTGGTTGCCATGCCCTACACCCTGATGGACCAGCGTGGCCTGGCGGAATTGAACCTGTGCCAGGCAAAGGGCGTCTCCGTCGTCATCGGCGCGCCGTTCGCCTCCGGCATTCTGGCGGTGGGGCCGCAGCCGGGCGCGACCTACGGCTACCGCACGGCCAAGGATGCTGTAATGCAGAAATCCGCGGCCATCCAGGCGGTTTGCGCCCGGCATGACGTGCCGTTGGGCGCCGCGGCGTTGCAATTCGTGCTGGCCCATCCCAGTGTCGCCTCGGTCATCCCGGGGCCGGTCTCGACCGAGCAGGTCCGCGCCAACTTGGCCTGGATGCGGACGGAAGTGCCGCCGGACCTCTGGGCGGAATTGAAGGCCGAAGGGCTGATCGCAGCGGAAGCACCGGTGCCGGTTTGAGGCGGCAGCCCGCCCCCCCCTCATTCTCATCGTGAGCAGCGCTCGCCGAGCGCGTATCGAAGGATCAGCGCACCCTACGCCCTTCAATACGGCAACGATGCCGCCTACTCAGGGTGAGATGAAGGCAGGAGGTGCTGTAGCCCCCTACTCCGCCGCAGCCTTTACCGGTTCGCCCTCCATCGGCAGGCCCAATTCGCGCCGGATGGACTGGTGGTAATGAATCAGCGCGGGCTCGTTGCGGCCGAAGACGATGCTCTGTTGCGCGCCGGAGCCAAAACCGATCTGCATGGTCCGGCTGGCCGGGAAGTCCTCGGTGGTGATCACGTTCAGCGCCAGGTCCATGTTGGCGTCCCAGTGACGCTTTTCGTCAGCGGTCGCCGCCGGCTTGGGAATATAGAGCGACATCTCCATGACCGAGCGGTCGGGCCGGCCCTCCACCGGAAAGCAGCGGTAGATCTCCATGTGGTCGCCCTGGGGTGAAAACACCGTGTTTGCAAACATCTGCGTGACGATGGTCGAGTTCCACATCAGACTCCATTCCTCCTCCGGCGTATTCGGCAGCCGGTCCAGCTTGGCGCGGGCATAGGTGGTGCGGGAGTTCGGGCCGAACGTCTCGAAATGGTTCATGTGCGGCTTCAGCACGCCGCGGAGCGTGTCCGCATGGAGAAAGCCGAAATGATAGCCTTCTAGGAAAGTATCCACGAGCAACTTGTAGTTCATGTTCTCGTAGTGGGCATGCCGGGAATGGAAGTGATAGGTGTCCAGCTCCCAGAATTTGAGGTCGGCTTCCAGGCCGCCTAGCCAGGGATCGATATCCAGATCGCACGAGCCATCGGCGGCGGGGGTCGGCAGCACCCAGACCATGCCGTACTTCTCCGCCAGCGGCAGCGGGGTCAGGCCCTGGCGGCCATCCAGCGCGCCTTCGAAGGCGTGTTGCTCGGGCACGGCCCGCAATGCGCCGTCATCGGCATACACCCAGGCATGATAGGGGCAACGGAACGACCGGGCCTTGCCGCAACCCTCCGTCACTTTGGCGCCGCGGTGCCGGCGAACATTCAGAAACGCCCGCAGCCTGCCATCCCGGCCGCGCACGATCAGGATCGGAACGCCCGTGAAATCGTCGGTGCGGTAGGAACCGTTTTCCGGCCAATCGCAGGACATGCCCATGACAACCGGACGGCCGCGGATCAGCCTTTCCTCTTCAAGGCGGTGCCGGTCCGGGCACATATAGGCCGAGACGGCGTTCTCCCATGGCGCTTCGGCCATAGCGGTGGTGCCGGTCTCATTGTAATGCAGCAAAGTTTTCAGAATGCCGAGTTCTTTGGCGCGGTCCATGGCGATGGTCTCGTTTCTGGCGGGAACCATGCGGATCCTATCACCCTGGCCCGCCGCGGGCTAGGGTTCGCCTAGACGCAACTACGTGCTGCTCAAACAGACAGACCCCGCATTGCAGGCTGTAGAGACAATCCTTGTCTAAATGGTTTTGCCGTTTCTGGCGGCGCTGACGCTCGCCGATGTCGGGCTCTACCTCTTATTCCGGTTTGGATTTGAGATGTGCTGCGGCGTATGGTGCTGGCGTTGATGCCCACCCATACCCGGTACAGGAAGCTGCCCCCAATGAAAGCCGTTGTCGTTACACCGTCTGGCGTGCAAATCCAGGACGTCGCCAAACCAAACCCGAAGCCGAACGAGGTCCTGGTGCGGGTGCGGGCCTGCGGCCTGAACCGGGCGGACCTGATGGTGGCTTCCGGCATGGCCCATGGCCGCACCGGCGGGGCCGGTACGATTGTCGGGCTGGAGTTCGTCGGCGAAGTCGTGGAATGCGGGGCGGAGGCCGCTGCCAACGGCCTGAAACCGGGCGACCGCGTCATGTGCGGCGGCGCGCAGGGCTGGGCGGAATATGCCGTCGCCGACTGGGGCCGGGCGATGAAAATCCCCGACGCCAACGTTTCCTGGAACGAAGCCGCGACCCTGCCGACTGCGCTGAACACCATGCACAACGCCGTCGTTACCGCCGGCCGCATGCAGACGGGCGAGAGCGTGCTGATCCAGGGCGCGTCTTCCGGCGTCGGCCTGATGGCGCAGCAAATCGCCAGGTACAAAGGCGCCGGGCTGGTGATCGGCACGTCCACCAATGCGGAGCGTCGCGCCAGGCTGAAGGAATTCGGCGCCGACCTGGCGCTCGACAGCCGCGACCCGACATGGGCCGACCAGGTTCTGGAGGCGACCAAGGGCGAAGGCGTCGACCTGATCGTCGACAACGTCTCCAGCTACACCGTCAACGACTCGCTGCGCTGCACCAAGGTGCTGGGCCGCATCGTCAATGTCGGGCGGCTGGGCGGCTTCAGCGGCGAGTTCAACTTCGACCTGCATGCGGCGCGGCGCATCGACTATATCGGCGTCACCTTCCGCACCCGCTCGGTCGCAGAAATCCGCGACATCGCCAAGGCCATGCAGGCTGATTTGGGCTCCGCCGTCGCTGCCGGCCAACTGCGCCTGCCCATCGACTGCGTCTTCCCGTTCACGCAAGTGGCCGACGCCCTGGCGCACATGAAGGCGAACCAGCATTTCGGCAAGATCGTGCTGGAAGGCGCGGCCTGAGGCCAAGGCGCCCAGGATCGCGGCGACCGATCTTGACAGGATAATATGGCGGGCGACTCTTGTTCATCCAAAGAACGAGGAAGCCCCGCCATGCCAACATCACGCTCATCCCACTGGGTCGGAACCTGGACCTCAACGCCCGCGATTGCCGACGGCGTATCGCTCAGCAGCCCGACGATCCGCATGTTTCCGCGCGTCAGCATCGGCGGAGACCGTCTGCGAATCCGCCTGTCGAACGCGGCGGGCCAGGGCGACCTGGTCATCGCCTCCACCCATGTCGCGATCCGGGCGACAGGGGCCGCCGTCCAGCCGGCGACCGACCGGGTGGTGACATTCAACGGCTCCGCTTCCGTCAAGATTCCGTCGGGCGCCTTCGTGATCAGCGATCCGGTCGCGTTGCGTGTCGAGCCACTGCAGGACCTGGCGGTCAGCCTCTATGTGCCCGGCGAGATCCCGGCCAGCTTCGGCGTGACCGGCCGCTATTCCCGCCAGCAGAATTTCCTGTCGCCGCCCGGCGATTTTTCCGCGCACGAGGTCATGCACACCGCGCGCATGGTCGACGACTGGTACTTCCTCTGCGGTATCGACGTGGAGGCCAGCAGGGATGTCGGCGGCATCGTCGCTCTGGGCGATTCGATCACCGACGGCAATATCTCCACCTATGACGCCTTTGCCCGCTGGCCGGACCAGCTGGCCCGCCGGATCATCGCCCGCGGCGGCAAGATGTTCGGCGTGATGAACCAAGGCCTGGGCGGCAACCGCATCGCCCACGACATCCGCGGCGACAGCGGTATTCGCCGCTTTGACCGGGATGTGCTGGCGCAGCCGGGCGTTACCCATGCCATCGTGGTGCTGGGCATCAACGATATCCGCAACCGCCGCGGCCTGCCGGAAGAGGTGGTCACGGCGCAGCAATTGATCGACGGGCTCTACCAAATGACGCTGCGGGCGCACGACCGCGGCATCAAGATATTCGGCGGCACGCTGACGCCGTTCGAAAACGAGACCTTCCTGATGGGGGCCTATACGCTGGAGGGCGAGGCGAAACGGGTGGCGCTGAACGAATGGATCCGGACCAGCGGCGCGTTCGATGCGGTCATCGACTTTGACGAGGGCCTGCGCGACCCCAGCCATCCCAGGCGGATGCTGCCGATCTACGACAACGGCGACCACCTGCACCCGGGCGATGTCGGCTACAACCGGATGGGCGACCTGATCGACCTGTCGCTGTTCGACTGAACGGGGCGCTGAAGGGGCACGGCTTTGCTGCCGGGTTTCTTTCGGCGGGTCCGGGGACTATCGTACGGTCACCCGCTCCCGCCGTCCGGAAACCTTCCGCATGCATCGCCTGCTTATCGCCAACCGCGGCGAGATCGCCATCCGCATCGCCCAAACCGCCGCCGACATGGGCATCGAAACCGTCGCGGTCTACAGCCAGGACGACGCCCAGAGCCTGCACACCCGCGCCATGGACCAGGCCGTCGCACTGCAAGGCTCCGGGCCCGCCGCCTACCTGGACATTGCCGGCATGGTGCAGGCCGCCAGGGACGCGGGCGCGGACGCGGTGCATCCGGGCTATGGCTTCCTGGCCGAGAACGGCGATTTCGCCCGCGCCTGTGCCGAGGCCGGACTGACCTTCGTCGGCCCCGCGCCGGATGCGCTCGACCTGTTCGGCGACAAGGTGGAGGCTCGGCGGCTGGCGGCCGAACTGGGCGTGCCGCTGCTGCCGGGCACCGACGGCCCGACCCTGCTCGATGTGGCGCAGGCTTTCTTTGCCGGGCTCGAAAGCGGCGCATCGGTCATGCTGAAGGCGGTGGCCGGCGGCGGTGGCCGCGGCATGCGCGTCGTCCACGAAGCCGATGAACTTGCCGAAGCCTTCGAGCGCAGCCAGTCGGAGGCGCGCAATGCCTTCGGCCGCTCCGACGTGTTCATCGAGCAATACCTGCCGCATGCCCGCCATATCGAGGTGCAGGTGGCCGGCGACGGCTCTGGCCAGGTGATCGCGCTGGGCGAGCGCGACTGCTCGGTCCAGCGCCAGCACCAGAAGATCGTCGAGATCGCGCCCGCCCCGAACCTGCACCCCGGCGTCCGCGCCCGCCTGCACAAGGCCGCGTGCGACCTGGCTGCCGCCATGCGCTACAAAAGTTTGGGCACCTTCGAGTTTCTGGTGGATGGCGACGACCGCGGCGATGACACCACCATCGCCTTTCTGGAATGCAACCCGCGCCTGCAGGTGGAGCATACGGTGACCGAGTGCGTCACCGGCCTCGACCTGGTGCGGGTGCAGCTGGCGCTGGCCGATGGCCGGACATTGGCCAGCCTCGGCCTGAACCCGTTGCACCCGCCGCAGCCGCAGGGCATTGCCGTGCAGGCGCGGGTCAACATGGAGGTGATGCAGCCGGATGGCTCGGCCCGGCCCTCCGGTGGCACACTGATCGCCTTTGACCCGCCGACCGGGCGCGGCGTTCGTGTCGATCACTACGGCTATACCGGCTATCGCACCAACCCGCGCTTCGACTCGCTGTTGGCGAAAGTGATCGTGCATTCGGCCGATGGCGACCTTGCCGACGCCCTCAAGCGCACCGAGCGGGCGTTGCGCCGCTTCCGCATCGGCGGCGTCGCCACCAACCTGCCCGTGCTGCAAAGCGTCGTCGCGCACGAGCAGGTGCGGGCCGGCGCCACCTACACCCGCTTCATCGAAGAAAATATCGCAGACCTGTTACAGGCTCCGGCGGTGCCGGCGCTGCACTTTGCCGCCGCCGCGGCCAAGGCTGACACCAAGCGGGCCGGGCAGCGCGTCGACGCCAGCGACCCGCTCGCCGTGCTGGTGCTGGGCCGCGAGCAGAACCCGAACCTTCTCCCAGGCGAGGCCGGCGAGGCCGACACCGCCGCCGCCGACGCCGACGGGCCGGAGGGAACAGAGGCCGTGCGTGCGCCGATGCAGGGCACCATCGTCTCGCTGGCGAAAGCGGTGGGCGATACGGTGGTGGCCGGCGAACAACTCCTGATCATGGAAGCCATGAAGATGGAGCACGTGATCGCTGCCCCCACCAGCGGCATCCTCCGCCAGATCGCGGTCGAGCCCGGCGAAACCGTGTTCGAAGACTCCCCCCTCGCCTATGTCGAACCCGCTGACGTCGAGGCCGGCGCGGCGGTGGTGGTGGAGGAGATCGACCTCGACCACATCCGCCCCGACCTCGCCGAGGTGGAGGCGCGCCGGGCCAAAACCCTGGACGAAAACCGCCCCGACGCCGTCGCCCGCCGCCGCAAGACCGGCCACCGCACGGCCCGCGAGAACATCGCCGATCTGGTGGACGAGGGCAGCTTCCACGAATACGGCGCCTTCCAGGTGGCGGCGCGGCGCAACCGCTCGACCATGCAGGAACTGATCGACCGCACGCCGGCGGATGGACTGATCGCCGGCACCGCCCACATCAATGGCGACCAGTTTCCGGACGAGCAATCCCGCGCTATGGTGATGAGCTATGACTACACCGTGCTGGCCGGGACCCAAGGCTTCAACAACCACCACAAGAAAGACCGCATGTTCGCGCTGGCCGCTGAAATGAAGCTGCCGCTGGTGCTGTTTGCGGAGGGCGGCGGCGGCCGGCCGGGCGATACGGACAAGTATTTCTCCGCCGACCTGCACATCCCGGCCTTCAACCTGTTCGCAAAGCTATCTGGCTGAGTACCTATGGTCGGCATCACAACGGGCC
>JAYPXD010000120.1:0-1402 GCA_038135395.1 Alphaproteobacteria bacterium | reverse complement strand
CGAGTCCTCCACCATCGGCATGGGCGGCCCGGCGATGATCGAGGGCGGCGGCCTTGGCGTCTATACGCCGGAGGAAGTCGGGCCGATGGCGGTGCAGACCCGGAACGGCGTCGTCGATATCGCGGTGAAGGACGAGGCGGAGGCGGTGCAGGTCGCCAAGCAATACCTGTCCTACTTCCAGGGCCGGGTGGACGAGTGGGAGGCGGCGGACCAGCGCTGGCTGCGCCGCGCCGTGCCGGAAAACCGCCTGCGGGTCTATGAGGTGCGGGAGGTGATCGAAACGCTGGCCGACACCGGCTCGGTGCTGGAACTGCGCAAGGACTTCGGCCAGGGCATGATCACCAGCTTCGCCCGGATCGAGGGCCGGCCCATCGGCATTGTCGCCAACAACCCGAAGCACCTGGGCGGCGCCATCGACTCGCCGGCGGCGGACAAGGCCGCGCGCTTCCTGCAACTCTGCGACGCCTTCGATATCCCGGTGCTGTTCCTGGTCGATACCCCCGGCAACATGGTCGGCCCGGAATATGAGAAAACCGCGCTGGTGCGCCATTGCTGCCGGGTGTTCGTCATCGGCGCCAACATGAGCGTGCCGTTCTTCACCGTCTCCTTGCGCAAGTCCTACGGCCTCGGCGCGCAAGGCATGGCGGGCGGCAGCTTCCATGCGCCGTATTTCTCGGTCGCCTGGCCGACGGCGGAATTCGGCGGCATGGGGCTGGAGGGCGCGGTGAAGCTCGGCTACCGCAACGAACTCGCCGCCATTGAGGACCCGGAGGAACGCCGCCGCGTCTATGAGGAAAAGGTCGCCGCCATGTACGACCAGGGCAAGGCGCTGACCACGGCCACCAACTTCGAAATCGACAATGTCATCGACCCTGCCGACACCCGCGACTGGGTGTTGGCCGGCCTCCGCGCCAGCCCGCCGTCGAAGCCGCGCGACGGCAAGAAGCACGCATGGATTGATACTTGGTAATGAATGGGGCGTAATTTCCTAATAACAACAACATTCTCTGTTTATATTGCCACGATATTTTGCTGCGAATTGAATTTTTAGGCGAAGATATCGTGCAGTTCCGTCTGTATTTTTACGAAATTTACTGCATCTCTCCGGCCTACGGCGCTGACAGGCTGATCGACCGCCTTCGGCGCGCGAATGGCGCGCACCCAAAGCATATCGCCCAATAGGTCGAGGGAACTATCTCGACATAGTCGCACAGGTCTGTCTGCAATCGGCCATCCCCTGCCAGCGCGATAGACTTGGGACGTCCTTTCAAGTCCGACGCGCCCGTGGCAGTGCTGCAGACGTAAAAAAACCAGACACTGGCGGTATTCAAAAAACATAACGCGAAAATCCACGCTGTCCTCTCCAACAATCGCCTAACCGATGGAGAGCACGGCTTCGTCA
>JAYPXD010000119.1:5977-10841 GCA_038135395.1 Alphaproteobacteria bacterium | reverse complement strand
GATCAGCACATCGGCGTCAAGTATCATCGGTCGCCGCTCATGCCTTCGGTTTGGCCATCGCGGCGGCCACCATTGCGCCGACTTTCTGGTTCGCCGGTCGGTTCAGGCAGCGGTCCAGCCAAGCGGCCACATTCTTATGCGGCATCCAATCCATACCGGCGGTCTGGCCCCACTGGAACACGCTGGCTACGTTCAGGTCGGCGACGGTAAAGCGGCTGCCGGCAAGGTAGTCGCGGCCTTGCAGTGCGCCGTCCAGCACGACAAGTTTCGGCTCCAGCAGCTTGCGCTGGTTGTTCACCTTGTCCTTGCTTTTCTCGAAGCCGAACATGCCGAAGGTGTGCAGGATGGCGTGCAGCAATGGCGTCTCGCACTCGGTAGCGACCCACAGCGACCATTGCGCAGCCAATGCCTGGCCTTGTGCGTCATCCGGCTGAAGCCCGCCTTTGCCGTATTGGCTGGCAAGATATTGATTGATCGCCAGTGACTCAAAAAGCTTGAAGTCGCCGTCGGTCATCCCTGGCGATTTGCCATTCGGATTGATCGCCAGATAGGCCGGCGCTTTATGCTCGCCGGCAATCATGTTGAGGCTGACATGCTTGTAATCCAGGTGTAACTCTTCCGCCGCCCAAAGGCAACGGCCGGCGCGGGTCATCGGCGCTCCATAGATCGTAACAGTCATCGGACTAATCCTTTGCGAGGGAGAAAACGCGCGGTGATGGTAGCCGGGCCGGCGGTTCGCGAGAAATGACTTTCTCGCGAACCCGGTCTGGGTTTATTCCGCAGCCTGGGCTTCCGGGAAGGCCTGGATCCATTTGCCCGGCTCGGCGCGGCCGTATTGCGGCGCGTAGGGGGCGCCGGCGCCCAGTTCGAAGGCTGCGCGCCACGGCCAGCGCGGTTCGTACAGGATGCCGCGCGCCATGGCGATCATGTCGACATCGCCGCTCGCCACCAGGCTTTCCGCCAGCTTGGGATCGCGGATCATGCCGACGGCCATGGTCGGCAAACCACAGGCCGCCTTGATCTGCGCCGCATAGCCGGCCTGGTAGCCGGGGGCCAGGGGCGGGCGCACCAGGCTGTTGCCACCGCCGGAGATATCGAGGAAGTCGCAGCCTTCCGCCGCCAATGCCTTGGCAAAGACGATGGCGTCCTCCACATGCAGGCCCTCGTCATCCCAGTCGGTGCCGTTCATGCGCACGCCCAGCGGCTTGTCGTCCGGCCAGGCGGCGCGCATCGCCAGGAACAGTTCCATCGGGAATTTAATGCGATTTTCGATGCCGCCGCCATAGCTGTCGTTGCGCTTGTTGGCGATGGGCGACAGGAATTCGCTGACCAGATAGCCGTGGGCGCCATGCACCTCGACCACGTCCAGGCCGATGCGGGCAGCGCGCTCCGTCGCCTGCACGGCGGCGGCGATGACCTCATCCATCAGGGCGCGGTCCATGGCGACCGGCGTATGCCAGCCGTCGCCGAATGGCACGGCAGATGGAGCGACGGTCTGCCAGGCGCCCTCTTCCGGCTTCAGCGACGTGCCGCCTTTCTGTGGCGGCAGCGTCGACGCTTTGCGGCCGGCATGACCCAACTGAACGCCGATCGGCATCTTGGAATACTTGCGGGCGATATCGACCGCGCGCTTCATCCCAGCTTCGTTTTCATCGGAATAGAGACCGGTGCATCCGGGAGAAATGCGGCCGCGGGCTTCGACGCCGGTGGCCTCGATAATGAACAGGCCGGCGCCGGACTGGGTCATGCTGCCGAAGTGGATGGTATGCCAGTCGCTGGCGGTGCCATCGACCGCGGAATACATGCACATCGGCGCGATGACGATGCGGTTCGGCAGCGTAACGCCGCGCAGTTCGATGGGTTGAAACAGGGCGCTCGCCATAAGGAAGCCTCTTTTCTGTTTAGTGCGGATCAAATTCGGATGGGATAGGCTCTTAGCCGAACCCGCGTGTTTCGAAAAGCGCTTCCCACTAAAAAGGAGTTTTGCCCATGTCCACCCTCCGGGCCATGCTGGCGACCGGCCAGCCGATCACCGCGCCGTTGGTGCTGAACCCGATGATGGCGATGATGGCCGACAAGGCCGGCTTCGACGCGCTCTACCTTGGCGGCGGCGCAACCGGCTATGCCAAGGCGTTGTTGGAAGCCAACCTGAACGTCAGCGAAATGTGCACCATCGGCACGGAAATTGCGGCAGTGACCCGCAAGCCGCTGATCCTGGATGGCGCCACCGGCTATGGCGACCCGATGCATATGCACCGGACGATCCCGATGGTGGAAACCGCCGGCTTCCAGGCCATAGAGGTCGAGGACCAATTGTTGCCGAAGCGGGCGCATCATCACATCGGCATCGAACGGATGATCGAGCCGGAACTGATGGCGGCCAAGGTCGCGGAGTGCGTCGCAGTCCGCAGATCTGAAGATTTCATCATCATCGCGCGCAGCAATGCCGTCCGGAACACCGGGCTGGACGATGCGGTGCGGCGCTTGGAACTTTACAAAAAAGCCGGGGCGGACGTGCTGCTGGCAAGCCCGCGCAATGCCGAGGAAGCCCGTTTCCTGGGCGAGCGACTCCCTGCGCCGTTGATGTATCTCTGCTCGCCGGGCGGTTTGGCGGGCATCGGCCTGTCGAAACAGGAGATGGCGGATATGGGATGGAAGATTCTAGCCGATCCAGGCACCGGTCTGTTCGCGGCCTACGAGACCTGGCGCAACGTGTATGCCGAACTTGCCGCTAACGGCTTTGCCATGCCCTCGCGCCCGACCAAAGAATGGCGGGATTTGGAGCACGAAATGCACAAAGCCATCGACCTGCCAAAGCTGATTGCGGTTGAGAAGCGCACGGTCGAGAAGGGCGCCTGACGCCCCGGCAGACCCGCGTCCGCCCTGCGCCCTGCGCCGGGCGGCTTTCAATTTTGCCGGGCTGGTATAAAACCGGCTCACCTGGCCAGTGTTGTGAAAGAGTTGAAACCCATGCGCGCCCTGATTTGCCGTGAATTCGGACCGGTTGAAAGCCTGGAGCTGGCCGATGTCCCCGCGCCGGTTCCCGGCCCGGACCAGATGTTGCTGGATATCGCTGCGTCTTCGGTGAACTTTGCCGACAGCATCATGGTTAACGGCCGATACCAGACCAAGCCGGCGTTTCCCTTTTCTCCGGGACTGGAAGGCGCGGGCGTGGTCGCTGCGGTCGGCGCAAACGTCAGGGATTTCAAGCCGGGCGACAAGGTGATGGCGATCCTGGCGCATGGCGGCTTTGCCGAACAGGCGCTGGCCGAGCCGGGCGAGGTCTATCCGCTGTTCAAATGCATGGATTTCGCCCAGGGCGCGATCTTTCCGGTGGCGTATATCTCCGCCGATGTGGCGTTGCGGTGGCAGGGCCGGGTCGAAGCCGGCGAGACGGTCATAGTCCTCGGCGCCGCCGGCGGCTCAGGCTTGGCGGCAGTGGAGATCGCCAAGGCGATGGGCGCTCGGGTCATCGCCTGCGCTTCCAGTGATGAGCGCCTTGAAATATGCAAGGCGCATGGTGCGGATCACGTCATCAACTATGCGACGGGCTCTCTGAAAGACGGGGTTATGGCAGTGACTGGCGGCAACGGTGCCGATGGATTGGGGCGGTCGGTTCGTGCATTTTGGCTTTGTCGGCGGCGTGCCGCAAATTCCGGCGAACCGGTTGCTGGTCAAGCATCGGACGGCCGCGGGTTCCAGCCTGCGGTATTTCCGCTGGCGCAAACCGGACCTGCTGGCGCGCTCGGTCAAGGCGTTGGAAGCCTATTGGCTGGATGGACGCCTGAAGCCGATCGTGACCAACAGCCTGCCGCTGGAGCGGGGCGTCGAGGCGATCCAACTGCTGACAGAGCGAAAAGCAGCGGGCAAGGTGGTTGTCACAGTCCAGGACCTGGAGGGTTGAGCGCATGGCCATTCACCTGGAACGCCGCGGCGCCCATGTCGCCCTCATCACCCTGGATAACCAGCCGAAACGCAACGCTGCCAGCCGCGCCGACTTTGCCGAATTGGGGCGCATCTGGGACGAACTGGCGGCGGATGACTCCTGCCGCGCTATCGTGATTACCGGCGCCGGCGACAAGGCGTTCTGCGCCGGCGCCGACCTCTCCGGCGACCTGACGGCGGGCGAGGAGATGAGCCGGCTGGTGCACAAGGGCCTGCAAAAATACACGATCTACCGCAAGCCGGTTATTGCCGCGGTCAATGGCGACTGCATCGCCGGCGGCATTGAACTGATGCTGGCGAGCGACATTCGCCTGGCCGCACCGACGGCGCGCTTTGGCCTGACGGAAGTAAAGTGGGGTGTCTATCCCTTTGGCGGCGCGACCACCAAGCTGCAAGCGCAGATAGGCTTCGTCCACGCTATGGAATTGCTGCTGACCGGCAAGTTGATCTCGGCGGAGGAAGCGGCCCGGATCAATCTGATCAACCGCGTCGTCCCGGCGGAAAGCCTGTTGGACCAGTGCCTGGAGATGGCGGAGACTATCGCGGCCAACTCGCCGGCCGCGGTGCAAGCGGTGAAAGAGCAGTATTCCACCAGCGCCTTCCTGCGCGACATTGGGAAAGAGCCGCTGGAGCAGACGCTTGGCGACCGCGTGCGGCAAAGCCCGGACTTCAAGGAAGGCGTTGCGGCGTTCCTGGGCAAGCGCAAGCCGGACTATAATTAGGCTTAAGCTGCTTAATCTAGACGATGGTGAATTAGTCCGAGCATAAAGAATAGAAGGAAAACGTGATGGGGAGATTCCCGGTTGTTAATTGTAAGGTGTGCAATAAGCTATTCGAATCACAAATACAAATAGATCCAGAAATTTATAAAATGTATCCACATCTAAAGCTGGGAGAAAATACCTTCACATGCCCACAC
>JAYPXD010000119.1:412-5967 GCA_038135395.1 Alphaproteobacteria bacterium | reverse complement strand
TCCAGCCGAGGCGGCCATGGCGGATGATGCCGTTGCGGATGATGGCCTCGTCGGCAAACGGCCGAAAATCCTCGATATTGGTCCAAATGCGCATCAACAGGCGCGTTTTTTCCTCCGACACCGCCGGTGCGTGCGGGGCGCGGCCGTGCAGGGTGGTGTAGTTGTTGGCAAACTGGATGTCGCCGGGATTGAACGGGAACTCGAACATGCACTCGGCGGCAAGCTCGTCGAACAGGTTCAGCAGCGCCGTTTCCTCCAGGCTGAAGCCGTTGCCGCGCAGCGCTGCCTTGGTCATCCAATTGCGGTTATAGCGGCAGGAGACCGAGCCGCCAGCGGCGCTGAACACCGGCACGCGATAGCCCGTGGTCGGCGTCTCCCGCGGGTCGTGCTCGTTCTGACGGTCCCAGGGGAAACCTTCGTAGAGCATCGGCAGCAAATGCGGCGCGCGCTCGCGGATCATGTTGTGCACGGTCAGCGAACTCGCGAGCCGGCTGGGCGGCGAGTCCTCCGGCTGGCGCACGCACAGCAGCGAGACCACGTCGGCCAAATCGACATGTAGCGACACCACCCCAGGATTGCCGACGCCACGGGTGCCCTGGTTCGGGCGCAAATGTCCCTCGGTGACATAGTGGATTAAGGTGCTGTCGCTGTTTTGCGTTAGGCCGATGCCGAGATGGGCGCAGAAGCCCCAATACATCCGCTGTACATCGGCCAAGTCATAGCCCGTGACGGGAAACCCATGCACCAGGGCGATGCCGCGGCCGGAGCGCAATTCCTCGCGGATGCGCAGGACGGTGCGGCGACAATGCGGAAGGGGGAAGTTATCGGCAGAAATTTGGGCGAGTTCCAATCCCTGCGCCTTCGCCGATGCACAAGCCTTCAACAGGTCGCCGACCTCAGCATCCGCCAGCGTGATCTCCCATCGCCGGTCGCTTTCCAGGTCAGCGACGGTCCAGGCGGCGGGGTCGGTAATGGGATGGTTGTAGATTTCGGTCATGGCACGATCCTCCGATCCCAAACGCTACAACTCCACGTCGCCCTTGAACAGGCGTTGGGCGATGGTGCGGGCCAGGATTTCGTTGGTGCCGTCGGCGACATTGGCCTGGCGTACCCGGGCATAGGCCTCGTGCAGGCCCAGTTCGTTGGTGAAGCCCATGGCGCCGTGGGTCTGGATCGCCTGATCGACGGCGCGGGCCGCCACCTGCACCGAATAGGCCTTGGCCATGGAAAGTTCCTTCACTGCCCGCTCGCCGCGGTCCAGCAGCAGCGCCACGTTCAGGCCCATCAGGTGAGCGGCGTGCACCTCCGTCGCCGCGTTGGCCAGCGGGAAGCTGACGCCCTGGTATTCGCTGATCGGGTTGCCGAAAGCCTGGCGCTGCTGGGCATAGTCGATGGCCATCTCCAACGCCCAGCGGGCGAGGCCGACGGCGCGGGCCGAGTTGTAAATCCGGCCCATAGAGACTCCCAAGAGCCCGATCTTGAAGCCATCGTGCAGGGTTCCGACCAACTGCCAGGGCTCGACCTCCACCCCGTCGAACACGGTGATGCCCTCATAGCCGCCGATATGGCCGTGCATGCGGATGATGCTCTCGACCTGGATGCCAGGGGCTGATGTCGGCACGAGAAAGGCGCTGATGCCGCCTTTTTTCTGCGCTGCCCGCTCCGGGTCGGTCTGGGCGAAAACGATCACATAGTCGGCAATCGGAATATGCGTCGTCCAGATCTTGCGCCCGCTGATCTTCCAACCCTTGTCCGTCTTGACCGCGCGGGTCTGCAGCATCGCCGCGTCCGAACCCGCGCCCGGCTCCGACATGCCGAAGCAAAGCATGGACCGGCCCGCCATCATGTCCGGCAGCACGCGCTCGCGCGCCTCATCCGTGATAGTGGTGAGCACGGCGCTCGGCCCGAACGCCCAGTGCGAGATGACGAAGTCGCAGAGCCAGTGGTGCGGCCCGCAGAGCCGGTAGACCTGCTCGATCAGCGTGTAATAGGCGATCATTCCGAGGCCGGCCCCGCCCAGCGATTCCGGCACGGAGACGTTAAAGAAGCCCTGCTTTGCAGACGCCTGGCGCACGGCTCGGATTTGCTCGATGGCGGCGTCGGTTAAGCGTCCGTCGCGGCGGTAGGTATTGCGCGGGTCGTTCAGCAGGTCGTGGTATTTCTCGTGCCGGGCAATGACTTCCGCCCGGCAGAACGCTTCGACGGCACGGGCGATCTGTTGCAGGTCTTCGGGAATGTCGAAGGCGATAGTGGCCATGGCGGTTCTCAGGTGTATCGTTGGTCTATTGACCGCCGATTCTAGGTCCGCCTGCGCCCGGTGTCACCGGTATGTCAGATGAATTCCGGTAAAATCTCCCGCTCGAACATTTTCATGTAGTGAATCTGTTTTTCGATCGTCCCCGGCTCGGTGCTGAACCAGATGTTGGCGCCGCCGGCGTCGGCAATGGCGCCGATGCGTTCGATCCAGTCTTTGGCGTTGCCGGCCAGCGCATAGCGGTCCATGGCATAGTCGGTCAGGCCCAGGTCCTCCATGCGCTTGGGATTGCGCCCGCCCTGCAAAACATGGTCGTAGAGTTCGTAGCCGTCGACGTATTCCTGGATCTTATCGCGGAACTGGCCCGGCACGTTCTTGTTGTCCAGGCCAAAGCGCATGGAATGGTTCAGAATCGACGAGACCGAGGCGTGAATGCCGGTAATAGCGGCGTCGCGGTCCTCGTTCAGGGACGAGCGAGTGGTGAACCACACCGGAACACTCGCCGGGTCGCGGCCCTCGCTTTTGGCGCCGGCCTCGACGCGGGCGATGGTGTCGCGGATCACTTCCGGCAGAACGCCGGTCCCCGCAATGACGCCATCGGACATCCGTCCGCCCAGGTCAAGCGTGCGCGGGCCTTCGGCGCAGAAGGTGATCGGGATTTGCGGCTTCACCGCCTGCCGGTGCCATCGCACCCGCTGCGGCCGGCCCTGGTAGGTGGATTCGCCCTTGGCGATCAATTCGCGGACGCAGGTGACGTAGTCGGCGATGCGCGCTCGGGTCGCCGGTTTCAGGCCGATATTATAGACTGCGCTGTCGCCGCTCGCGATATCCAGGAAGGCTCGGCCCTCCGTAATCGCGTCGATGGAAGCGAGGAAGGCCGCCATGATCTGGGGCTCGCGCGTGATCGCGTTCGAGGGATGGATGCCAACCAGGGCATTCCTGGCATGCTGGGCGATCAGCGTGGTGCGCACGTAGGCATCGCCATAGATGAAGCTGGTATCCGCCGTGCCGATCATGGCGACGCCGCAGCCATCGATAATGCGGATCAACTCGGCAAAGGCGGCCAAGTCTTTCTGGTAGGGAAAGGTCGAGCCGCTGGATACCAGAACGCCAAAATTCACTTTCATCGCAGACCGCCTTTTTTCGGTTTGATCCAGCCACGCTAACCGAGAAACCGCGGTCGTCAAGCGGCTGGACAAAATAACGAAAATTCAAGCGATTGAAGGGGAACTGAGATGCCCGACAAGTTCCCGGCAAGTTTGTGGGAAATGACAATCGATCTGCTCTAGGCTGTACTGCTGGCGGAGCCGCCCGACCCCAACCGAACCAAATGTTCGCATGGGCGGAAAAATGTATGAGGGGGCGTTGACGCCTTCGACCCCGACAGTGCTAGGGCGCATGACGCTCGCGTTTGGTTGGCCGGCGGGCGTGAAGCGACCCGCCGGTTCGCCGCCGGATCAGGCGAAGATGAAGTCCGTGAGTTGGAGATCGGTGACGCCTGCGACGGTGACGGTGTTCACGCCGGCGCCCGTGCCAACAGCGTCGCCAAGGTCGATCACGGTGTCCGCGCCGATGACAGCGATATGATCGTCGCCCGCATCGAGGAGGCCGCTGCCGTCGCTATCCAGATCAGCCCAAGTCAAGCCGGTGGCGGTCAGGTCGATAAGGTCAGGGTTTGGGTTAAATTCGCTGAATGCAAAGCGGAAATCCATGATGATGTCGGCGCCGTCGGCGGCATCGAACAGGAACACGTCAGCGCCAGCGGTGGAAAGGGCGTTCACGGCGAGGTCTGTGGCGGCGTCGCCATAGAGGATATCGTCGCCATTGCCGCCGCGGATCATATCGTTTCCGCCCTCAAATTGGTTCGATCCACCTGGAGAAACATGCCCATCGCCAAATATGATATCGTTGCCGTTTCCGCCGTTTAGGATATCGTCGCCGGCGAACAGGCGTCCATCGGCTCTGGGGCCAATCTCGTTGACGATGCCGTCGCCATACATAACGTCGTCGCCATCGCCGCCATTCATCCGGTCATTGCCACCGTAAAGATCGGCGTGGCCGTCCAAAGTTGCCTCGGCGATGCCATCGCCATACATGATGTCGTTGCCGGCGCCGCCATGCAGATAGTCGTCTCCGCCTCTCAAATTGGTTACGGGACCATGTTGGCCGGAAATGGTGGCAATACCATCACCGAACATTATATCGTCGCCGGTGCCGGCATATAACCTGTCATCGCCGCCGAAAATCTGGCATCCTGCCGAAGAGCCAATTGCTGAGACGAGGGCGTCGCCGTACATCGTGTCGTTGCCGGTGCCGCCGCGCAGTGTGTCATCGCCGCCGTTTATCTCGGCATAGCCAGCTCCTCCTTCTGGGTTGGAGCTTTCGACATGCGCGATGCCATCGCCAACCAAGGGGTCGTCATCCTGGCCACCCTTCAACGTGTCGTCATCGCCGTTGATGATCGCCGTAGGGTCCTCCCAGGCATAATCCTTGACCAACTCCTGATCGCCGAACAATTGGTCGTTGCCCTTGGCGCCGACCAACGTATCCAAGCCTTCGAACCCGACCAGCACGTCGTCGCCGGCCAGCCCATTGAGGACATCGTCCAGGACTGTGCCTTCGAGAAGATCGTTGCCGCTCGTTCCTGTGATTTTTGCCATCGTTTCAGCCTCATTTCCCATTCGCGTTGGCGCCGCCAGAGCTTTGCGGGAAAGCCGGGCGGCATGAGACTGAACCTAAAGTTTACTACAGTGGAGTTCGTTAGCAGGGAGTCTCGACTTCCTTGCCGCGGAGTCTCACCTTTGCGGCGGGGGCGGGGCGCGGCAAGCAACGACGTCGCTCGGCCGGATGCCGAAGGCCCCCCGGAACTGCCGGCTGAAGGTATGGACCGAGGCGAAACCCCATGTCCGCGCCACATCCGCGATCAAGCCCCTGTGCCCCTCGCTCCTCGCCAAACCGGCGAAGGCGCGCTCCAGCCGGCGGCGGCGGATATAGTGGGACACTCCGCCATCTTCAGCGAAGTCGCGGAAGATGGTTGCGCGCGAGGCGTGAAAGGCCTGGGCCAGAGCGTCGAAGCCCAATTGCGGGTCGGGCAAGTGTCGCTCGATATAGTCTCGCATAGCTTCGGCGCGCGAGACGGCGATTTGGCGATCGGTGACGGAGTTTATCCCGCCTGCCAACAATCCGCCGAGCAAGCCGCAAAACCCGTCTGCAAACACTTGAGCCTCAAGTGGGGAGACGTTGGGCGCCTCGTCATAGTGGGTTTGGAGCGCATGCTGTAACACACGGCCAACGGCCGAGG
>JAYPXD010000119.1:0-297 GCA_038135395.1 Alphaproteobacteria bacterium | reverse complement strand
ATACTGACGCCGATTTGATGGCAGGCTTCCGGCATGACTGACATGTTGCGGGAATAGTCGCCAAGAATGATCCTGCCGGCACGCGAGACAAAACATTGCTCGCCGACGACATGCCGGCTCTGGCCGCTCTTGAACATGCGGAGCCAGATATAATCCGGGTCGTCTTTTCCCCGATGGCGGGTGGTGCGGGTGAGGCGGACACCGTCGAGCGTGGTCTCGTGGGAGCGCGCGTTCGCCGTGGCCGGCTTGCTGCCGGGCGCCGCGAGCCGGGGGCGCGGTGCGCCCCTCTGGGCCGGG
>JAYPXD010000118.1:5839-10876 GCA_038135395.1 Alphaproteobacteria bacterium | reverse complement strand
GGCGCCGCCGGCGAACGCAGCTACAGGCGCCGGCGCGCATGCCAGCGGCCCCCCATCAGACATCGGACAAACGAACCCGGCAACATCCGAAAACCGCCCGACTCCGGCAATGAACCCGCCGCCTGACCTCGGTGCTGGTGATGCCGGGCGCAGCAGTGCAGGTCACGCCGATACCGCCGATCCAAGCCATTTGCACCCCGGCTCGGACGGCAAGGCGACGCCAAATTCCGCCGATCGCTGTCTCACCGGGGCTTTCCTGGCGGCAGCCCTGGAGCGCGAGCAGGAATTGGCCGCCATGTCACTGCAGATCGACAGCCGGCGCCGCGAATTGGAGGTGACCGAAAAGCGTGTCGCCGCACAGGTGGCGGAACTCCTCCAGCAGCAAAACGCACTGGCGACGGCCTTCGGACAGGCGGACGCCGCGGCGGAGCAGGAAGCGATGCAACTGGTTTCCATTTACGAAAAGATGAAGCCCAAGCAAGCCGCCCAAATCTTCGACCAGATGCCGCCCGAAGTGGGCGCCGGGTTCGTCCGCCGCATGCGCCAGACCAGCTCCGCCCAGATTATGGCCAACATGGAACCGCAAAAGGCCTATGCCATCAGCCTGTTACTGGCGGGCCGGTCCAGCTCGGTCCGCAAGCAATAAGGCATCTCAGGCGGTTATTAAGAAATTTGACCGAAGATCGTCGTGGCCTGACCAATCGCCGCCGGCGCGGCAGCGATATCAACGCGAACTGAAACGGAACCGACAATGCTGCCGATCATCGGCGTAGTGGTAGTGCTGGGATGCGTGTTCGGCGGCTATGTGGCGGCCGGCGGCAAACTGGGCATTATTATGAAAGCCTTGCCCTTCGAGTTTTTGATCATCGGCGGCGCCGCGATCGGCGCCTACATGATTGCGAACGGCGGGCCCATCCTCAAAAAAACCGGCGGCGACCTTGGCAAAGCGTTGAAGGGGCCGAAATGGAAAAAGGATGACTACAAGGCGCTGCTCTGCCTGTTGTTCGAATTGGTCCGGCTGGCCCGCGCCAACCCGATGGCGATTGAGGCGCATGTAGAAACGCCGCACGAGTCGGATATTTTCGGAAAGTATCCGAAAATCCTGCAAGACCATCACGCGATCGACGTGATCTGCGACTACCTGCGCGCTGTCGGCATGAGCTTCGACAACCCGCACCAGATCGACGACGTGATGGAGCGCGACCTGGAGAAGCATCATGAGGAGGTGCTGGCGACCCCGGGCGCGCTGCAGACCATGGCGGATGGCCTGCCGGCGCTCGGTATTGTCGCCGCGGTGATGGGTGTTATCAAAACCATGGGCTCCATCGACCAGCCGCCGGAAATCCTGGGCAAGATGATCGGCGGCGCGCTTGTCGGAACATTTCTGGGTGTGTTCCTGTCCTACGGCGTCGTCGGGCCGCTGGCTTCGCGCATCAAGGCGATCCATGAGGAAGAAGCGCGCTTTTACGGCCTGATCCGCGACGTGTTTGTCGCCTTTCTGAACCGGCACCAACCAAATATCTGTATCGAGGTGGGACGCAAAGGCGTGCCGGGTCATGTGCAGCCCAGCTTCCTGGAGATAGAAGAAGCATTGGACGCTGTGAAAAACGGTGCAGCGGTCGCGGCGGCATAACCATGGATTACCGCCCCGCTCGCGCCATCGCTCTGGTCTGGCTGGTATTGGCGACGCTAACCACTGCCAGCACGGCCACCGCTATAGCCGAAGATCGACCGAGCCCTGGAGCAGCCGATACTCCCGGCACGCCCCCCGAGGCCCCATTGGTCAGGGTAACCGCGGGCGACTTCGGCGCAACGTCGCGGATCGCTTTCAACTTTCGCCCTGAAAACGGCTTTCGCGTCGAACGGGACGACCGGCGGATCACCGTTCATTTCCCTGGCACCCTGGTCCGCTTCGCATACGAGCCGGTCTATCCGCAACGCAAAGCCAGCCGGGTCGTCTTCGCCGGTTCGGAAGACCGGACGGATGGATCTGCATTCACCTTGCGGTTCGCCTGCGCATGCGAGGCCGATGTTTCGTTGGATCAGTCCTCGCGGGTACTGGTGCATATCCATGAAAAAGGCGTATTGAGCGCCACAGTGCCTCAACTGAATAGTACCGGCAACACGCCCCCTGGCGCTGCCGACGCCAACAGCAGCACACCGTTTGACAGGCCGGTTTCGGACCTCGACGCCTCTGGCGCGGCCCCGCCTCCAGCGGACCGGGATGCCGCCAGCCACTTGCCCCGGCCTCGCCCTACGAACCGCAGGGCCAGCGACGGCGCGCCACTGGCGGAATTCGCGGCGGCTGATGAATCCGTTCCGCCGGCCTCTGGCGCACTGGCCGCACATGAAATTGACCGGTTGCGGCAATCGCTGGAATGGGCCGCCAAACACGGCTTTTTAGACCGGGCGGGCGACGTCGACCTGTCGGAGACGCCAGTACAGGCAGGGCCCCCTCCGGCAAACATCGCCAACCTACCGGCAAAGCGTCCGCCCCTTCCCACTGGCAAGCCCATTGACCCGGCGGGCATGACAAACCCCAGGCGCGTCGCCGAGATTTCGCCGCCGCCGACCGACCATGTAGCGGCGGAGGATGGACCGGAAACCGGCAGTCTGCCGCTCGGCAACGTCACCTGGACCTGCACCGGGCCGGTTGAGCCGCCTGTGGTCGACTGGCCCAGTGCCGGCCACTTGAACGGGGACTTTGCCACCGCCCTCGCTCGGCAGCACTCTACCGTAGCCGACATGCCGCCGGCGGCGGCCATGCGCAGTATGACCCTGTTCTATCTGGCGCAAGGCCTGACACGCGAAGCGTTGGCCGCTCACGATAGCATTCGGCAATCCGACGTCCGAGAAGATGGCCGCGACGTTGCCTCGCCAGTGCTGCGCGAAGTCATCCTCGTTCTCCTCGGCAGAGGCGACGAAGCCGGTCCCGCGTTGTTGGCGGCCAGCCCCTGCCACAGCGACATGGCGATCTGGCGCGCAGCGATGCTGAAAGCGCACGGGTATCGAAAACTGGCAGAATGGGCGGCAACCCAAGCCAATGAAGCCCTGGCTGGCTTCCCCCCGTTCGTCCGCACCCAACTGGCGTTGGATCTGGCGGACGCCGCCATCAATCGCGGCAACGCTGCATTGGCCGACGCTTACCTTGCCCTGGTGGAGCCAGCGGCCGGCCAGGATGTGGCAGGGCAGATCGCGTTGCTGCAGGGGCGGAAGGCGTTGGCGCAAAACCTGCCACAGCGGGCGAACTGGTATTTCTCCCAGGCCCTGGACGCCGATCCGGACATCCGCACGCGGACGCGGCTGGCAATGATTCAGTATGCGCTCGATCATGACGCTCCCCTGCCCCCCTGGGCGGCGGACGTAACACGCGGCGCACTTTTTGATTACCGCAACGACCGCAGGTTGACGCCGGTCACTCTCGTGGCGGCGACGGTCGCGGCAGCGGCGGGGGAATTTGAAGAGGCGCTGGATACCCTGGATGCCGCCACCCGCCGCCTTCCCCCAGCCCTAAACCGCGCGCCCCCTGCGGAAAAAGCCAAGGCAGTGCTGTCAAAGGCGCTCGGCAGCGCCGAAACCGACGATGCCAAAGCTCTACAGTTGTACACGGACTACCGTCACTTTCTGGGCAATGACCCGGCGGACCGAAAGCTCGGCGAGCAGGTCGCGCGGCGAATGTTGGATGCGGGGTTGCCCTCGGCCGCCAGGCGTATCCTGCGGTCGTTAGCCCCATCCGAGGCCCCCGAAGCGGGTTGGGGCCTGCTGTTGGCGGAAGCCGCGCTGCGGGCAGGCGAAGCAGAGGCCGCGCTCGCCGCGCTTGACCGCCTGCCCGTCGACCCGGCCACATACGCCAAAGCCACAATGCTGCGCCAACAGACGCTCGTCAGCCTGCGCCGCTATGAGGATGCCGCGAAATCGACAGGGGCGGCGCAGGAGCCAAACGACGCTGATTTGGCTACGACGGCAGAATTGCTTTGGGCGGCAGGCAACCGGCCGGACAGCGCCGATGCTTTCCGCAAGCTATTGGCCGCGCAAACCGGACAGGTCGCCACCGGCCCAATAGCAGTGCGCGCCCTGGCAGCTGCCGGAAATTTATCATTGCCGGATAGCATCGCCAGCGTACTGAACCGATCCCGGCAGGTCAGCCGGATATTTCCGCCAGAGGCCAGCCAGAACCGGCCCGCCCCGACGGCAGCTCCTCCGACCGTGGCCAAAGGCTCTTAACCGTTATGGATAATCCTCTCTACGTCACCACAGCCCGCCAAACCGCTTTGCTCCGCCAAATGGATGTGGTCGCCAACAACATCGCCAACGCCAGCACGGCGGCCTTCAAACGAGAGGGCACGCTGTTCGCGGAAGTGGTGGAACGTCTGCCAAAGGAAGACGGCCAATTGTCGATGGGCACCGACCCGGCCGGCTACACCGACCTGAGCGCCGGGCCGGTCTCTGAAACCGGCGACCCGATGACGATTGCAATTCTGGGCGACGGCATGTTGGCGGTCGAGCGCAATGGCCAGACCGTCTATACCCGCGACGGTCGGTTTGCCCTTTCGCCCGACGGGGCGCTCACGTTACTCAGCGGCGAGCGGGTTTTGGACGCCGGCGGCTCGCCGATCCAAGTGCCGCCCGACGTCGGCCGGATCGCGATCGCCACGGATGGCTCGATCTCCGGCAATGGCCAGATCCTGGGCAAGCTTGGCCTGTTCCAGTTGACCGCAAACCGGCTGGAGCGCATCGGCAACGGCCTTTTCCGAGCGGCCGAGCCGCCAGAGCCCATCGAACGTCCCCGTTTCGCGCAGGGTTTCGTCGAAGCTTCCAACGTCAACCCCGTCGTCGAGCTGGTGCGCATGATCGAGATCCAGCGCGCCTTCGAAATGGGCCAGACCCTGCTGCAGGCCGAGCATGACCGCATCAGCGAAGTCACCAACGTGGCGGGCAGCACCGCCTAGCAGTTCGTCAAATTCACAACCAAGACTTGGAGGCCCTACGGCATGCGCGCACTGGATATCGCTGCGACCGGAATGCTGGCGCAACAGA
>JAYPXD010000118.1:0-5829 GCA_038135395.1 Alphaproteobacteria bacterium | reverse complement strand
GACAAGGGTTGAGGTCATTGCCAACAATATCGCCAACGTCGGCACCACCGGATACAACCTACGCCGGGCAGAATTTGCGGACTTGCTCTACCAACAGGCGCAGCGCGCCGGCGATGTTTCGTCCGATACCGGTACGGTGGTTCCGGCCGGCATCCAGCTGGGCCTCGGTACGCGGACTGCGGCGGTCGCGATGCAGGCGCAGCAAGGGTCGCTGCGTCAGACCAACGGCGAGTTAGACATCGCCTTGGAGGGCCGCGGCTGGTTCAAGGTGCAATTGCCGTCCGGCGACAGCGCCTATTCCCGCGACGGCAGCTTCAAGCTGTCGGCGGACGGCCAGATCGTGACATCGGAGGGGTTCCCGCTGGTGCCACAGATCACTGTGCCGGCCGAAGCCCGCAGCATCTCGATCAACGCCGATGGCCAGGTTTTCGCCAATTTCGACCCAGGCCAGCCGCCCCAGGAAATAGGCAAGATCACGCTGGCCAGCTTCATCAACGAAAAAGGGCTGGAGGCGCTGGGCAGCAACCTATTCGCCGCCACCACGGCCAGCGGCGACGCTCAGGTGGGCGACGCCGGGACGGAAGGGCGCGGCACCATGCGGCAAGGGTATCTGGAGGAACCCTCGGTCGATATCGTGACCGAGATCACCCAGCTGATCGAGGCGCAACGCGCCTATGAGATGAACTCCAAGGTCATCACCGCAGCGGACCAGATGTTGGCCGCCGCCAACCAGGTGCGCTAGCCATGCGGATGCTCTTTCTCCTGGCGGCGCTTGCGGCGTCACCACCGGCATGGGCGGCAGACGCCGGCGGCAAATCCAGCATAGCTGTGGTGCCGGTGCGGACCATACCAGTCGGCGCCATTCTGCGCCCCGACGATGTCGCCTTGCGAACCATGCCCGATCCGCCGGCGGCGGACATACTCAAGGCGGTGACCGCGGCGATCGGCCAGCAGGCCCAGCGCAACCTCTATGCCAACCGGCCGATCCGGGAAAGCGAGGTCGGCCCGGTCACCGTGGTCGAGCGCAATTCCCGAGTCACGCTCCGCTTTCGCCTTGGTCAGCTCAAGCTGACGACGGTGGGGCGGGCAATGGAAGCTGGCGGTCTGGGCCAGACCATCCGCGTCATGAACCTGGATTCCCGCCGTGCCGTGTTTGGCCGGATCACGATGCCGGGGGTCGTCGATGTCGGTTCGTAGCCTAGTCATCCTCGGCCTGGCATCGCTGCTTTGCGCGTGCAGCAGTCTGGACCATCTGGACAAAGAGCCGACGATGTCGCCTGGCGGCGAATCGCGCACGCGCATCGCGCAGCCCGCGGCATTGGTGGCGCCGCCGAAACCGGTAGACCGGCCGGCAACCACCGCCTCGCTTTGGGAATCCGGCCCGCGGTCTTTGTTCGGCGACCGGCGCGCCCGCACCGTCGGCGATATCCTGACGGTAATGGTCGCCATTGACGACAAGGCGGAAATCGACAACTCGACCAGCCGCAGCCGCAACGCCAACGAAAGCCTGGGCCTGCCCAATCTGTTCGGGCTGGAGCAGCAAATCCAGCGGGTCCTGCCGGGCAAGCCCGACCTGTCGACCCTGGTGGCCGCCAACAGCAATTCGACCAGCGGCGGCACCGGCACGGTCAGCCGGGGCGAGACCATCGACCTGAAGGTCGCGGCGACCGTGACCGAGGTGCTGCCAAACGGCAATCTGGTGATCTATGCCAGCCAGGAGGTGCGGGTCAATTTCGAGCTGCGCGACCTGCAAGTGTCCGGCGTGGTCCGGCCGGAAGACATCTCGCGCCAGAACACGATCAGCTATGAGAAAATTGCAGAGGCGCGGGTGGTCTATGGCGGGCGCGGTCAAATTTCCTACCTGCAGCAACCCCGTCTTGGCCAGCAGGTGCTGGACCGCGTGCTGCCGTTTTAGAGCAACTTCCCCCGATCACATGACTCCATTGGATCGGGCGCTGCTCTAGCCGCCGCTGCGCGGCGGGCGCACCCCGTCAACCTCTCGCATCAGGCGCGACCGAAGGAGCGATTGCATGAAACCCGTCATCCTGGCCGCAGCCGGAGTCATTGCCCTGGCAGGCGGCGCCGTCGCCGGCGCCATGCTGGGCGGCAATGGCGAGCCGCAAGCCGATATGGCCGCTGCGATGGAGCACAAAGCGAATCATCCCGCAAAGCCAATGCATTTCGAATACGTCAAGTTCAACTCGCAGTTCGTCGTTCCGCTGCAATCCGAAGGCCGGGTCACAGCGTTGCTGGTGGCGAACCTGCTGCTGGAGGTGCCGGAAGGCGGCACCGAAGCCGCCATCCTGCGCGAGCCCCGGATTCGCGATGAATTCCTCAAAATCCTCTTCAACATGGCCGCCGAGGGCGCATTCGCGGAGGATTTGTTTGCGCCGCAAATCCAGACGGAATTGCGCGGCCGCCTGTTGACCGCGGTGCGCGGTATCCTGGGCGATCAGGTCAACGCAGTCCTGATCAGCGATTTTCTCAAGCAGGACCGCTGAGCCGGGTGGACGCCTCTACAGCGGCGGCACGCCCAGGCGGTTCTGCGGCGCGCCCAACACCCGCTCAACCGCCACAGCCATGGCCAGCGCCCGTTCGTCCGCGCCATTCGGGGTCAGCAATTGCAGGCCGACCGGCATGCCCGCCCGGTCGAGGCCAACCGGCAAGGTGACGCCCGAAAGCTCCAGGATGTTGCCGACACTGGTATTGCGGAGCGATAGCAGGTTGGCGGTCTGATAGGCTTCGACGGATTGCAGGTCGGCAAGGCGCGGCGGCGTGATCGGAATCGTCGGGCCGACGATTGCGTCCACCTGATCGAAGACTGGCCGGGCCTCGGCCGCCATGCGGGCGATCTGGTCAAGCCGGGCGATGTATTCGGTCGCCGGGATCGCCTCGATAGCGCTAAAGCGGGATTTGACGATCGGATCGACCGCGGCCTTCCACTTCGTCATTTCAGGCCGATTGATGAAAGCGGCGAACTCGATGCCGGCGATCCCGCCGCGCCGGAACAGTTCGTGCAACTCAATCAGGTTCGGCACGTCCACCTTGACGACGCGCGCGCCCGCCTTGGCCAACTCGTCCAGCGCCTGCCGCACAGCTTCCGCCACGCCCGGCGAATTTCCCTCGAACATCCATTCGCAGACGCCGAGCGTGAACTGCCTGGCCTCCGCCTGTTGGCAGTCGCGGAGGAACGCCCACGGGTCAGCGACCTGCGGGTCGAGCGCGGCGAACGCCAGGGCTGCATCTTCGGCGGATCGGGTCAGCACACCGGCGGTATCGAGCGACGGCGACAGCGGCGCAATGCCCTCCAGGGACCAGCGGCCAAACGTGGTCTTCACGCCGACTGTACCGGTCCAACTGGCGGGAATCCGCACGCTGCCGGCGGTGTCGCTGCCCAGCGCCGCCACGGCAGAGCCCTGCCACAGCGAAACGCCGGCGCCGGAAGACGAGCCGCCCGGCGCGCGGTGATCCTTCGCGTCCCACGGGTTGCGTGGCGTCGCGTGATGCGGGTTCATGCCGATGCCGCCGAAGGCCCATTCGACCGTATGCGTCTTGCCGGGAATCACGGCCATTTGCCGGCGCACGGCGCGGACGACCGGGCCTTCTTTGACGAACATCGGCAATGGGTAGGGCGACCCGGCGAATGTCTCGTACCCGGCAACGGCATACAGATCCTTGGCCGAGACCGGCAGGCCCTGCAACACGCCCAGGTCGAAGCGGGCGGCAAAGGCAGCGTCGGCGGCATCCGCCTGCGCCCGCGTGTAGTCTGGATTGCGGTCCCGGTAGGCGTTCAATTTCGGCTCATGCAGCGCCTGCGCCGCGATTGCCGCCTCTGCCAGGTCACGGGCTTTTGTTTTGCCGGCGCGAAGATCGGCCGCCAGACCCAGTATCGATTGGTTCAGCGCAGTAGAAGCAGTCATGGAGATAGTCCTGTTATATGCAGCAAATCGGCCAGTGCTTTCAGGACAATCAGGTTCCCTGGTGACATTTGTCAACGCTTTGCCCAAACTGACGCAGCTGAGATGCTGCGACATCCACGCAGCGTCTGGATTCGGGACCGGCGCGTTGCCATCTGCTAGGAATCGCCCGATGGCTAGCAATAGCCGTTCCGAGGCGGTTCAGACCAGCCGCACGATACAGGATGAATTCAACTGGCGACGCGCAATTGGAATTCACCGGCGGCATTGAACCGGCTATCGGTCTCAATCGGGCAAAACACAACACGCTGAAACCGGCATAGAGTCCGCAAGCGTGATAGAGCGGCGGCGACAATGACAGGTCCATCGGACGACAACAGTGTTTTGCGACGGCGGGCGCGCCGGATACGGCATAATTTCCGGTCGCGGCTGCGAAACTATTTCCTGGCCGGGGTGCTGGTGACGGCGCCGCTGACCATCACGGTTTGGCTCGCCTTCCAGATCGTCCAGTTTTTCGATTCGACGGTGCGCAACCTGATTCCGAAGGGCTACAATCCTGAATTGCATTTGCCATTCAGCATTCCCGGCATTGGGCTGCTGATCTCGCTGATCGGGATTACGCTTATCGGCGCTTTGACCGCCGGCCTGATCGGCCGGTTCGTGATGCGGACGGCGGAAGGGTTGGTCAACTCTATGCCGGTGGTGCGCACCATCTACAATGCCCTGAAGCAAATCTTCGAAACGGTGCTGAAAACCAAAACCGATGCTTTTCGCCATGTCGTGCTAATTGAATACCCGCGCCGTGGCATTTGGTGCCTAGGCTTCTTGTCCGGCGAAACCGAAGGCGAGGTGCAGAACCTGACCGATGAAGACATGCTGAATGTCTTTCTGCCGACCACCCCTAATCCAACCAGCGGTTTTTTGCTGTTCCTGCCAAAACGCGATGTGGTGGTGCTGAAAATGACTGTGGAAGAAGGCATCAAGATGGTGGTCTCCGGTGGTCTCGTCACACCGGAAGACCCCCGTTCCGCGGCAGAGCGTGCGACACCCCAGGTTCACGTCCAGACATCGCTTGACCGGGTCATGACCGATGAGGCGTTTTCCGCCGACAGCCGGCAGCATACGACCAAGACCTAGAGCGGATCACCGGTTGACGCCCCGATTTGCCCCGACGCGCCAATACGTCCGGCGCAGTCCCCAAATTCCGGCGACGAGCAGCAATGTTAACGGCGTAGGCGCGGACGCCTCGGTCGGGGCCGGCGCTTCAGTCGGCACGGGCGCGACGGCGTAACCCAGCAATGGCAGGCCCGAGGCAATGACTCTCACATCGTCGAGCATCAATCGCAGGCTGCCAACGGGGCCATCAAACAGAAACCTTAGCTCCGCATCGATCAGATTGCCGAATTTGGCCTGGTATAGCGTGACATGAAGCAGGCTTTGTACGCCGGCGTCGGACGCAGCGAATGATGCAATCGGCATGTCGTTCAGCAAGACATCTAGGATTCCAGCACCATCCAGGAAGACCGCACTCCAAACGATGGTGAAGACCGTATCCGGCGTGGTGGTCAACTGCGCCGTGATGCTTATCGGCGACCCGGTGGTCAATACCGCGGCGTGGTTAGCCGCGATGCCACCCAGGCCCGGGGTCTGAATCGCAAAGTGCCCCAGGCCCCCGGACGCCCAATTGAGCGCCCCAGCCTCAAAGTCGCCGTTCACCAGATAGCCGTCGAAACTCGGCAGGATGGCGGCGCTTGGGGCAGAGCCTGGCGGGCCGCCTCCCGCCCCAGAGCTATCGCCGGACGATCCGCTGTTTCCACTATTTCCACTGTTTCCGCCGGCGCCTGCAGGCGGGACATGTTCTTCAAAGGCCCCCAGGTTGCGCAACCCGTAGATAATTCGGTCGAGACCGCCC
>JAYPXD010000117.1:10493-10903 GCA_038135395.1 Alphaproteobacteria bacterium | reverse complement strand
TCGCGTTGCATCCGTGTAAGCGTGCAACGCGGTATAGGCGTCTTCGGTGACCGGCTGGCCTGGACTGATCGGTCCGTCGGACAAGAGGCTATTTCCCCAGGGCTCGAGCGCTTTTCAGCCGAGCATAACCAGCATCCCCGCCGCTCGCTAGCCGGAGGGCGTCTAACGTCTCCGTTTACAACGCCGGTGGGGTGATTAATGGTGGAGCGAATCACAGAACAAACGCCGATCTCCGCCCCCGGGAGCCGCCCCATGTCCGAGCCCTATCTCTACGACTTCATGAACGTGGACCGCGCCTACAAGAGCGCCGTCGCCAGCTACCGCCCGCAAATCCCGGCGGATTTCAACTTTGCCTACGACGTCATCGACCGCCAGGGCCGCGAGCACGTCAAGACCGCCGTCATCGCGAT
>JAYPXD010000117.1:7550-10483 GCA_038135395.1 Alphaproteobacteria bacterium | reverse complement strand
ATCTCCGGTGATGGCCAGACCGTGCGCGAGGTCTCCTACTCCCAAATGTCGGAGAATTCCTCGCGCTTCGCCAACGGCCTCGCCGCGCTCGGCATGCAACAGGGCGATTTCGTCTGCCTGATCGGCAGCCGCATTCCGGAATGGTACGACGCGCTGTTCGGCGCCATGAAGATCGGCGCGGTCTCCATGCCGGGCACGACGCTGCTGACGGCCAAGGACATCGCCTATCGGGTCAACCACTCGGGCGCTACCGGCGTGATCGTAACGCCGGAGCATTGTGAGAAGGTGGACGCCATCCGCGCCGAATGCCCAACCCTGAAGCATTTCGTCGTCATCGGCCCAGCCCGGCCCGGCTGGACCTCGTCTTATGAGATGTGCGCGGCGGCCTCCCCGGTCATGGCGAAACGGGTGCCGGTGAAATCGACCGACATGATGATGGCCTATTTCACCTCCGGCACCACTGCGCTGCCAAAAATGGTGCCGCGCGACTTCGCCTATGGCCTGGCGCACGCCTCGACCGCGCTGTTCTGGATGGACCTGCGGCGCGAGGACGTGCACTGGACGCTGACCGACACCGGCTGGGCCAAAGCCGCCTGGGGCATGCTGTTCCCGCAATTCCTGATCGGCTGCTCTGTCGTGCTGTTCGACGGCGCGGGCTTCGACCCGGTCCTGCATCTGGAGATCATCAAGAAGCTGCGCGTCAATACTTTCTGCGCGCCGCCGACGGCCTACCGCATGTTCGCGCAGATGGACCTGACCCAGTTCGACCTCTCGTCCGTGCGCCGCTCCATGGGCGCCGGCGAGCCGCTGAACCCGGAGGTCATCCGCTACTGGCGCGACCAGACCGGCACGACGATTGCGGATGGATATGGCCAGACCGAGACTATCAATATCGTCGCGAACTTCCCGGACCAGGAGGTCAAGCCCGGCTCTATGGGCCAGCCGGTGCCGGGCATCGACATGCGTGTGGTCGATGACGACGGCAAGGAACTGCCGCCCGGCGAGATCGGCCATATCGCCTGCAAGATCACCGCCCCCTACCCGCCCGGCCTGTTCGAGGGCTATTACACCGGCGGCGAGCCGGACCGGAAGGCGTTCCGCAACGGCTACTACTACACCGGCGACACGGCCACGCGCGACGCGGACGGCTATTTTTGGTTCGTCGGCCGCGCGGACGACCTGATCGGCTCTGCCGGCTACCGCATCAGCCCGTTCGAGGTCGAAAGCGCCCTGCTGGAGCACCCTGCCGTCGCCGAAAGCGCCGTCATCGGCGAGCCGGACCAGATGCGCGGCCAGATCGTGGCGGCCTACATCATCCTGGCCAAGGGCTATGTTGGCTCGCCGGACCTGGCGCAGGAAATCCAGGAATTCTGCAAGGACCTGACCGCCCCCTACAAATACCCGCGCCGCGTGTATTTCGTGACCGAACTGCCCAAGACCATCAGCGGCAAAATCCGCCGGGTGGAGCTGCGGGGGGAGGGCTGAACCAAGGCAAAGCGCTGCCCGCCAACCAACTGCTGGCGGGCAGCACAGGGGTCAGGCGTTCTTGATGGTCAGCCCGGCGTCGACAGGCAAGGCCACGCCGTTGATATAGCTGGCGGCCGGCAGAACCAGGCTCAGCGTGCCGTGCGCCACCTCTTCCGGGTCGGCATAGCGGGCGATCGGGATGCGACGGCGGGCGAATTTCTGCTTGGCGTCTTCTGGATACTTTTCGGTCATGCCGGTGCGGATCGCGCCGGGGCAGATGCAATTGACCGTAATGCCCTCCTTGCCCAACTCCACCGCCAGCGAGCGCGTCAAGCCGATCACCGCGTGCTTGGTCGAGGTGTAAGGACTGATGGACGGGGTCGCGCCCAAGCCTTCGGTCGAAGCGATGTTGACCACCCGGCCGCCCGTCTCGCACTTGCGCAGCCAGGGCAATGCCGCCCGGATGGTATAGGTATGGGCGGTAATGTTCACCGCCACCGCGCGCATCCACTGCGCATCATAGTCATCGGAGTCGATAGGCGCGCGGACGGAAATGCCGGCATTGTTCACCAGGATATCCAACCCGCCGAACCGCCCGGCAACCGCCGCCACGACCTGATGCACCGCAGCTTTGTCCGCCACGTCCAGCGCCCAGGCCTGCGCCGAGCCGCCGGCAGCCCGGATCGCCTGCGCGGTGGCCTCCGCCGTATCGCCATTGATATCGCAACAGGCGACATGCGCGCCTTCGTCGGCAAACAGATAGGACGTCGCCCGGCCCATGCCGGAACCGGCGCCCGTGACCATCGCCACCTTGCCGGCGATCGAACGGGAAAGCTTGCTGAGCCGCGCCATCGCGAATTCCTCCTTATACTTGATTTGCCGCAGTCTCCGGCGGTGCGCATCGCCGATCATAACCGCCCGGCGCGCAGCAGGAAATGCCCCCAGCGGCATCCGCGTTAGAGCCCCGTTAAGCATCAGGTTAGTAGCCTGGGGACCTCTTTGGCCAAAAAGGAATCGACTATGGCCCGCCATCGGAAACTGGACCCGAATTCCGCGCTCTCCCGCGAGGCGCTGGAAACCCTGCTCGACCTGGTCGAAATCCGGCTGGGGTGCGTGGAAGTATACGACCGCGAAGACGCGCGGGAGCTGAAGCAACTGGAGAAGACCCGCGACCAGCTGAACGGCATGCTGGGCATCGGCCTGCAGAGGGCGACCACCGCCGCCCTCCCACAACGGGACCGGGTGCCGGCCTAGCTAACCGTCCAGCTTCGGCTTCAACAGCTGGTTGACCAGGGCCGGGTTCGCCTTGCCCTGGGTCGCCTTCATCACCTGGCCGACAAAAAAGCCGAACAGCTTGTCCTTGCCGCCACGGTAGTCGGCCACCTTGTCGGCATTCTTGGCCATCACCTCATCGATCATCGCCTCGATCGCGCCGGTGTCAGTAATCTGGACCAGGCCCTTTTCCT
>JAYPXD010000117.1:0-7540 GCA_038135395.1 Alphaproteobacteria bacterium | reverse complement strand
ATGGTGTTGTCGGAGATCAGGTCGACCAGCCCGCCCAGCTTCTCGGCGCCGATGGGCGCATTGGTGACATCGAAGCCTTCCCGGTTCAGGTAGGCGAAGTAATCGCCGGTGATCCAGTTGGTCGCCAGCTTGGCGTCACGGCCTTTGACCACCGTTTCAAAGAAATCGGCGGTGGCCTGGTCCGCGGTCATCACCCAGGCGTCATAATCGGCGATGCCATAGTCTTTGACAAATCGGGCGCGCTTGGCATCGGGGAGTTCGGGCATGCCGGCGCGGATGCGCTCGATAAAGCTGTCCTCAAGGCGCAGCGGCAGCAGGTCCGGGTCAGGGAAATAGCGGTAGTCGTGCGCATCCTCCTTGGAGCGCATGGAGCGGGTTTCGCCCTTGTTCGGGTCATAGAGGCGGGTCTCCTGGACCACTTCGCCGCCATTCTCGATCAAGCGGATCTGCCGGCGGGCTTCGTATTCGATGGCCTGGCGGACAAATCGGATGGAATTGACGTTCTTGACCTCGCAGCGCGTGCCCAGCGGGTCACCCGGATGGCGGACCGACACGTTGATATCGCAGCGCATCGAGCCCTGATCCATGTTGCCGTCACAGGTACCCAGATAGCGCAAAACCTGGCGCAGCTTGGACAGGTAGGCGGTCGCCTGTTCGCCGGAACGCATGTCCGGCTCCGACACGATTTCCATCAGCGCGGTGCCCGACCGGTTCAGGTCGATATAGGACTGGGTCGGGTGCTGGTCGTGGATCGACTTGCCCGCGTCCTGCTCCACATGCAGGCGGGTGACGCCGATCCGCTTCGGCACTTCGCCTTCCGGCTCGATATCGATATAGCCGCCGGTGACGATGGGGTGCTCGAACTGGCTGATCTGATAGCCCTGCGGCAGGTCCGCGTAGAAATAGTTCTTGCGGTCGAAGCGCGAGTATTTGTTGACCGTGCCGTTGATGCCTAGGACGGTCAGCACCGCCTGCTCGACGCAATGCTCATTCAGTACCGGCAACATGCCGGGGAAGGCAGCATCGACCAACGAAACCTGCGTGTTCGGCTCGGCGCCGAAGGCGACAGGCGCGCCGGAAAACAGCTTGGCGTTCGAGATGACCTGGGCATGCACCTCCAGTCCAATCACGATCTCCCATTCGCCGGAGTCGCCTTTGAGAAGTTTGGGGTGCTCTAATAGTTCAGCCATTGTTCATTCTCATTCAGTCCGTCGTTTGCCGGCCCATGGCCGACTGTATGCCAATTCTGCACCATTCTGGGTTGCTTCGTTGCTGCGCGCCTCGCAATGACAAGGGAGGTTAATAACCGGCCGGACGGGCGGAGAAGCCCGCGGCATCCTCCAGCGCCTGAGCGACCTGGACCAAGGTGACTTCGTCGAAGGGACGGCCGATCAGGTGCAGGCCCAAGGGCAGCCCCTCGTCGCTGAGGCCGCCCGGCACCGAGATCGCCGGCAGGCCGGCCATGCTGGCGGGGACGGTGAACACGTCGTTCAGATACATCTGCACCGGATCATCCTGCTTTTCGCCCAGAGCGAACGCCGCGCTGGGGGCAGTCGGCGTCAGGATGGCGTCAACCTGTTCGAATGCCTGGGTGAAGTCGCGCAGGATCAGCGAGCGCACCTTTTGCGCCTTCAGGTAGTAGGCATCGTAGTAGCCGGCGCTCAGCACGTAGGTGCCGATCATGATGCGGCGCTTGACCTCCGCGCCAAAGCCTTCGGCCCGGGTGTTCTCGTACATCTCTTTCAGGTCTTTGCCCGGCACGCGCAGGCCATAGCGCACGCCGTCATACCGCGCCAGGTTCGAGGACGCCTCGGCCGGGGCGATGATGTAATAGGTCGGCAACGCGTATTTGGTGTGCGGAAGGCTGATCTCGACGACTTCCGCGCCCTGGGCGCGCAGCCAGTCGGCGCCCTGGTGCCAGATGCGGTCGATTTCCGCCGGCATGCCGTCGACCCGGTATTCCTTCGGCACGCCGATTTTCAGACCCTTGACGCCGGCGCGCAGCTTTTCGGCAAAGTTCGGCGTCGCGTAGGGTGCGCTGGTCGAATCCTTCGGATCGTGCCCGGCCATGACCTGCAGCATCGTCGCCGCATCCTCGACCGTGCGGGTCATCGGGCCGGCCTGGTCCAAAGACGAGGCGAAGGCGACGATGCCCCAGCGCGAGCAACGGCCATAGGTCGGCTTCAGGCCGACAATGCCGCAGAAACTGGCCGGCTGGCGGATGGAGCCGCCGGTGTCGGTTCCCGTCGCGGCAATAGCGATGCGGGCAGCCACCGCCGTCGCCGACCCGCCGGACGAGCCGCCGGGCACGCGCTGGCGGTTGTCGCCGCCGCCGGCAACCCAGGGGTTGGTCACCGGGCCGTAATAGCTGGTGATATTGGCCGATCCCATGGCGAACTCGTCCAGGTTCGCCTTGCCCAGCATGACCGAGCCGCCGGCCTTGAGCTTGCCCGACACCGTGCTCTCATAGGGCGGCACGAATGGCTCCAGGATGTGACTGCCGGCGGTCGACCGCACGCCTTCGGTGCAGAACAGATCCTTCATGGCGATGGGCACGCCGTCCATCGGCCCGGCGCTCTCACCCTTGGCGCGGCGGGCGTCGCTGGCGTCGGCATCGGCCAGCGCGCGCTCCGGCGTCTCGGTGATGAAAGCGTTCAGGGCCTTGTGCCGGGCCATTGCGTCGATATGCGCTTGCGCCAGTTCCCGGGCGGAGAAGTCACCGGAGTCCAGGCCGGCGCGAGCCCCGGCAATCGTGAGATCGGTCAGACCACTCATCACTCAACCACCTTCGGCACGGTGTAGAAGCCAAGCGCGCCTTCCGGCGCGTTCGAAGTGACGACGTCGGCATAGCCGCCATCGCTCACCTTGTCCGCGCGCAGCGGCAGCGGGAAGTCGCCGACGCCGGTCATCGGCTCGACGCCATCGACATTCACCTCGTCCAAATGCTCGACGAATGTGATAATAGCGGACAGGTCTGTCGCCCAGGCTTGCAGTTCGTCGTCTGTAACCTTAATGCGAGCCAGATTGGCGATGCGTGCCACCGTCGCCTGATCCAACGCCATGCTGCGTTCCTTATCGTCTGTAACCGTGATTCACTTGGGAGGGCCCCGCCCATCTCTAGCCGCCAAACCCGGATTTGCAAGCCCGCCGACCTGGCCGGGCTGCCACGTCACACGCGAATTGTGGGGCTGGACGTCGGCAGCCACAAGATCGGCGTCGCTTTGTCCGACCCCGGCCGCCGCATCGCCTCGCCTGCCGGCGTGGTCCGCCGCGCCAAACGATTCTTCGAAACGGCTGAGCGTCTGGCTGAATTCTGGAAGGGCGAGGCCGTTGCCGGCATCGTGGTCGGCATGCCGTTGAACCAGGATGGCAGCCAAGGCCCGCGCGCCCAGTCCAGCCGCCAGTTCGCCCATAACCTGGCCGAACATTTCGGCCTGCCCGTAGCGCTCTGGGACGAGCGCTTTTCCTCTGTCGCCGCCGAGCGGCTGCTGCTGGAGGAGGCCGACCTGTCGCGCACGCGCCGCCAGGAACTGGTGGACCAGACCGCCGCGGCCTTCATCCTGCAAGGCTGCCTCGACTTCCTGATGAAGCCGCTGGTGCAGGAGATTGAGGACGAGGACACCGAGAACGAGCCAGGCGCGGAGCCGGACGAAACGTGCTGAACGTCGCGCTGGCCATCCTGCCGATCATCATCGCCATCGCCGTCGGCTATATCCTGAAGGTGCGAGGCGTTCCGGCAGCGGCCTGGGCGGCCGCGGAAAAGAGCGTGTTCTACGTCTTTCTGCCGGCGTTGATGGTCCACTACGTTTCGGTGCGCGATGTCGCTGTCGCCGAGGTTCTGGCGATGCTGCTGCCGATTTGCGGCATCATCCTGGGCCTGGGAATCGTCGGCTATTGGAGCGCGCGCTGGCTGACGCAGAGCCCGCCGCCCACGGCGGCATCCGTGCACCAGGGCAGCATCCGGCTGAACGGCGTCGTCATGATCGCACTGGTTCCGGCGCTGCTGGGCGAGGCGGTCTGGCCCTATATCGTCGTGATGACCTCGGTATGGCCAGCGCTCTCCAACACGACGTCCATCGTCGTATTTGCGAATGCCGCGGGCCTGAACCGCTCGCCGCGCAAGATGGCCCTAGCCATTATCAAGAACCCGGTTGTGATCGCGGTCGCGCTGGGAACGGCATTCAACATGGCTGGGCTGGGCCCGTTCATCGCGGCACTGGGGGTGTTCAAGCTGTTGGGGAATGCGGCACTGCCCGTCGGCTTGCTGGCGGCGGGCGCGGCGCTGGAGTTCGCCAGCCTGCGGTCCTCCGGCCCACCGACTCTGTTAGCGACCGTGCTGAAGCTGGCGGCGATGCCCGCGCTCATGTGGGTGATCTGCGATACCCTCGGGCTGTCCCTGCTGATCACCCAAGTGATGGTGATCTCATCGGCGCTGCCCTGCTCGCCCAGCAGCTATGTGCTGGCCAGCCAGATGGGCGGCGACGGCCGCACCATGGCCAGCACCATCACCTTGCAGCACGTCGTGGGGATGGCCAGCGTAGCAGTGGTGGCCGGTTGGATGCTGACGCTTTAGGCACGCTTGCGCCCGTCTCGCGTCCGGCGTAAATCCAGCGTCATGGCCGATATCATCTTTCCGCACCAACACATCCTTGGCATCGAGGGCATGGGCCCCGATGCCATCTCCACGATTCTCGATCTTTCCGAGAGTTACGTCGATCTGAACCGGCAGCGGGACAAGAAGCGCAGCGACCTGCGCGGCCGCACGGTGATCAACGTCTTCTTCGAAAGCTCGACGCGCACCCGCACGTCGTTCGAGCTGGCTGGCAAGCGGCTGGGCGCCGACGTGATCAACATCGCGGTCGAGGCCAGCGCCATCAACAAGGGCGAGACGCTGCTGGACACCGCCATGACGCTGAACGCCATGCACCCGGACGTGCTGGTGGTGCGCCACCCCTATTCCGGCGCAGTCCAGCTGATCTCCGAAAAAGTCGAGTGCGCGGTGATTAACGCCGGTGACGGCTGGCATGAGCACCCGACCCAGGCCTTGCTGGACGCACTGACGATCCGGCGACGGGTCGGCAAGCTGGCGGGGCTGAATGTGGCGATCTGCGGCGATGTCGCACACAGCCGCGTCGCCCGCTCCAACATCCTGTTGCTGCACACCATGGGGGCATTCGTGCGCATCGTTGCGCCGCCGACCCTGGTGCCCGCCGACGCGGCCAAGCTGGGCGTCGATGTCTATCATGACATGGCGGAGGGACTAAAAGGCGTCGATATCGTCATGATGTTGCGCATCCAGACTGAACGCATGCGCGGTTCGTTGTTCCCATCGCAGCGGGAATATTTCCGCTATTTCGGATTGGATGCGGAAAAGCTGAAGGCGGCCAAGCCCGACGCGCTGATCATGCACCCGGGCCCGATGAACCGCGGCATCGAGATCGACTCGGACGTGGCGGACGATATCAACCGCTCGGTCATCCCGGAACAAGTGGAAATGGGCGTGGCGGTGCGCATGGCCTGCCTCGACCTTCTGACCCGCAATGTGATCGCCAATTTCGACGACGACAGCAGCAAAGGGGGGGCCGCCTGATGCGCCGCGCCTTCGTCAATGCCCGCCTGCTCGACCCGGCTTCCGGCCTGGACCAGAAAGGCGGCCTGCTGGTTCTCGGCGAATCCATCGCCGACATCGGCCCGCACATCCGGCCGGGCCAGTTGGCGCCGGATATCGAATGGGTCGATTGCCATGGCCATTGCCTGGCGCCCGGCCTGGTCGACATGCGCACCCAGTTCCGCGAGCCGGGCGAAGAGCATAAGGAGACGCTGGACAGCATCTCGCGTGCGGCTGCGTCCGGCGGCATCACCGCCCTGGTCGGGCTGCCGAACACCCGGCCGGTCATCGACGATGTCGCCGTGGTCGAGTTCGTCGCCCGCCGCGCGCGCGAAGTGAAGCTGGTCAAGATTTTCGTCTATGGCGGCGTGACCAAGGGCCTGGACGGCAAGCAATTGGTGGAAATGGGCCTGCTGCGCGAGGCTGGCGCGCTGGCCTTCACCGACGGTCTGCACGCCGTGCGCAACGCCCAGGTAATGCGCAACGCGCTGTCGTACGCCAAAGCCTTCGGCGCCCTGATCATCCAGCATCCGGAAGACCCTGACCTGGCCGATGGCGGCCACATGAACGAAGGCGAACTGGCGACCCGCCTCGGCCTCGCCGGCATTCCGACTGCGGCCGAATCGGTCCTCCTGGAACGCGACCGCCGGCTGGTGGCCCTGACCGGCGGCCGTTATCACGCCGCGCACGTCTCGTCGGCGGAAGGCCTGGCGGTGATCCGCCGCGCCAAGGCCCAAGGGCTGCGCATGACCGCGGATACCGCCCCACCCTATTTCGCGCTGAACGATTTGGAGGTGCAAGGTTACCGCACTTTCGCCAAGGTCTCACCACCGCTCCGCTCCGAGGACGACCGGCTGGCGGTGGTCGAGGCGCTGCAGGACGGCACCATCGACGTGATCGCCTCGGACCACGCGCCGCATGACCAGGAATCGAAGCGTATCCCCTTCGCCCAGGCCGAGCCGGGCATGGTTGGCGTCGAAACCCTGCTGCCGCTGGCGTTGGAGCTCTATCACAAAGGCCAGCTGCCGCTGCTGGACCTCCTGCGCAAGATGACGGTCGCGCCGGCGCAGTTGCTGGGCTTGCCATTGGGCACACTGGGGATTGGCAAACCGGCAGACCTGGTGCTGTTCGACCTGGACCGGCCTTGGCGGCTGGATGTCAAGGGCGGGGTCGGCAAATCGAAGAATGCCCCGTATGACGGACGCCCGGTGCAAGGCCAGGTGCGGATGACGGTGGTAGACGGACGCATCGTCTATCAGGTGCCGGAGAACTGACCGATGCCGGACCTGCTGGGCGACGCCTTCTATCAATGGCCGTTCTACGCAGGGTTGGTTCTGGCCTATTTGCTGGGATCAGTGCCATTCGGCCTGGTGTTGACACGCCTGGCCGGGCTGGGCGACATCCGCAAGATCGGCAGCGGCAATATCGGCGCGACCAACGTGCTGCGCACCGGCAACAAACCCTTGGCGCTAGCCGTGTTGCTGCTGGATGGCGGCAAGGGCGCGGCGGCGGTGCTGCTGGCCTGGCGCTTCGGCCCGGACATGGCGGTGTTCGCCGCGTTGGGCGCGGTGCTGGGCCATTGTTTCCCCGTATGGCTGCGCTTTAAGGGCGGCAAGGGCGTGGCGACCACGCTGGGCGTGCTGCTGGCGCTTGACCTGGTGGTGGGCGCCGTGGCGTGCGCGACCTGGGCGGCAGCGGCGTTTCTGTTCCGCATTTCCTCGCTGGCTGCCCTGCTAGCCATGGTGGCCGCGCCATTGGCCGCGCACTTCCTCAGCCAGCACTTCCTCAACTGGCCGTCGGTGCGGGATGTGGTGGTGCTGATCGCGCTGCTGGTGATCGTGCGCCATCACGCCAACATCCGCCGCCTGTTGAAGGGCGAGGAGCCACGGATCGGCAAAAAGTAACGCCCGAACCCGCGTTAGCGCTTCGTTA
>JAYPXD010000116.1:6023-11015 GCA_038135395.1 Alphaproteobacteria bacterium | reverse complement strand
CCGAAAAACGCCGTCAAAACGCAGAAATCAGGCTTTCCGGAGGTCTCCAGATTTATTTATGCGCGAATTAACACAAAAAATGTGGCAGGGGCGGACGTTTGATCCGGACCGGAAGGACAAAGATGATTCAACTTATGGAAAAATACATTCGTCGACCATGTCCTGAGACCTAGGGCCAATTCTCAAGATTACAGTAATTTTCACGAAACATTTGAATGTATTTCCAATATTATTCAATAACATATTTCTTAAATAAGAAGTATATTGGTAAAATATATAGAACATTACAATAAAATAAAATATATAAATTTTTTATTGTTTTAGTCTGCGTTAGAGATAAGATACAATTTCAATCGATCCATGGAACGGTCGCCCACCCCGCCCCCTCAAAGTCCGACACATTTCGCGTCACCATCGCCAGCCCATGCGCCTCTGCCCGGAGCAGGGCGGCCCAGCGGGCTTCCTCGCGCCCCAGGAAGATGATGCGGTCGTCGTAGGCCGCGGCGAACGCGGCGAGTGTCTCTGCAATCGCACTGCGCCGTCGGCCCTCCGGCAACAGCGCAATCCCGAACGCCAGTTCATGCATGGTGACTGTCGAGACCCAAAGGTCCTGTTCCTCTTCCAGGAAGGCGACGACGTTAGCGTTCGGCGCGGGCCTGGTCAGTTCGGAAATGACGTTGGTGTCCAGCAGGAACCCGCTCACTCCCCGTCCTCATCGGCGAAGGGAATTTCCCGCGCTCCGTCCGACCGGGAGGGCACCGGCAGTTCTTCGCCTCGCGGTATGTGGTCGAGCAGCCAGCGTCCCATCGGCTGACGCTGCGCGGTCTTACCCGCCGCTTCCCACCAGATGCGCTCCGGCATCACGATATAGCGCTACCGCGTGCCGATCCGCTGCGCCCCTCCAACGCCGCCCCGTACCGGTCCAAATCCTCCGTCGTCATGGCCGTCGAGAGGAACGCCGACAGCTTCGGCGACAGAATAAACCCCGCCTCCGGCAGCGGCAGATGCAGGGCCTTACCCCGTACCGGCTCAACCCCCACAGGATACGCGCTGCGGTAGTCTGGGAAAGGGCGGGCGTTGCCGCTACCATTCAGTCCGACCGCAGCGGCGTGCCGCTGCTATCATCTGCCGCCACTCGCCATCCTAACCCCGACCGAGCCTGGACCGCGTGTCTCCCACCCTCCGCCTCGCTGCGCCGGCTGACAGAGGCCGCTGTTTCGAACTCCTTACTCTCCTCGGTGGCCCGGACGGACGGGCTCTTCCGCCGAACGCCGCCGAGACATTCGACGGCCTCCTCACTCAGGCACGCGGTCAGATTTGGGTGGCGGAGCACGACCGGAAACTCCTCGGCATGGCGACCCAGTCGTTCAACCTGGCGCTGCGTTATGGCGGCGAGTATGCCCAGTTGGAAGAACTGATCGTCGACCCGGCGGCCCGCGGCCTGAAGCTCGGCGGGCGGCTGCTGGAGGCCGCCATTGCCGGCGCCCGTGCTCGCGGTTGCGCCGAGTTCGGGCTCTATCTGTTACCCTGGACCGAACATAATCAGCCCTTTTACGAGAAATACGGTCTCGAGCGCGTCGGGTCGGAATTGCGGATGCGGTTGCGATAAATTTAGGGTCGGGACGGGCCGCGTCTGTCCGCGATTTTGGTTTCCGCTTTGGCGGATTCCCTCTAAAGACCGTCCGGTTGAGGCGCTGCACCATGAGGAGCTTACGATCGTGCCATCGCGACAGACCCGCCGCCGCAGCGATGCTCCGCGCCCCTCCGGGCCAGTCGATGCCGGCCCTCTAGCTCAGGCCATCGGCGTTTGTAGCGCTGGCGGCGGCCTGGCTTTGCTGGTGTTGACGCTTGCCGGCGCCGTCGATGGCTACGCGGCCATCGGGTTCTATGATGTCACTATAGGCGGGATGTTCATCGCTTTCAGTTACAAAGCGATCCGGTTCGGCATCGATGTGGTGACCGGTCGTCAGACCATATACGGCGAATGGGCCTAGAGAAGCTTCCGATCCGGTTGGTTGCTTTGCCGACTGCTTCGCTAAGGCAAATGCCGGCCCACTGGAATGGAGATTGGCCGTGGCGATACGCTGCCCCAACGCCACAAACAGCGCGGTGAGCAATACGAGAAACAGCATCAACAGGATAAGAAGGCGAACCAGCGTCATGGTTGGCAACTTCGGTGGTGGGTTGGTTTGGATTGCTCATCCCGTCGACTTGGAGTGCGAAGGGGCAAAGCGGGCCGCGCCGAGCGTTGTCCGCACCGATGGTCGAGCGGAATGGCCGACCCGGCGCCGGTCAGCGGCCGCGCAAGATGCCAGACGTTCATACGTCCGCCCCTTCTTGGTCCGGCCTCCGCCCCATGACTAAGGCGCGCTGGGTCAACACCTAATCCGCCTCCCGAAAGTGCAGAGTAACGTCCGAACAATACGCCAAGGTTGCGCTAATGAGCAGAGCCGACGACGTATTGTAAGATGATGAATCGTTGAACTGTTACAACTTATCCACAAGAAGTGTGTCGAGTTCAATCCAAAACATACAAATGTGCCCAAATCATCTGCTTGTCGCGCCAGCTGGGCGGCCCATGGTATGGGCGCTGGTATACTGGGTGCTGCCGGCGTGTCGGTTGCGTGAGTTCCGGTTGCAGGCGAGGATCGGCGCCGGAATCGCCCCTGGCAGACCGGAACGATCGCTCGTCTTACGGTCCGTCGATTTCTGGGCTTGACATCAGGCCTCGGCAGACGTGCGCTAGCACGCAATGCCAATCTTATGCTCTGGAGCCGAATAAATGCGCACCGTCATCCGAAACGGTCAGGTGTTCGATACCGCCAGCCTCGACTTTGCTGGCGAGCGGACAGTTGTGATCGAAGATGGCCGGATCGTGGATATGGACGGCGGTCAGGTCCGCGGCGACTTGGAGATCGACGCCGGCGGCGCCTACGTGATGCCGGGCTTCATCGATAGCCACGTGCATTTCCGGCTGATGACATTGAATTTCCGTCGCCTGGCCAGTTGCACGGAGGTTGAGTTCGGCATCGTTATGGCGCAACTGTCCCGCCGCATGTTGGAGCGGGGGTTTACCTCGGTCCGCGATACTGGCGGAGACCTGCGCGGGCTGCTCCGGGCGGTCTCCTACGGCTGGAGTAAGGCGCCGCGGGTGGTGAAATCCGGCCTGATGATCTCCCAAACCGGCGGCCATGGCGATATCGACGGCAGCGAGCGCGCTGTGCCGGAATGCGGCTGCGAGATGCTGCATTCGGCCTTCAGCATCATCGCTGATGGGCCGGATGCGGTCCGCAAAGCCGCGCGTCACTTGTTGCGCGATGGCTCGGACTTTCTGAAGATCCATGTCTCCGGCGGTGTCGCCAGTCCGCGCGATCCGATGGATTGCATGCAGTATACGCCGGCGGAGATCGAAGCCGCGGTGGTCGAGGCCCGCAACCGGCGCACCTATGTCACCGCCCATGCCTACTATCCGGACGCGATCCGGATGGCGGTGGAGAACGGCGTTGCCTGCATCGAGCATGGCAACCTCATCGATGCGCCCACAGCCCGCCTGATGGCGGAAAAAGGCGCGGTGCTGGTGCCGACGCTGGTCACCTATTCCGCCATGGGCGAAATGGGCGAACGCCTGGGGCTTCCGAAGGCAAACCTGGATAAGAACAAGGTGGTGCTGGCAAGCGGGCTCGAGTCGCTGCAGATCGCCAAGGCCGCCGGCGTCGAGATGGCGTTCGGCACCGACCTGATCGGCGAAACCCAGACCTGGCAGAACCGCGAATTCGCCATCCGCTCGGAGGTGCTCAGTGCGCGCGAAATCCTGCACTCCATGTACGTGACCGGACCGCGGCTTTTGCGCAAAGAGGGCGAGGTCGGTGTTTTGGCGCACGGGGCGCTAGGCGATGTCGTTGTCACCGGCATCAATCCTCTGGACGACATTGCCGCCCTGGCCAACCCCGATCGGGTTTTGTCCCACGTGCTGAAGGGGGGAGAGGTGGTTTGGCAGAGCGAGGGGTGAGGGCTATTCTCTGCGGCTAGAGCAACTTTCCTCGAGCAAATGGGGGTCATTTGATCGGCGAAAGATGGCATAAATTCATACAGTTAGAGCAAATTGACCCGATTCAATCGGACCGGGATCTGCGCTAGGCGCGCTTGTCGTGTTGCCAGATCTTCCTGGCGCACAGCAATCCAAGCGGGCCCGCCAGCAGCAAGATTGTGGCTGGGAGTGGCGTGACAGTGGGCGGAGGTTCGTCTCCGGGAAGAATCGGTTCTGGATCGGGTGGGACATAGCCCTGCTGGGGGTCTTCCGTGCTGTAGATCAGGCCGGACCGTGTCTCGACGGTGTAGGTCCAATTTGAAACGAGATGAGAACCGCCTGAGAAGTTGTCGCCCGCAAAAGTCCAATTAAGGCCATCGCCGTCGGTGGCGGCAATCTTGGATTGCACCACACGCACGGTGTGGAAAACATTCGGTCCGATGGTCACGCCAGAGAACCCAAAAATCTCGTCAGGCGACAAAAGTCCGTCGAAATCGTAATCCTGAAAATCGATCGTGAAGTTGCCGTAGCCACCGGGTCTGCCGGTCGCAATCAGCCGCTGCCTGCCAAAGGAAATCTCGGGACCCGTTTCCAACACTTTGGAGTTTTTCACCTGTCGCCATGACATCAAAATCCAGAATTGGGTTCATCCAGGCCCTCACATCTCTCCCGTTTTGAGCCAGGCGGCGCAGTCGGGGCCGAGTTCCGCCACGGCTTTTGCTTCATAGGCAGCCGAATCTGCGGCGGTCAGCGTATCGCGCCAGCGTCCGTTAGTGCCTTTGTGCACGAATGTCTCGGCACCGCCGTCCCAGAACGCGCCGCCCAGCGGCACGCTCGCGGTTGCGTTGGCCTTCATATAGGCAAAGCTGCAGTGCTCCAGAATGGATGGCCATCTCTCTTCGTCGATCGGCGTGCCGATGAAGTCTGCAATGCGGCGGATTTCGCCCGGCATATCGGCCTTGAGC
>JAYPXD010000116.1:0-6013 GCA_038135395.1 Alphaproteobacteria bacterium | reverse complement strand
ATCGCCCACCAGGACCGGACATTCTCCCAGAACGGCCAGAATGGGTGGCAGTCATGCTGCAGCCAATCGTCAAAATAAGCTTTGACCGTCTCCCGTGGCTGTTCGATCGGCGGCCCGACGCGACCGGGCGTTTCATTCAAGGCCTGGTACCATAAATGGTTAGCATTGGCGTGATGGTTGTACATGCTCCAGACGACATCGCGTCCATCCCTGCCAATGTAGATGTATTTTGCCTGGGGCGAAAATACCAGCGCGTCCACCGGCAGGTGGGTTTTAAGGAACCGGCGGTGGGTCTGGCGTTCGACCTCGGCGAGTTTCACCTCTTTCGGCGGAATGCGCATGTCGAGCCATGGCGACATTTCCGCTACGGGAAGGCCCTCCTGGCCATTGAAGATCAATTGGCTAAGGATCTGCTGAACCCACGTCGTCCCAGACTTGGCATAGGTCGAGATGACGATGTCGTTGTCACGAAACTTGAAGTCGTTCCAGATCGTCGAGTCGAAATGGTGATTGTGAAATTCGCGGGTTTTTTGAGGCATCGTCAGGGTCATGACCCGTTTTCTCCCAGCAATTAAAGACACGAGCAGAGCATTTCCCAGGGGTTGTGGGTGTGCGGAAAACCACGATTTCGGTTGACATGACTTTACGCATCGGCGCTAGGGTCTGGCTATGCCGCGTGCGGAATGATGATTATGACAAATAGGAATACGGACTTTCGGTTGCGCGACCTGCGAATGCTGAGCGTTGCGCTGCGCGAACGCAGCTTGACCCGGGCGTCGGAAATTCTCGATGTGTCGCAACCGACGCTCAGCAAATCGCTGGCCCGGCTGCGGACGCATTTCGGCGACCCGCTGTTGATCCGTAGCGGCAACGAAATGCATCCGACGCCCCGGGCGATTGAGATCGAAAAGGCATTGCAGACTCTGCTGGCGTCTGCTGACGATCTGAAAAACTCGGCGCCATCATTCGATCCGACGACGGCGACGCGCACATTCCGCATCCTCGTCAGTGATGTCGGCATGGTTGTCTTTCTGCCCGCCCTGATGCGGCGTGTGGCCGAGTCAGGCGCCCGCTTGAGCGTCGATGCCATCCCGCTAGATTCCCGGCCATTCGAGGCCCGGTTGGAATCCGGCGAGGCGGATATCGCCCTGGGCGCGTTTCCCCGGCCGGCGCTGGGTTTGCGCCGGCAGCGGCTCTATCCAACCACTTATCTTGGCGTGGTCCGCCGCGATCATCCCGATCTTGACGCGCTGCGGACCCGTGCCGGGTTTCTGGCGGCCCGTCACATCGTCGTAACCGCATCGCATGCCGGACACGCCGTGCACAGGACCGCGGAACAATCTATGGCGCTGGAAATTCCATCGGATAACGTCATGCTGCGCCTGCCCAGCTTTACAGCGGCGGCTATCGTCGCATCGCAGACCGAAGGCGTTGCGACCTTGCCGGTGAAGTTTGCCGAGATCATGGCGCATACGTTGGACTTGGTCACGTTCCGGCCGCCGATCACCTTTCCGCCAATCGAAATCACGCAGTTCTGGCATGAACGCTTTCATCTCGACCCGGGGCACCAGTGGCTTCGCGCGCTTTCGTTCGAATTGTTCGTCGATTCTGTCGCTTAGAAACGCAAGGCTCCCATTGCCTGACGGAAGGATGGTATTTGCGGTCGCGCTATTCTTGCGCTCCTTCCCATATCGCGCTAGAGCCATCGGTTCATTCTTGCATCCGTCCCCCCTGTCCAGGAGCCCAGACCCGTGGCTACGCTTCAGCCGGTTCGCGGCACGCACGATTTGCTTCCCGATGATGCGCGCAAGCACAACCATGTGGTCGCCACCGCACGGGCGCTTGGCGATGCCTATGGCTATGGCGAGATCGCGACGCCGATTTTCGAGCAGACAGAAGTGTTCAAGCGCACTCTCGGCGATACCTCCGATGTGGTCACCAAGGAGATGTACACGTTCGAGGACAAGGGCGGCGACTCGATCACCCTGCGGCCGGAAGGCACCGCCGCGGTGGCGCGGTCTTACATTTCCGGCAAGATGCAGGACCAGTTGCCGCTGAAATTTTTCTACCACGGCCCGATGTTCCGCTATGAGCGGCCGCAGAAGGGCCGGCAGCGTCAGTTCCACCAGATCGGCATCGAGCTGTTCGGCGTGGCCGATCCGGTCGGCGACGTGGAGGTGATCGCCCTGGGGGCGCAGATTCTGGAAAAGCTGGGCGTGCGGGATTGGTGCACGCTGGAGCTGAACACGCTGGGCGATACCGAAAGCCGCGACGCCTACCGCGCCGCCCTGGTCGCCTATTTCGAGGGACACCGCGACCGGCTTTCCGAGGACAGCAAAGACCGGCTGCACCGTAACCCGCTGCGCATCCTCGACAGCAAGGACAAGGGCGACCGCACGATTATCGAGCAGGCACCCCGCTTCGACGACTACCTGACCCCGGCGGCGCAAGATTTCTTCGCCCGGGTGCAGGAGGGACTGACCGACCTCGGCATCGGCTATACCCGCAACGAGCGACTGGTGCGCGGCCTAGACTATTACTGCCACACGGCGTTTGAGTTCACGACCGACCGCCTCGGCTCGCAGAGCGCCGTGCTGGCCGGCGGACGCTACGATGGGCTGATCGGCACCATGGGTGGGCCGGAGACCGCCGGCGTCGGCTGGGCCGCCGGCATCGAGCGGCTGACCATGCTGGCCGAGCAATGGCCGGCGCAGGCGCGGCCCGTGACCTTCATTCCGTTGGGCGAGGCAGCGGATAAAGCGCTGCGCACGATCGCGTTCGAACTGCGCGGCCAGGGCATCGCCATCGACATGGGCTACAGCGGCAATCTGAAACGCCGCATGGCGCGGGCCAACAAGGCCGGGGCGCGTCTGGCCGTGATTGTCGGCGACGACGAACTGGCCCAGAATCAGGCGACGCTGCGCGACATGGACGGCGGCGAGCAGCGCACCGTGCCGCTGGCCGAACTCGCGCAACACCTGAAAGACTAGGTCTACTCCCTTGAGTTTCGACGACAAACTGAACCAGGTGCTGGAACGGGTGGACGAACTGTCCTCGCGTCTTGCGACTGAGACCAACCTCGCGCCGGCTGAGATGGTCAAGCTCTCCAAGGAATATTCCGACCTCTCGCCCGTGGCCGAGACCATCCGGTCCTTGCACCAGATGCGGGCGGAGATGGCGGAGGTCGCGGCCATCATCGCCGACCCGGCGACCGACCCCGACATGCGGGACCTGGCAGAGGAGGAATTCGGCGACCTGAAGCATCGCCTGCCGGACGCCGAGCACGCCGTCCGCCTGGCGCTGCTGCCGAAGGACGAGGCCGACGCCAAGAACGCCATCCTCGAAGTCCGCGCCGGCACCGGCGGCGACGAGGCGGCGCTGTTCGCCTCCGACCTTTATGCCATGTACCGCAAATACTCGGAAATCCAGGGCTGGCGCTTTCAGCCACTAGAGATCTCAGAGAGCGACCTCGGCGGCTATAAGGAGGCCTCGGCCCAGATCACCGGCACCGACGTGTTCGCCCGCCTGAAGTTCGAGAGCGGCGCGCATCGCGTGCAGCGCGTGCCGGTGACCGAGGCCGGCGGCCGTATCCACACCTCCGCCGCGACCGTTGCGGTATTGCCGGAGGCTGAAGAGGTGGACGTGCAGATCCACCCCGACGATCTGCGCATCGACGTCTTCCGCGCCTCGGGTGCCGGCGGCCAGCACGTCAACACCACGGAATCGGCCGTGCGCGTCACCCACCTGCCGACGGGCATTGTCGTGTCGATGCAGGAGGAGAAGTCGCAGCACAAGAACCGCGACAAGGCCATGACCATCCTGCGCTCGCGCCTGTACGAGCACCAGCGTCAGTTGCTGCACGATGCCAGAGCCTCCGACCGCAAGAGCCAGGTCGGCTCCGGCGACCGGTCGGAACGCATCCGCACCTATAACTTTCCGCAGGGCCGCGTCACCGACCACCGCATCAACCTGACCCTCTATAAGCTGGACAAGGTGTTGAATGGCGAGGCGCTGGACGAGTTGGTCGAAGCGCTGATCGCAGAAGACCAGGCCGAGCGGTTGACGCACCTCACATGATGGCGGACGGCCCGGCGACCGTCGCGGAGGCGCTCCGGCATGCCGCCGCACGGTTGGCGTCAGCACGGGTGTTCGACCCGCGGCGCGAGGCGCGCCTGTTGCTGGCGATAGCCCTTGATGCGGAGCCGCTGCACCTGGTCTCGGAGCCGCACCGGTCGATTTCCGCGGCGGAGTTTGCGCGTCTCATCGCCATCCTGGAGCGCCGGTTGGCAGGTGAGCCGGTCAGCCGGATTGCGGGCTCGCGCGGATTTTGGACGCTCGACCTTGCCATATCGCCGGAAGTGCTTGATCCCAGGCCAGAAACGGAATTGCTGGTGGAGCGGGCGCTCGACCATGTCGGCCCCCGCCGGACCGGCGCGCTCAAAATCCTCGATCTCGGCACAGGCAGCGGCTGTATCCTGTTGGCGCTGCTGGCGGAACTGCCTGCGGCCATCGGCGTCGGCGTGGATCGCAGCCCGGCCGCTCTGGTCGTTGCCCGAACCAATGCACGGACGGCCGGCCTCGCCGCACGGGCGTTCTGGCTGGCCGGCGATTGGGCGGCGGCGGTGGGTGGCGTGTTCGACATCATCGTCTCCAACCCGCCCTATATTCCCGCGGGCGCGGTGGCGACGCTCGACCGCGGCGTCCGGGCGTTCGATCCGTCGGCGGCCTTGGATGGCGGGCCTGACGGACTGGCTGCTTATCGCATGCTGATTCCCGTCATTTGCAAATTGCTGACGCCGGCGGGAATCGCGTGTTTGGAAGTCGGCCGGGGCCAGGCGCCGATGGTTGCTGCTTTGGCCGCCAGAGCGGGCGGCAGTCCTGGAATCCATATTGATTTTGCTGGAATTCAGCGATGCGTAACGATTGTGCGCAAAAAAGGGGCTTGCATTGCCGAAAAGTCCCGATAGGTTGCTGGCCTAGCGTTCGGCAGCCAAAGCTGCTGGGGCGCAGGAGGGTTTGATTGATGCAAAAACCCCTCCTGGCGCGGTGAAACGAAGTCTCCGTATTAACCGAGACACGAACCGCGGAAGTGGTTGGAAAACCGATACTGTCAAATTAACTCGGCACCCGCAAAATTGAAGGACCGATGAAACAAGGTATCCCCTCGCGGCGTACGCGCGGACGTGGCAATAATAACCGCGGCCGCCAGCAAAATAACGTTCGGAACCAACAAATGGATTCGAACGGTCCGGCCGGTCGTTTGCGCGGGACTCCGCAGCAGATCTTTGATCGGTATTCTGCACTGGCTCGTGACGCCTCTTCGTCCGGCGATATGGTGCTGGCAGAGAATCTTTGGCAACACGCGGAGCATTATGCGCGTTTGTTGAACTTGTCTGCGCCGCCCCAGCAAAATACGCATCAAAGCCAACGCTATGGCAATGGTCGCGACGATTCTTATGACAACGACGACCAGGATGACAATGCCGAGGGCGCCGAGGCCGAACCGCGGCCGCAACAAAGGCCCGCTGCAGCTCAACCGTCACAGCCGGATACGCCGGAACCTGTGACCGAGGCGGCGGAGCCACCCAGGAATTCGACAGACTGGACGCCTGCGGACGTCCAAACCGCAACCGACGAAGTGGTGCAACAGTCCGAGGCTGAGCAAAGGCCAACTCCGCCCCGCCGGCGCCGGCGTACGCGGTTTCAGCGTCAGCAGGATGCTGATCAGGCCGCCGCTGGCCATGACGGCAACGGCGCTGATGGCAATTCAGCTCCAGAATCCACGCGCACGACTGCGCCTTTAGCGCTACCGGAAGACCGCTCGCCTGGCGCTTTGATTGAGTTGCTGACCCAGGCTGAAACCGGTCATCGCAATGGGTCTGCCGACAAGGACGACGACAACCGGCGGGACTGAACCGAGACGGGTGGTCCCGATATTCGGGAGCGCTGTTTGCGACGCGTCACTGGGCGATCGGGGGTAGCGTCGCCAGTTGTAGCGGCCCGAGCCAAAGAC
>JAYPXD010000115.1:0-11055 GCA_038135395.1 Alphaproteobacteria bacterium | reverse complement strand
GAGACGCCCGTGCCCTTCAGGAAAGTGTCGTCGAACAGCACCTCGTGCATGCACGGGCCGGTATCGCCATAGGGCAGAGAAAACTCGTCCTTCAGGCGCGCCTTCAGGTAGTTCGCGTTGAGGACAGCGTCCTCCGCCACATGCCTGAGACCGTCCGAGCCGTGGCTCAGCATGTAGGTCAGCGCCCGCACGAACATGCCCATCTGGCCGTGGAAGCCCTTGACCCGCCCGAAGGCCTGCGCGGCGTCGCCGGCGCGATGCTCCACCAGGCTGAGCGAGCCATCGGGGTTTTGCTGAATGCGCGGCACCGGGGCAAAGGGGGCCAGCGCCTCCGAATACACAACAGGACCGCTGCCCGGCCCGCCGCCGCCGTGCGGCGTCGAAAAGGTCTTGTGCAGGTTCAGGTGCATGGCGTCGATGCCCAGGTCTCCGGGGCGCACCCGACCGACGATGGCGTTGAAGTTGGCGCCGTCGCAATAGAAATAGCCGCCGGCCTCGTGCAAGGCGTCGGCGATGCGGCGGATGTCGTATTCGAACACGCCGCAGGTGTTGGGATTGGTCAGCATGATCGCGGCGACGTCGTCGCTGAGGCTTGCTTCGAACGCCTTCAGGTTGACGCGGCCGCGGGCGTCCTCCTCAATCCCTGCAACCTCAAAGCCCAACGCTGCGGCGGTGGCCGGGTTGGTGCCGTGAGCGGAGTCGGGAACCAGCACCTTGCGGCGCTTGCCGGCTTCGCCGCGCGCTTCCAGGGCGGCGCGGATGGCGGCCATGCCCGTCAATTCCCCATGCGCGCCCGCGCCGGGAGACAGCGCGACCGCCGGCATGCCGGTCAGGGTCATGATCCAATGCGATAGCTGCTGCATCACCTGCAACGCGCCCTGGATCGTGCTTTCCGGCTGCATCGGGTGCAGGTCGGCGAAGCCCGGCAGGCGCGCCATACGCTCGTTCAGACGCGGGTTGTGTTTCATCGTGCAGGAGCCGAGCGGAAACAGGCCGGCGTCGATGGCATAGTTCTTCTGGGAAAGGCGCGTGTAATGGCGCACCACCTGCGGCTCGCTGAGGCCAGGCAGGCCGACGGCTTCTCCACGCGCCAGCCCGCCGAGGCGGTCCGCGACGGGGGGAGGTTCCGGCAGATCGACGCCGGAGCGGCCGGCTGAATCCTTTTCAAAGATCAGCTTTTCTTCCAGGTGCAGAGCCCGGTTGCCGCTAAAGGTGGCTGGCGCGCTGGCTGCGCCGGCGGTTGCTTCCGGCTTGGTGGGCCGGCCTTGGGTATTCATGGCGCTCATGCTGCCAATTCCTTGGTTAGTGCGTGCGCCAACGCCTCAATGTCTTCGGGTTCGACGGTCTCGGTTGCCGCCACCAGTAGGACGTTCGCCAGTTCTGGCTGGCCAGGGTACAGCCGGGACGCAGGCACGCCGGCAAGGATGCCCTGTTCGGCCAACGCATCGACAACGGCTGCCGCCGGCTTTGAGAGGCGCACGGCAAATTCGTTGAAGAACGCCGGGTTCAACACCTCGACCCCGGGAACATTCGCCAGCCGTTCGGCGGTCTGCACCGCCGTCGCATGGTTCCAGGCAGCGAGCCGTTGCAACCCGGCTTCGCCCAGCAGCGACATGTGGATCGAAAACGCCAGCGCGCAGAGGCCGGAGTTGGTGCAGATATTGCTGGTCGCCTTCTCGCGCCGGATGTGCTGCTCGCGGGTCGAAAGCGTCAGCACATAGCCGCGCTGGCCGTCAGCATCGACGGTCTCGCCGCAGACACGGCCCGGCATCTGGCGCACCAGTTTTTGACGGGTAGCGAACAGACCCAGATACGGGCCGCCGAAGTTGAGCGCGTTGCCGATGCTCTGGCCCTCGCCGACGACGATGTCCGCACCCATTGCGCCCGGCGGCTTCAGCGCGCCCAGCGAGACCATTTCGGTGCAGACCACCACCATCAGCGCGCCGGCGGCATGGCAGGCATCTGCCAGCGGCGAGAGGTCGGCGATGTGGCCGAAGACGTCCGGATACTGCACGACGACGCAGCCGACCGTGTCATCCACCGCCGCGGCGAGAGCCTCGATGTCCGCGCCAACTGGCCGGGGTGCCGTGATCGCTAGGGGATGATCGGTCATCCGGCAGAGCGTTGCCGTCGTCTCGGCATAATGCGGGTGTAGGTTGCCGGATAGCAGGGCTTTTTCACGGCGGGTCACCCGCGCCGCCATCATGACAGCTTCGGCGCAAGACGTCGCGCCGTCGTACATGGAAGCATTGGCGACTTCCATGCCGGTCAGCAGCGCGACCTGGGTCTGGAATTCGAACAGCACTTGCAAGGTGCCCTGGGCAATTTCCGGCTGATAGGGCGTGTAGGCGGTCAGGAACTCGCCGCGCTGGATCAGGTAGTCAACGCTGGCGGGTACGTGATGGCGATAGGCGCCGGCGCCTAAAAAGCACGGGCCTTCGCCGGCAGCATGGTTTTGCAGGGCGAGCCGGCTCATGTGGCGCTCGACGGCCATTTCGCCGGCATGGCCCGGCAACTCGACCGGGCCGCTCAGGCGGGCTTCCGAGGGCACGTCGCGGAACAGGTCGTCGATACTGGCAACGCCGATGGTCGCCAGCATCGCCTTCCGATCCTGGGGGGTGAGGGGGAGGTAACGCATGTTCTAGTCGTCCAGGCCTTGGATGAAATCCTCGTACGAGGCATCGTCCATCAACTCGTCGGCTTCGCCCGCATCGGTCAGCTTGATCTTGAACAACCAGCCTTTGCCAAGGGCGTCTCGGTTTACGGTCTCTGGGTCCTCCTCGACCGAATCGTTAATGGCGACCACCTCGCCCGAAACCGGCGCATAAATATCGCTTGCGGCCTTCACGGATTCGACGACCGCAATCTCGTCCTTGGCAGAGACGATGCGGCCGATTTCCGGCAGCTCGACATAGACGACGTCGCCCAGTTGTTCCTGCGCGTAGTCAGAGATGCCGCAGGTGGCGATATCGCCGCTGATTCGGACCCATTCGTGATCCTCGGTGTAGCGTTCGTTGGCCATGGTAAAAGTCTCCTGGTATCTGGGGCTTATGGCCTATTGGCCGCGGTAGTAGCTGTGAGGATGGAAGGGCATTTTGACGATTTCTGCCGGGTGATGCTTGCCGCGCACCTCCAGCAGGACGGCCGTGCCGGCCTTGGCGTGGTCGGGCTGGACGTAACCCATGGCGACCGGCCCCTCCACGGACGGACCGAACCCGCCGGAGGTGACGGCGCCGATGCGCTGGCCATCGGTAGAAAGGACCGCCGCGCCTTCCCGGGCGATAGCCCGGCCCTCGGGCCGGATGCCGACTCGGCGGCGCTTCGGGCCATCGGCAATCTCGCTGGCAACGCGTGCTGCGCCGGGGAAGCCGGCTTGAGCGGTGCGGCGGTGCTTGGGGATAATCCAGATCAGCCCGGCCTCAATCGGCGAGGTAGTGGTGTCGATATCGTGGCCATAGAGGCAGAGCCCGGCCTCCAGCCGCAACGAATCGCGCGCGCCCAGGCCGATGGGCTCAACCGCCTCGAATGCCAGCAGGCGTTCCGCCAGCCGTTCGATGTCGTCGTTTGCGCAGGCGAGCTCATAACCGTCTTCGCCGGTATAGCCGGAGCGGGTGATAAGCGTGTCGATGCCGTCGATGGACGCCTGGGCGCTTTGCATAAAGGCGATGCGGTCGACGCCAGGGGCTATTGTCGCCAGAGTCTCGGCGGCCTTGGGGCCCTGCAGTGCGACCAGCGCCAGTTCCGGCCTGGGGGTGAAGCTGAGACCCGCTGGCAGATGCGATTCGATGTGGGCGAAATCCTCAATCTTGCAGGCCGCATTCACCACCAGATGAAAGGCATTGTCGGCCATGCGCAGGACCATCAGGTCATCCAGGATTCCGCCGTCGCGGTTCATCAAGACAGTGTAGCGCATCCGCCCGATTTCGAGGCCGACGATGTCGCCGGGGCAAAGCGTCTCCAGAAACTCCGGCGCGCCGGGGCCGCTGAGGCTCGCCTGGCCCATGTGGCTGACGTCGAACAGCCCGGCGGCGGTGCGGGTGTGCTGGTGCTCCTTCAGCACGCCAAGCGGGTATTGCACTGGCATGGAATAGCCGGCGAACGGCACCATTTTGGCGCCCAGGCGCGCATGCAACCCGGCGAGCGGCGTTTCGGCAAGGGGTGTTGTTGGGGGTGTATCTGACAAGAGGCATTCTCCGGACTCGCGTGTGTGGCGTCCGAACCGAATAGCCCGAACCCACCCCGCTCTGTCCCGGGCGCCTGAAAGATTCACGCACGGCAGTTCGGTCAGGCCGCTTGCCGCATGCTTACTTCGTCGGCGGAGTTGGCTCCGATTGGAAGCCAGCCCACTTTCCAGAGGTGCCTCGCTCTGCGGTCCTCGGTACCTGAGAGTTTCCGGGGTCGGTTGCTCCTTCGGCGCCGCCAGACAATTGGCCCGTCAGCGGTCTCTCCCGCAGAGGTCGATGGCGTTATCGGATCAGGATAGAGGCGGAATCGCCCGGGTCAATCAAAAGCAGCCTTGGCAGCTTGCCGCGGCTTGCTTAAATCCCTGAAGCCAAGATTTCAAAATTTCAGCAACAGGGTCTTTCCCATGTCCGACTACGCTGCTCCTCTTGCCGATATCCGCTTTGCGCTCAGCCAGATCGCGGGCCTGGACAATGTGTTGTCGCTGCAAGGCTTCGAAGACCTAACGCCAGACCTGATCGACGCCGTATTGGACGAGGCCGGCAAGTTCGCCAGCGGCGTGCTCGCGCCGCTCTCCCGCGTCGGCGACACCCAGGGCGCGCGGTTGGAAAATGGCGTCGTGCGCATGCCGGACGGTTTTCCGGAGGCCTACAAGGCTTATGTCGATGGCGGCTGGAACGGGCCGGTGTTTGACCCTGAGCGCGGCGGTCAGGGTCTGCCCTGGCTGGTAGGCACGGCGTTGAATGAAATCTGGGGCTCGGCCAACCTGGGCTTTTCCCTGGGGCCGCTCCTGACCCAGGGCGCGGTGGAACTGCTGGAGGCGCATGCCTCGCCCGAGCAGAAAGACACCTATCTGGAGAATATGATCACCGGCCGCTGGACCGGCACGATGAACCTGACAGAGCCGCAGGCGGGCTCTGACGTCGGTGCGCTGCGCACCAAGGCCGTCAAAGAAGGTGACCACTACCGAATCAGCGGCCAGAAGATTTTCATCTCTTACGGCGACCACGAGATGGTGGAGAACATCGTTCATCTGGTCCTGGCCCGCACCGAGGGCGCGCCGGAGGGGATCAAGGGCATCAGCCTGTTCATCGTTCCCAAATACCTGGTTAACGCCGACGGCAGCCTCGGCCAGCGCAACGACCTGCGCCCCGGCTCGCTGGAGCATAAGATGGGCATTCACGCCTCGCCGACCGCCGTCATGCTGTATGGCGAGAACGAGGGTGCGGTCGGCTATCTGATCGGCGAGGAATGCCGCGGCATCGAGTACATGTTCACCATGATGAACAACGCCCGCCTCGGCGTTGGTCTCCAGGGCCTCTCGGTCGCAGAGCGCGCTTACCAGCAGGCGGTGGCCTTTGCCAAAGAGCGAGTGCAGATGCGCGACGCGGTCAACGGCGGCAAGGATGGCGTAACCATCATCCACCATCCCGACGTGCGCCGCATGTTGATGCGGATGCGGGCCCAGGTGGAGGCGATGCGTTGCCTCGCCTATGAAGCGGCGGCGGGCCTCGACCTTGCCAAGCGTCTGGCCGACCCCGATGCTCGGAAATTGGCGCAGCGCCGGGTCGACCTGCTGATCCCGATCGTCAAGGCCTGGAGCACCGATGTCGGCCAGGAGGTTGCTTCCACCAATGTTCAGGTGCACGGCGGCATGGGCTTTATCGAGGAGACCGGAGCGGCCCAGCACTATCGCGACGTGCGCATCGCGGCCATATATGAGGGCACGAACGGAATACAGTCGATCGACCTGGTCGGGCGCAAGCTGAGCCGCGACGGTGGCGAGGCGATGGGGCTGCTGGCTGCGGAGATCTCGGCAACGGTTGAGGCTCTGCGGGCGCAGGACGATACCGACCTGTCAGCTATTGTCGCACCCTTGTCCGAAGGGCTGGCCAGCCTGGAGCGAACGACGCGCTGGATGGTTCGGCATATTGGTCAGAATCCGGGCGAGGCCTTGGCCGGTGCGACCAGCTATATGAAGCTGGCTGGCTATGTGGTGGGTGGCTGGTACATGGCGCGCTCTGCACTGGCAACGGTCGGGAGCAACGACGCGTTTTCGGTGCAGAAGCGCCAGATCGCACGGTTTTTCGCCGAACAGTTGATTCCGGAAGGCGTGGCGATGGAGCGCCCGATCACCACCGGCGGTGCTTTGGTCGCCGGGATGAGCGTCGATGCGTTCTAGCCGCTGATCGATGCGGCCGCTCTAGGATGAAACGCTATGGCGATCGCCGGCGAGCCTCCCATATTACGCTCGAATCCGGTTTGACATGCGGAGGTCGTCGCCCAACGCGAACACCGGCTGCGAGATTTTTGACGATATTTTAAAGTTTCACATGCGCCCCCGTGATGTTTCAGTCATAAGGCGCGCCTTTCCTGTCACCCCCCAATACCGGTTTTACGGAGGATTTGCGATGGAAGGCAGTCGCACTTTCGCAGAGCTGGCTGTTGTCGCGGGGTACGAGGCGTCTGATGATGTCTCGTCCGCTGTACAGCCTGAAGAGCACGAAGCCGTCCGGGTCGTTGACCCGCACTGTTTGGATAACCAGGCGCTTCCTAAGCAGGCTGCTGCATTACATGTTGCGCCCCAAGACGATGAGCGTCTGGACTTCTTCGTCAAGAAGGATGGCCTGGAGTTTGCCGGGATTCACCTGTTGATCGACCTGTCTGGCGCAACCCGTCTGGATGACCTGGAGACGGTTGAGGCTGCCCTGCGCGAATCGGCGATTGTGTCTGGTGCAACCATCCTGAACGTCGATCTGCATCATTTTGAGCCGAACGGCGGAATTTCCGGCGTGGTTGTGTTATCGGAGAGCCATATCTCCATTCACACCTGGCCAGAGCGGAGCTTCGCGGCGCTGGATATTTTCATGTGCGGCGATTGCAATCCGTACAAGGCGATTCCGGTGCTGAAAAAAGCGTTCGCTCCGTCGGCGATCCAACTCACGGAACATCGCCGCGGCCTGCAGTTGCACGGCCCGAACCATTGAGCGTCTGGTTCGACGAAGTCCTGCACGACGGCGTCGGTCAACGGTTGGAAGTTGAGGAGGTTCTCTACAAGGGCCAAACTGAATTCCAGGATATCAAGATCCTGCGGAACAAAAAGTTCGGCAGGATCATGACCCTTGATGGCGTCGTGCAGACGACGGAAGGCGACGAATTCGTCTATCACGAGATGTTTGCCCATGTGCCGCTGCTGGCGCACGGCCGCGCCAAGCGTGTGCTGATCATCGGCGGCGGGGACGGCGGCTTGCTGGAAGAAGTCTTGAAGCACGACGTCGCGCATGTGACTGAGGTTGAGTTGGACGGCGGCGTGGTCGAAGTCTCGAAGCGCTATCTTTCCAGCATTTGCGGGCGGGCATACGAAGATCCGCGGGTCAACCTGGTGATCGGCGACGGTGCGAAATTCGTGGCGGAGACGGATCAGAAATTTGACGTGGTGTTGGTGGATTCCACCGATCCTATCGGTCCGGGCGCAGTGCTGTTTACGCGGCAGTTCTACGCCCAGTGCAAGCGCTGCTTGAATCCCGGCGGGATCCTCGTCACGCAGAACGGCGTGCCGTTCGTCCAGGGCGATGAGTTGAAAAGCTCCGTTGCGCATTTCCGGTCGCTATTCGTCGATGGCTCCGCCTATGTCCTCTCATGCCCAACATATGCGCTGGGCTTAATGACCTTGGGCTGGGCCAGCGATGACGCGGGCCTGCGCCGGCAAAGTGTGGCGACGATCCAGGCGCGGTTCGATGCGGCGGGGATCGAGACGCAATACTACAATCCCGCGGTGCATGTGGCGGCGTTTGCGTTGCCCAACTTTATCGCGAAGTTGATCACCTGACGGTTCAGCCCGCCCTTGGTGTCGGCGCGCCAATCCGGCATAATGCGCCACGGCTCCGGATGGGGCCGTCCGTAATGATCAACAAGGGGATGCCCAATGAGCGCTGACAAAGAGATTCGCACGACCGATGGCCGTGGCCGGCTGTATGACGGCGTGATTGAGACCATGGGCAACACGCCCTGCATACAGGTCAAAAACATCGCGCCTGCGCACGTTAAAATGTACGTCAAGGCTGAGTTCTTTAATCCAGCAGCCTCCGTAAAGGACCGCCTGGCGGTGAACATTATTGAGGCGGCGGAGCGCAGCGGCGCGTTGAAGCCCGGCCAGACGGTCGTCGAGGCGACCAGCGGCAATACCGGCATCGGATTAGCCATGGTCTGAGCGCAGAAGGGCTATCCCCTGGTGATTACCATGGCGGATAGTTTCTCGGTCGAGCGGCGGCGGCTGATGCGCATGCTTGGCGCCAAAGTGGTGCTGACGCCCCGGGCGCAAAAGGGCTTTGGCATGTATAACAAGGCGGTCGAACTGGCCGAGAAGAACGGCTGGTTCCTGGCGCACCAGTTCGAAACCAGCGCTAACGCCGATATCCATGAGGCGACCACCGCCCGCGAAATTATCGCGGATTTTGCCGGCGGGCGGCTCGACTACTTTGTGACCGGCTATGGCACCGGCGGCACCGTGACTGGGGTCGCGCGTGTCTTGCGGAAAGAACGACCAGAGACCAAGATCATCCTGACCGAGCCGGCAAACGCCGCCATCGTATCCAGCGGCCACGCGCAGGAGCGTACGGGCGACAACGCGCCGGCGGTCAGCCACCCGAACTTCGAACCGCATCCGATTCAGGGCTGGACGCCGGATTTCATTCCGTACGTGCTGCAGGAAGCGATCGACAACAAATACTACGACGACCTGATCCCGATTGCCGGGGCGGATGGCATCAAATGGGCCCAGCAACTGGCCCGCAAAGAAGGCATTCTCACTGGCATTTCTGGCGGCTCGTCCCTGGCAGTGGCGATGAAGGTGGCGGAGACCGCGCCGGCAGGGTCGGTGATTTTGGCCATGCTGCCGGATACGGGCGAGCGCTATCTCTCGACCCCCTTGTTCGAATCCATTGAGCCGGAGATGACGGCGGAAGAAATCGCGCTGTCGAAATCCACGCCCGGCTATCAAATGGGCTAACGGTTAGGATGGCGGGCGTTTAGCCCGCCATCGCATCGACCGCCGCTAGAGCAGATCCCGATCCGATCGGGTGAATCTGCTCTAAATCTCATCGTGCGACGTTCTAGGCCGCCGGCACCAACGCCGGCGCCTTTGCATCGCTAATCGGCCAATGCACGGCGGCGGCGAACAGGCCGAGGCCGGCGCCCATCCACCAGACAATGTCGTATGACCCGGTGACGTCGAACAGCAGGCCGCCGAGGTAGACGCCTGCGAATGATCCCAATTGGTGGCCAAGGAAGACAAAGCCGAACAACATGCTCATATACTGGGTGCCGAACATGCTGGCGACCAGCGAGCCAGTAATCGGCACAGTTGAGAGCCAGAACAGCCCCATGGCAGCACAAAACGCATAAACAGTGATCTCGCCAGAGGGCGCCAGCATCAAGCCGGAAATTGCCAGAAAGCGGCCAATGTAGATGTAGGCCAACAGCTTTGGCCTGTAGATGCGGCTGCCCAAAACGCCGGCGAGATACGCCCCCAGCATATTGACGACGCCCACCAGCATCAGCGCGTGCGCCCCCGTGCCTTCCGGCAGGCCCAGGTCGCTGACATAGGCCGGCAGGTGCGTGCCGATGAACGACACATGAAAGCCGCAGACGAAAAAGCCAATCATCAACAACACGTAAGAGCGATGCTTGAACGCCTGACGCAGCGCCTCGCCGATGGTTAAGTTGGCAACAGCGGCGGTGGTCGGGCCGCCTTTAGGCTGCCCCCGCAGGAAGGTTGCTGCCAGCAGGATTACCAGGCTCATCACCCCCAGCGCCATGAAGCCCATGGACCAGCCATAGACCTCCAGAAACAGCTGAGCGATGGGCAGGATGACCAGCATTCCGGCTGACCCACCCATGACAGCAATCCCCAATGCCCAGCTGCGCCGCTCTTCCGGCACCAGCTTTGCAACCGCGCCCATGGCGATGCTCTGGCCGCAGCCAGCTTGCGCCATGCCGACCAACACGCCGCCCGTCAGCGTAAAGCTGAGTGGATCTGTACTAATCGCCATCAGCGCCAAGCCGCCTGCATAGAGCAACGTACCGACCACGATAACCCGAGCAGAGCCATATTTATCGGCAAATCCGCCGAAGAGTGGTGCGCATAGGCCGACCATCAGCGCCTGAATGGCAATGGCCAAGCCAAATTCTGTACGGCCCCAACCGACGTCGGCCAGCATTGGCACCTGATACAGTGGGATCGACACCCGGATACCGTTCGCCAGCAACACGGCCAGGGCGGCGGCTGCGACCACCACAAGGATTGGCCATCCGTTCAAACTCTTCATCGCGATGGTCTCCAGGGTGTTAAGCGTATTGTTGGGAGCGGAGTTATTGGGCGAGCGCGGTCCGTTGCACCGGCTTCTCGCTGATCGGCAAATGCACCAGCGCTGCGAACAGGCCAAGGCCCACCCCCATCCACCAGACCACGTCATAGGACCCGGTCTGGTCGAACAGCAACCCGCCCAGGTATACCCCCAGGAACGAGCCGACCTGGTGGCTGAAAAAGACAAAGCCGAACAGCATGGTCATATACTGGGTGCCGAACATCACGGCCACCAAGCCACTGGTCAACGGCACGGTGGAAAGCCAGAACAGGCCCAGGCCGAACGCAAACGCATAAATCGTCAACTCGGTCTTCGGCGCCAGCATCATGGCGGTGATGAAGATGGCGCGGCTCAGATACATTAGCGACAGCATCTTGGTCTTGCTGAAACGCCCACCCAGAACGCCAGCGGTGTAGGCACTGATCACGTTGACCACGCCGATGGTCATCAGCGCCGCCGCGCCGGTCGCAGGCGGCAGGCCCAGATCGGTGATATAGGCGGGCAGGTG
>JAYPXD010000114.1:7005-11123 GCA_038135395.1 Alphaproteobacteria bacterium | reverse complement strand
TTAGCCCCGAGATCATATTAAGAGCCCTGCGCCGCCGATCTGCCAAGGGAATGTTGATCGCGATTTGCGGAAATTCCCTGTGAAGCGGCAGCCGATTTTAGCCGGGAGGGCAAGCGGTCTTCAAAACGCAAACTGCCCGCCGCTCAACGGGGATGCATCACGCCGCCCGCGCCAGCCCCAATGCCGTTTCGCGCGGCATCTTGCGGACATGGCTAGCCTCCAGCGCGCCAGGTATGGCGGCCGCGATATCGCTTGCGTCCAGCAATTTTTCCAGGTCGATCCCAGTTTCTATGCCCATGCGGTCCATGAGGTAGACCACGTCCTCGCTGGGAATATTGCCGGATGCGCCTGGGGCATAGGGGCAGCCACCGAGGCCCGCCACAGAAACATCAAAGCTACGCAGCCCCGCATCAATCCCGGCCAGAATGTTAGCGACGCCAAAGCCGGAGGTGTCGTGGCCATGGAAAATGAACGTGGCGTCACGGCCGAACTGCGCCAACGCCTGCTCTGCCAGCGACTTGACCTTGACCGGCAGCGCCATGCCGGTGGTATCCGACAAAGCGAACTCCAGACCCGGCCGGATCTTCAGCATTTTCTCGATATTGCCAAGGACAATGCGCTCTGGAGTCAGCCCCTCAAACGGGCAATGGAAGGAGGTTGCGAGCCCGATACGCAGCGTCAGTTTGCGCTCCGGGTCGACCTCGTTCAGCAGGTAGTCAAGGTCGGCAATGGAGTCCGCCGTCGGTCGGCCGACATTGCTGTTGTTGTGACCGTCCGTCATGGAAATCACCATCTCCAGGTCGGTAATGCCATGGCTGGCTGCGCGGCGCGCACCCTCGGAGTTCGGCACCAGCGCCATGCCCGTGACGCCCGGCATCGGGCCCAGGCCCTGCACCACCGCATCCATATCGCGCATTTGCGGGATCGCCTTGGGGCTGACGAACGACCCGATCTCCATGCGCTTGAAACCCGCGGCGGCAAGCGCATCGATCAGGCGGATTTTGGTTTCCGTCGGCACGAATTGCTTGATGTTCTGCAGGCCATCGCGCGGTCCCACCTCGACGAGTTCAATCCGGTCCATGGGGCTCTGCCTCGCTTGTCAAAAAGAGTGTGACGTGGTGTTTAGCCGAAACCGTCCGCTTTCGCCAACAGGATGCCATGACCGATTCAATTTCGGGCCAACCGCTCGCAGGCTACCGCGTTCTCGACCTCTCGCGGGTGCTGTCCGGCCCATTCCTGACGCAAATTCTGGGAGACCTGGGCGCCGACGTGATCAAGGTGGAAGCCGATGTCGGCGATACGGTCCGCAACCAGGGCGACCAGGTGGATGGCTTCAGCTGGTATTTTGCCGGCTTCAACCGCAACAAACGCTCCATCGTGCTCAACCCCAAAACACCGGATGGCAAGGCCGCTTTGGAAGCGCTGATCCGCACGGCCGACGTGCTGGTGGAGAATTTCCGGCCCGGCGTGATGGCGCGGTTGGGTCTTGGGCAGGAACGGCTGGAGGAATTGCGTCCCGGCCTGATTACCTGCGCGGTGACCGGCTTTGGCGCCGATGGCCCGTACCGCGACCGCCCGGCCTTCGACTTCATCGCCCAGGCGATGAGCGGCTTCATGAGTTCCAACGGGCGGGAGACCGACCCGCCGCTGCGCTCCGGCCTGCCGATCAGCGATCTGGTAACCGGCATTTATGGCGCGCTTGGCGTGACGGCGGCGTTGCTGCGGCGCGAACGGAACCCCGGCGCCGGCGAGCATGTGGACGTGAGCCTCACCAACTCCATGATCAGCCTGCTGGCCTATCTCGCCAGCAACTATTTCGCCAGCGGGCGGGTGACGCCGCGCTCCGGCAACGATCATCCGATTGCCGCGCCCTATGGATTGTTCGAGACCGCCGATGACCCGATTGCGGTCGCCCCGAACGACGACGTGTTCTTCGGGCGGCTGATGGATGCGCTGGATTTGCCCGCGATGAAAAGCGACCCGGATTTCGCCAGCAACCATCTGCGCGTCGCCAACCGCGAGCGGCTGAACCGGGCCGTGCTCGACCGGCTGGCGACGGCAGGGGCCGCGCACTGGATCGAGAAGCTGAACGCCGCCGGCGTGCCGTGCAGCCGCGTGAACGATGTTGCCGGCGTCTTTGCCGACCCCCAGGTGCAGTCGCAAGAGATGGCGCTGGAGATCGATCACCCCGCCCACGGCGCGATGACCGTCCTCGGCTTCCCGATGAAATTCCGCGAGGCGCCATGCCAAGTCCGCACCCACCCGCCGGATTTGGGCGAGCATACGGACGAGATTCTGGCGGAACTGGGGCTGCCCCCTCAAACCGCCTCCCGCTAAAACGCCCAGTGCGCCAGCGGCGCGCCCTTGATCGGGCTGCGAAACGTCTGGATGCCGTCATGGGCCAGCGAGCCCATGTAGACCGTGTGCAGGTCCGGACCGCCAAAGCCGATGCTGGCGATGTTGCGGAGCCTACGCTTGCTGCCGATCTCGATCCCCTCGCGCACCGGCTCGCCGCGGTCGAAAGCCGCCTGTAGCTCAGCCATCGCCGCCGGGTCGGCGTCCTCGGTGACCATGTGCTGGTCGCCGTGCCGGTCCACGCGGATAATCCGGTTCGAGGCGACGCTGACCATCCAGACGCCTCCCTCCGCATCGAAGGTGAAGCCGTCGGGGAAGGTCGCGGCCGGATAGTCCGCCACCACCTCCTTCGGCCCCAGCGAGGCATCGGCGCGGATCGGATAGCGCGACGTGCATTGACCGACGGTCTCATTCACATAGAGCCATGCGCCGGTCGGATCGACGATGGCCTCGTTGGTGAACGCGATGCCCTCGGCCACCACCCGCGTCACGCCCTGGTCATGCACGGCGATAAAACCGTCGCCAAAGCCTTTCCTGAAGGCCGGATGGCGTGGCACCTGGCGGGTCGAGACCGAAATCCAGATCCGCCCTTTGGCATCGAGGCCGACAAAGTTGACCGGCGGCAGCGGCACGCCCTCGACCTCGCTCAAAAATAGGCTCGCTTGGCCGTCCGGCCTGATCCGCCAGACACCGCTGCTGTTCGCAAGGTTGGCGGCCAGCACGTCCCGGCCCGGCAGCAAAGCGATGCCATTCGGCATGAAATCCGCCGGTGCGCCAACGGCCTGAACGAACCGACTCTCGCCGTTCGGCTTCACGATGTTATAGCCGCCGCGCGCGTCGGAGCAGAACAGGTCGCCGGACCGGGTCGCCAGGACGCATTCCGGGCGCTTCATGCCGGCGCCGATGGCGGTGATCTGGTTTGGAGATAGCTTAAACATAGTCGTTTCCTTCTGTCCTCGCCGCAGGTGGCCGCCAATCAACCGCTAGAGCAACGCCCGATCAAATGGAGTCATTGGATCGGGTGAAGTTGCTCGCCATTCATAGAGTTAGAGCAGATCCACCCGATCCTATCGGATCGGGATCTGTTCTAGCTGCCCGGCTGTTTCGGCAGGGGTATCGGGCAAACGCCCGGCGTGGCGCTGCCGGCCTCCACTTCCGCCAGCGTGTCGGCGTCCACGTCCGTTTGGAACGTCGCATGAAAGCGGTTAACCATGTTGCTGAGCCCCACCGTCAGGCAGAGGTCGATGATCTGCTGGTCGGTGAAATACCGTTTGAGGTCGGCATAAGTTTGATCGTCAATCGGCTCCAGGCGGGTTGACTTGCGGGCATAGCGGACAATCGCCGCCTCCTCCGGCTCATAAACACCTTCCGGCAATGGATCATCCAGCAGATGGCTCATTTTCGCTTCCGATAGTCCCAGCACCCGACCGAGCGCTGTATGTGTCGGAATTCAATAGAAGCAGTCGTTGACCGTGGTTGCCGTCAGGTAGGCCAACTCTCCATGCTGCGGCGCCACGGTCGAATTCTGACGATACACGGTCGAGAGCAGCGGCGTCAGAGCGGCCAGCGCTTCCGGTCGGTTGGCCATGGCGCGGTAAATGTTGATCAAACGGCCCCGGGCCGCGCCGGCGTCGCGAAGCGCTTTCCGCGCAGCCTCCGGCATTGCGGGATCGTTTTCATCGAGCAATGGAATGCGTGTCAAAGAATCAACCTCCCTACGGTTTGCTCTAACATTGGGAATTCAGGGAACCTTACCCCGATCA
>JAYPXD010000114.1:0-6995 GCA_038135395.1 Alphaproteobacteria bacterium | reverse complement strand
GAGTTAGAGCAGATCCCGATCCTATCGGATCGGGATCTGCTCTAGTCGGTCGAGTTCATGCCCAGGCGTTTGGCGATGACCTGCAGCATGATCTCGTTTGCGCCGCCGCCGATCGGGGCAAGCTTCATGTCGCGATAGGTCCGGCTGATGCGGTTTTCCGCCATGAAACCCTGGCCGCCCCAAAAGCGCAGGCATTCGCCGGGGATGCTCTCCGCCAGCTTGCCCATTTTGTACTTGGCCATGGAGGCAAGCGTTGTTACGTCCTCGCCCGCCACGTAGGCCTCGACCGCTTTGTGAAGCAGGGCGCGCAAGGCCTCGATCTCGGTCTGCATTTCAGCGAGCGCGAACTGCACGAACTGGTTCTCGATAATAGCCTTGCCGAATGCCTTGCGCTGCCGGGTGTAGTCGACCGTGGTGGCGACGGCGTCCTCCAGCAATCCGATAGAGCGGGCCACCACATACAGACGCTCCTCCTGGAATTGCTGCATTTGGTAGCGAAAGCCCTTACCCTCCTCACCGATCAGGTAGCGCGCCGGCACGCGCACATCCTCGAAATAGGACCGCGCGGTGTCGGAGGAATGCAGCCCCAGCTTCTTTAGCTCCTGCCTCGTTACGCCGGGCAGGGTCAGAGGGACTACGATCAACGACTTGTTGCGGTGCGGGCCGTTGTCCTGACTGGTATTGACCAACATGCACATCCAATCGGCCTGCATGCCGTTGGTGGTCCACATCTTGGAGCCGTTGATGACATAGTCGTCGCCATCGCGGCGCGCATAAGTCTTGACGTTCGCCACGTCCGACCCGGACCCCTCTTCGGAGACGCCCAAGCAACTGACCAGGTCGCCGGCGATGGTCGGGGCCAGCCATTCCGCGCGCAGCTCGTCCGTGCCGTATTTGGCGAGCGCCGGCGTGCTCATGGTGGACTGAATGCCGATAGCGCTGGAAATGCCGTAGGCATGGATCCGGCCCAATTCCTCGACGCAGGCGATCTCGTAAGAATAGTCGAGGCCCATGCCGCCATATTGCTCCGGCCGGGAAATGCCGAGCAAGCCGGCGTCCCCCAGGCGCTTCATGACCTGGTGCGCCGGAAAGCGACAGGCTTCCTCCCACTCATCCACGAAGGGGTTGATGTGCTCGTCGACGATGCGCTTGGTAGTGCGCTTGATCTCAAGGTGTTCGTGGGTCCATTGCATGGGCGAAGTCTCTGATTGAGGGCTAGCGGAGGGCGCGGAAAAAGCGCTGCACGTCTGCCGTTAGCGCCTCCGGCTGCTCCAGGGCCGCGAAGTGGCCGCCCTTCTGCATGTCGGTCCACTGGCGGATATCGGTGTAGGTCTTCTCCGCGATGGAACGCGGCGGGCGGCGGATTTCCCGCGGGAAGGCGGCGTAGCCGAAGGGCACGTTCACCGTCTTGCCGGCAGGGATCGGCCAGGGGCCGTGCAGGCGGGCGTAATAGGGCCAAAACGACGAGCCAATAGCGCCCGTAAACCAGTAGAGCGAGATATTGGCCAGCATCCGGTCGCGGCTGACCGCGGTCTCGAAGTCGCCGTCGTGGTCGGTCCAGACGTGGAACTTCTCCGCAATCCATGCGGCCAGCCCCGCCGGCGAATCGGTTAGGGCCGCCGCCAGAGTTTGCGGGCGCGTGCCCTGAATGCCGATATAGCCGGTTTCCTCCTTGGCCCACACCGCAATCTCGTCGGAGTATTTCTGTTCCGCCGGGCTTGGATTCGCCGGCATCGTGTCGGCGGGATTAAGGGCCAACATGTTCTGGTGAATGCCGATCAGCTTGGCCTTGTGGCGCACCGCCAGCGCCGAGCACGTAAATGCGCCCCAGTCCCCGCCTTGCGCGGCGAAGCGGCGATAGCCCAGGATGCCGGTCATCAGGTGGGCCATGCAGTCGGCGATATCGGCAATGCCGAAGCGCTTTTGGTTCGGTGCGAACGACAACCCATAACCCGGCAGCGAGGGCGCGATCACCGTAAAGGCATCTGCCGGATCGCCGCCAAACCTGGCCGGGCCTGTGAGGCGCGGAAGGATGTCCAAGAACTCATAGACCGAGCCGGGCCAGCCGTGCAGCAACAGCAGGGGCATGGGGTTCGGCCCTTGGCCCTCTACGTGCAGATAGTGCAGGTCGATGTCGTGCAGGTGAACCTTGAACTGCGGAAAGGCGTTCAGCGCCGCCTCCTCCCCCCGCCAATCGAAGCCGTCTCGCCAATATTCGACCAGAAGCGCCAAATAGCCGGGATCGGTTCCAAATGCCCAATCCTCGCCCGGCGTGCGATCCGGCAGCCGCGTCCGCGCCAGCCGCGCTTTCAGGTCGTCGATATCGTCCTGGGGAATATCCAGCCGGAACGGGACAGGAGTCGTCTTCACAGCTTCATTCCTCCCAGGCGCTCCAGCGTGTCGGCCAATTCGGACTGCATGTCATACATCACCTGGCGCACGCTGGTTTCCTCCTGCATCGCTCCCACCACCTGCCCGGCTGGAAAGGAATAGAGATCGGCACGCTCGGCGCGGATCACCCGCGCCGTCACCTCGTTGAACAACACGCCTTGCAACGGCGGGTCCAGATAGGGCGGCGCGCCCGGCGCCTCCCAGGCCTCGGAAAGGCGGCTTTTCAGCATGCGCACGGTCTTGCCGGTACGGCAGCGGCGGCGCACGGCGTCCTCGGCCTCGGCAGCGAAATAGGACTGTTTCTCGAAGGGCGAAAGCTCGCTCTCGCGCGTGCCGAGCCAGACCGTGCCGCACCAGACGCCCTCCGCCCCCAGAGCCAGCGCCGCTGCAATCTGGCTGCCGCGCGCGAACCCGCCCGCCGCCAGCACGGGAATGGCGTTTTCCACCGCATCGATGACTTGCGGCACCAGCACCAGAGTAGAGATGTCGCCGGTGTGGCCGCCTGCCTCCGTCCCCTGCGCCACGACGAAGTCGACACCGGCGGCCCGCTGGCGCATCGCATGCTTGGGCTTGCCGCACATGGCGCCGATAACGATGTCGCGCGCGCAACTCTGCCACCACGTCGGCGGGCGGCGCGCCCAGCGCGCTTACGACCACCCGCACCTTCGGGTGACGCGCCACCACCTCCAGCAAGCGTCGCGCGCCGTCGGGAGTCATGCCGCCGCGGCCGGCTGCGATCTCCGCATGCACCCGCTCGCGCTCGTCCGGCGGCAATTCCGGGACGCCCTCGTCGGCCAGGAAGCGCTCCATGAAGTCCTTGTGCGCGTCTGGAATCAAATCATGCAGGTCGCGTTGCCCGAATGCCGCCTCCGCCTCGCGGTCGTACTTGACCGGGATGATGACATCGACCCCATAGGGCCGGTCGCCCACCCGCTCGTCGATCCAGGCGAGTTCCACCTCCAACTGCTCGGGCGAGAAGGTCGAGGCGCCCAGCACGCCGAAGCCGCCGGCTTTCGTCACTTCGGCCACCACGTCGCGACAGTGCGAAAAGGCAAAAATCGGGCTTTCAAACCCCAGCCGGTCTTTTAGACGATTTGCCATATCCGCAGTTATTCCCTTCGGCCAAGAGCCCAAAACACATGGGTTCGCAGACTAACATTACGGCTAGTCACAAGAAAGGCATGCGGCACAAATGACCGTCATCAATTGGCATCAAATTGGCTTTGACAGCCACCGCAAAGCGGGCTTACCGTCATCCAGATCGGGGCTCAGAAGCGGCAGTCTGCAAGCGCCCTCTGGGTCCCGACTTTCTTTACAATCAGACGCGCAAGAAGGGCAGCCATCGGTTGTCTTTTGGCCTTGAGGTGCAATGTGTTTCGGAAAAGTCTTTTCGGCGCATCGAGTCTGTTGGCCGGTATCGGCGCGGCGCTGGTGCTCATCATGATGCTTCACGTCGTAACGGATGTGTTTTTGCGTTTTATCGGCGTGCCGCTGCGCGCGACCATTGAAATCGTGCAAGCCTGGTACATGGTGCCCGTGGCGTTTCTGCCGCTCGCCTACGTGGAAAAAATCAACGGCCATATCTCGGTCGAACTCCTGTCCCAGCATTTCACGGAGCGGGCCCAGGAATGGCTGATTGCTGCGGGCAGCATCCTCTGCGCCCTATATTTCGCCGCCTTTACCTGGCGCACCTGGCATGACGCGCTGGGCAAGTTCGAGGTCGGCGAGATGGCGCTCGGCGACGTGCCGGTCATGGTATGGCCGACGCGGTTTTTCCTGCCGGTCGGCTGCGGCCTGATCACGATATTCCTGATCTACAAGGCCTTCCGCCTTACCATCGGAGACAATTCCCTGCTGGCGAAGAACCCCGGCGCCAAACTGATCGAATAGATCCCCGTTCCTGGTTCTCACTACCGCCCGCTTCTCATTACCGCTTTTTCGAAAGTCAAAAATCCGATGGACAGTCTGGCTATCTGTGGGCTTGGGCTGGTCGCTCTCCTGGGCCTTCTCTTGTTGCGCGTGCCCGTCGGCGTCGCCTTAGGCGTCGTCTCGCTCGTCGGCATCTGGCAGATTGTGGGTATTCGCTCCGCCTGGGGCATATTGGTCGCCATCCCCTACGACTTTGTCGCCCGCTGGACCCTCAGTTCGGTGCCGATGTTCCTGCTGATGGGCTTCATCTGCTATCAGGCGGACCTGACCCGCGGCCTTTTCCGATTGGCGAGAGCTTGGCTTTCCTGGATGCCCGGCAGCCTGGCCGTGGCGTCGGTCGGCGCGGCGGCGGGCTTTTCCGCCGTCACCGGCTCGTCTATCGCGTGCGCCGCCGCCATGGGCCGGATCGCCGTGCCGGAGATGATCAAGGCGAAATATGACAAGGGCCTTGCCGCCGGCACGGTCGCCGCGGCGGGCACCATCGGCTCCATGATCCCACCCAGCATCATCCTGCTGCTCTACGGCATCTTTGCCGAACTGCCGATCAGCCAATTGTTTATTGCGGGCGTTCTGCCCGGCCTGCTGACTGCGCTGGCCTATGCCTTGATGATCGTAGCGCGGGTGAAAATCACGCCGTCGCTGGCGCCAAAAGTCGAGGTCAAAATCGACTGGAACGAACGCATCGCTTCCGTCGCCGACACATGGCCGGTGATCCTGCTGATCATCGGCGTCTTTGGCGGCCTGTTCGGCGGCGTGTTTACGCCGACCGAGGCGGGTGCGATGGGCGCTTTCTTTTCGTTCATCATCGGCTTCGCCAAGCGTACGCTGAACCTGGAGAAGATCTGGCATGCCTGTATGGAGACGCTGACCAGCACGGCGGCGATCTTCGTCATTGCCATCGGCGCCAACCTGCTGACGCGGTTCCTGGCGCTTGGTGGCTTTACCGATTTCATCTCGACCTTCGTGGTGGAGAACGAGATTGGGCCGATTACCATGATCATCGGCACCATGGGTGTTTTGTTTGTGCTCGGCTGCTTTCTTGATCCCATCGGCATCATGCTCCTGACCCTGCCGATCTTCCTGCCGGTGGTCGGCAAGCTGGGAAACGACCTGATCTGGTACGGCGTGCTGATGACCAAGCTGCTGGAAATCGGCCTGATTACGCCGCCGGTCGGTCTGAATGTGTTCGTGATCAAGGGGATCGTCGGCGATCTCATGCGAACGGAAACGATCTTCAAGGGAATCATGTGGTTCCTGGTCTCCGACATCATTGTCGTCGGCCTGATGATCGCCTTCCCGGGCATCACCCTTTGGTTACCCAGCTTCCTGCAATAGTCGGAAGCCTGCCTTCTTCGTTACCGCGCAACCGGCCTCGCGGCTATAGGCCGGATGTTATCAACGGAGGTATCTCGATGAAAAAAGCATTCGCATTGTCCCTGGCGCTCGCCGTGGCGGCTCTAGCCGGCGCGGTCAATCCTGCCGCAGCCGCGACTGAGTTGAAGGGCGCGCACTACCTGGCCCCAACGCATCCCCTCGGCGTCGGCTATGAGGTTTTCAAGGAAGTGGTGGAGCGCGAGAGCAAGGGCGGCATCAATGTCCGCATCTTCGCCGGCGAATCGCTGCTGCCGGCAAAGGCCATTTCCGACGGCGTGCGCGACGGCGTCGCCGACTTCGGCACCGTCACCATGAGCTACTCACCGTCCTACTACAACTACGGCCTGATGCTGGGCGATCTGGCCATGTTCGGCCCGAACGACACCGTGGCTGCCGTGGCGCAGACCGAGTTGTTCACCATGCACTGCAAGGGCTGCCAGATGGATGCCCGCAAGCAGAACCAGCTGATTTTCGTCGGGTTCAGCACGCCGCAATACGTGCTGGTCGGCAAGGGCGCAATGAATACGCTGGAAACCATCAAAGGCAAGAAGCTGCGCGCTGGCGGCCCGCTCTGGGCACGCTTTGCGGCGCATGTTGGCGCAGTTGCCGTCAATATTCCCAGTTCGGAAATTTACGAGGGCTTGTCCCGTGGCATTCTTGACGCCGCCATGTACGCCCGCGGCGGCCTGAAAACCCACGGGCTTGCCGATGTGTCCGATACGGTGTCGGAGGTGCCGCTTGGCTCATTCCGCGCACAGAACTATTTCTCGTTCAACATCGAATCCTGGAAGTCACTGACGCCCGACCAGCGCAAAATTGTGCTGCATGGCATCGCGGCCGGCTCTGTGGCCAATCGGCTTGCCTATGACAAGGGTGAGCAGGATGGCGTCGCCCTTGGCAAGGAAAAGGGCATCAAGTTCCTGCAGCCGGATGCCGCCATGGCGAAGGCCGTCGATGAGTTCGTAGAGAAAGACGCCGTTGAAACGGTCAAGAACTGGGAAGCGAAGGGCCTGAAGGACGCCGGCGAGGTGATCGCCAAGTACAAAGAGCTCTATAAGAAATACGAGCCGCTGGTGACACCGATCCAAAACGACCAGGACAAGCTGACTGCCCTGATCATGGATCAAATTTTCTCCAAGCTGGACCTCAACACCTACGGCATCAAGTAGGCGTAGCGAACAGCTAAATCGGATAAGTGCGGCCGGGCCCCAAAAAGCCCGGCCGCGTTGGGGTTCAACCCCGTCCCATTGCAAGGGCGCCAGCTATGTTGGTGGCGGGTCCCCCCGGCCGAGCCGGTCGGG
>JAYPXD010000113.1:8469-11127 GCA_038135395.1 Alphaproteobacteria bacterium | reverse complement strand
CCCTTATAGACAACGGTCAGAGACGAGCAGGAAACCGGATAGTAATCCTCGGCCCCGGACAAATTCTCGGCATTGACCGAGGTAATCACGTTCTTGCGGGCGACGTAGAGCTTTCGTTCGAACTTGTCCTGCGCCCATCCCGCCGTGTTGGCGATAAAGAACTGACGGTGGCAGGGTTCTGCCGCCGCAACGGCCTTGCCCAAGATGGCGGAATTGACCGGTACGTCGCGCCAGCCGATCGCCGCCATGCCTTCTGCTACGACCGACGCTTCCCAAAGCCGTTCCATCGCAGCACGGGCCGATGCATCCTTGGGAAGGAACAGCATCGCAACGCCATAGTCGCCGGCGGGCGGCAGTTGAAAGTCACAGACAGCGCGGAAAAATTTGTCGGGGATTTGTGTCAGTATGCCCGCGCCGTCACCGGTCAACGGGTCTGCGCCGACGGCACCGCGGTGATCCAGGTTGAGAAGGATCTGCAGGCCGTCGCTGACATGTTGATGCTGTTTTCGGCCTTTAATGTCGGCAACAAAGCCGACACCGCACGAATCGTGCTCGTTGCGCGGATCGTATAAGCCTTGCGCAGCGGGCAACCGCATCATCTTCATCCTCCTGGTTGGTGCCCCGGCCTTAAATCGAAGGTTCAGAGCGTCTCCGAGCCGGCGCGATCTTCTCGCCTCCCGGGCGGATGACCGTGTACGCTGGCCCAATCTACATGGTTAAAACGACGAGTTCCGTCCAGCAATCGGCTGGGGCCGGAGATCGAAACACTTGGCCCCGGGTCACTCGGTCGGGTCGCGTTTCGACTCCAACCGTTTCCCATCAGCGAAACGTGAACGAGCGGCATGATGTATCCGATCACTCTCATTCGGGCAAGTGGCTTGATTCCACGAGAAAGCGCGGCAGTTTTGCATTGCCCGCAATGATCGGGCGGCAGTTGGAACCCGTCGCAGCCGACGATTTGTCCGTTTTTCACGGATGCTCTCACAGTGTAGAGCTTGTCTGATTGATATTGCTGCCAATTGGAGAGACCCGCAATGACCGTCCCAGCCGAATCTTCGGTTCTGCCGAACCTCCTGACCGCTGCCGCCGACGCGCTGGCCGCCGCCGAGTCTTTTTGCGAGCAGGCCAGGCGCAGTGTGGCGGCAATGGTGTCGGTCGATGGCAAGGTCTCGGCCGCTGTTCTGGAGCGGGAACAATTGGCAGCGCATGGCCTTGCATGGCTGACCACCTACACGGCAGCGCTGCGGGAGACCCTGCATTGGGCCGAGCGATTGGATGCCGGCAAGGGGCTCGGCGAGTTGGAAGCGCTGTTGTTGCAAGCCGGGTTTGGAGAATACCTGAACCAGATGGCAGGTGGCCTGATGCTCTCCCAGGGCGAAATTGTGCGGCCCGGAGATATGGGGCTGGACGCCGGCGCTCTGACCGCTTCGGCAGGTGCGAAGGCGCTGATGGCGGGCGGCTGTACCGCGTCCGTGCGGGCGCGTATTGGCGCGCTGCTGGAAAATGCGCTAGCTGGCGGCTCTTTCGGCGATCCGGGGCTGGAAGACGAGGCGCTGGTGATGATCAGCGACCAGTTCCACCGCTTCGTCGACGAGCAGATCATCGGCCCGGCGCACGAATGGCACCGCGCCGACGAACTCATCCCGATGCCCGTCGTCAACCAGATGGCGGAGATGGGCGTCTTCGGCCTGACCATTCCAGAGGAGAATGGCGGCTTCGGCATGGGCAAGGTCGCCATGTGCGTGGTGACGGAGGAACTCTCCCGCGGCTATATCGGCGTCGGCTCGCTCGGCACACGCAGCGAGATCGCCAGCGAACTGATCCGCCTCGGCGGCACGGAAAAGCAGAAAGAGGACCTGCTGCCCAAGATCGCGTCCGGCGAAATTCTGCCGACGGCGGTGTTTACGGAACCCGGCACCGGCTCCGACCTTGGCTCGCTCCGTACCCGCGCGGTGAAGGAGGGCGGGGTCTATAAGGTGCATGGCAACAAGACCTGGATCACCCACGCGGCGCGCACTGACCTGATGACCCTGCTGGCGCGCACCAACCCGGACCAGCCCGGTTATCGTGGCCTCTCCATGTTCGTCGCCCCCAAGCCCCGCGGCTCGGACGAGAACCCGTTCCCGGCAGACGGCATGTCCGGCGGCGAGATCAAGGTGCTGGGCTATCGCGGCATGAAGGAATACGAAATCGGCTTCGACGGCTTCGAAATCGCCGAGGAAAACTTGCTTGGCGGCGAGGAAGGGCAGGGGTTCAAGCAGCTCATGGCCACCTTCGAGAGCGCCCGCATCCAGACCGCCGCCCGCTCGGTCGGCGTGGCACAGCGGGCGATGGAACTGTCTCTATCCTACGCGACGGAGCGCCAGCAGTTCGGCAAGTCGATCTACGCCTTCCCGCGAGTCCACGGCAAGATTGCGATGATGGCGGTCGAGACCATGATGGCCCGCCAGCTCTCCTACTTCGCCGCGCGCGAGAAGGACCAGGACCGCCGCTGCGATATCGAGGCCGGCATGGCCAAGCTGCTGGCCGCCCGCGTCGCCTGGGCCAACGCCGACAACGCGGTGCAGGTGCACGGCGGTAACGGCTATGCGGAGGAGTATGAAATTTCGCGCGTTCTCTGCGACGCCCGCATCCTCAACATTTTCGAGGGCGCCGCGG
>JAYPXD010000113.1:4785-8459 GCA_038135395.1 Alphaproteobacteria bacterium | reverse complement strand
CACGTGATCGGGCGGGGGCTGTTGGAGCGGCGGAATTCGCGACGCGCTTGCGCGTCGCGTGTCCCGGACGGCGCAAAGCGACGATCCGGGATCGCTTAGGGCATGCGAACATCGCCGCTGACGGAGTTCGCGAGATCAGGCGGTCCCGGATAGCCGCGCCGCAGCTTCCGGGAATCAGCCCGCCCTCATAGAGCCCCCGGACAGATTGCAGGTCGTCGGGGGACTCAACTCACCTCGTCAAACCCGCCCTGGCCCTCGGTCTCCGCCCAAAGCTTGAAGGCGGGGCTGGGGGTGACCTTGCCGGAGCGGATCAGGTTCAGCCAGACGCCGCAGGCCTCGACGAAGTTCGGGATAGAGCCGGGGAACATGGCGTAGCTGAGGCCCTCCGCCATTTAGAACTCGTCCATGCCCTCGCGGTAGCAGCCGGTCAGGTGCCATTCCAGTTCGCGCCAGTTGCGGCGGCATTGGTGTGCGGCAGCCATGGCAATCTCGGCAATCTGGCGGCTGACGGGCGCGTCCACCAGCAGCCGGTCGAAGCCCTGGCGGTAGGCAGCTTCCGGCGAGTAGTGCGGCACGTGCTTGGCCCAGTCGGTCTCGACAAAGCGGAAACAGGGGGCGGAGCGCGCATAGCCGGCCAGTTGCACCGCCAGGTCGAAGCCTGCAGTCGTGCCGCCGGCATCGAAATACTTCTTGATGTGGTGGGTGGCGACGGCCTCCTCGGTCGCGACGAGCACTACCAGCCAGATGAACTCCTTGTCCACCTCTGGCAGCCGCCTCTCGGACAAGGTGATAGCGGTGTAGGCGGCGTCATAACCCGCCAGCACCTCCGGCGCGGCGACGGAAAGCAGGCCGTGATGCGGCAGCAGATAGCCGCGCTTGGCCTTCACAGCCTCCAGCCGCTCGCGAATGGCGGCGAGGTCAGCGCTATCGCTGGTCATCGCGACGAGTTATTCCCGCCAGCGCGGGTCGTCGCGATCGAGCATGCGCTTGATGGCATCGAAATGGGCCTGGACCTGGGTCAGGTCGCTTTCCTCGTTGATCTGCCGCGCCGTCTGTTCGACGATTTGTTGCGGGATGGCGCGCAGCGGCTTGCCATGCAATTTGGCCAGCGTCTGCACCTGGGCGGCGCGCTCCAGGTAGTAAAGGTCGTCGAAGGCCTTTGCGATAGAGGGCGCCGTCACCACGATGCCATGATGGCCGAGGAAGGCGATGGGCTTGTCGGCCATGGCGTCGGCAATGCGTTCGCCTTCCTGGTGATCCAGCGCCAGGCCGCCATAGCTATCGTCATAGGCGATGCGGTTGTGAAAGCGCAGCGCGCCTTGTTCCACCATCTCCAGCCTGCCGTCCTCGACAATTGTCAGCGACGTGGCGTAGGGCATGTGCGTGTGCAGCACCGCCTTGGCCTCGGGCCGCTTCGCATGGATCGGCGCATGGATGTAGTAGGCCGTGGCCTCAACCGTGCCCTCGCCGTCCAGCACGCGCCCGTCGCGATGGCAGAGTACGATGTCGGACGCCCGCAGTTCCGACCAGTGATAGCCCTGCGGATTGACCAGGAATTCGTTGCCGTCGTCTGAGACTGCCAATGAGAAGTGATTGCAGATACCCTCGTTCAGCCCCAGCTTCGCAGCGTAACGCAGTGCGGCGGCAAGGTCTTCGCGGGGCTGTTGCAGGTCTGATCGCATCCGTCTGTTCCCAAATAAAATGGTGTCGGGCGCGGGGCCGCCCATCGGATGCTATTACTCCTGCTGGCCCGCTATGTCGACGGAGCAGCGTCACTCTATTTCGGAGCGTCGGCCGCAACCGCCCCAGGCGGCAGGATGCGGAACATGAAGACGGGCACGGTCTCGCCGGGGCCGAAGGGACCTGGAACCTGATTCTTCACCGGCTTCAGCGATTTCAGGAAGCGGGCGAGCGCAGTGACGTCCTCTTTAGTCAGTTCGGCGAATGCATGCCACGGCATGATCGGCGCGAGGACGCGGCCATCGGGGCGGACGCCGGTTTGCATCGCGGTGACGATTTCGTCCTCCGACCATTTGCCGATGCCGGTCTCATCGTCCGGCGTAATGTTGCGGCCGACGAACACGCCTAGTCCCGGCAATTCGAACCCGACGTCAGAGCCGCCGAGATACCACTCCTGATCGGGCTTGCCTAGGAAGTAGCCGGGCGTGTGGTAGTCGTTGCAAAGCTCCGTCGTCGCCAGATACTTGCCGCGGGCGACAAGGCTGTCCTGGGTGGCGGGGGCGGCATGGGCGCTGACGGTGGCGATTGCGGCAAGGCCGATTAAGGCGGCTGCCGCTGCACTGCAAATTACAATTCGGACAATGGAATGTCTCCGGGAAAGCCACATGGCAAGCGGGATGCCGGCCATGTGGCGACGGGCATCCGATCCGAAAATTTAGCAGCACAGTTGCCTGGCCGTTATCGGATTGAGCCGCCCTAAAGCGTCAGCCCGCCGTCCGACACCATGATGGAGCCGGTCGTGTAGGCGCTCTCGTCGCTGGCTAGGTAGGTGGCCAGCGCTGCAATCTCCCGCGCCTCTCCCAGCCTGCCCAATGGCTGCCGTGCGATGAAGTCCTTGCGGGCCTGGACCGGGTCGGCGAAGGCGTTGATGCGGTCGTTGAGGCTGGGCGACTGCACCGTTCCAGGCGCTATCGCGTTGCAGCGGATGCCCTGGCCGATGAAGTCCCGCGCCACCGACTTGGTAAGGCCGATGACTGCCGCCTTGGTCGCGCCATAGACAAGGCGCACCGGCACGCCGGAAATCGAGCCCGACACGCTCGCCATGTTGATGATGGAGCCGCCGCCGGCGGCGATCATGCCGGGCAAAAAGGCCTTGATCATCCGGAACTGGGAGCGGACGTTCAGGTCGAAGCCGAACTCCCACTGCTCGTCCGTTGCCTCCAGAATCGAGCCGTGGTGCACGAATCCGGCGCAGTTCAGCAGGATCGCGGGTGCTGCGATCTCTGCCGCCAGCGCCTGGATCGCTGCCGGGTCCAGCACGTCGAGGCGGCGGGTGGTGATGCCGGGCGTGCCGGCAAGCTCCGCCAGCTTGGCTTCATTGAGATCGGTGGCCAGCACCTGGGCCCCCTCCGCAGCGAAGGCTTCGGCGCAGGCGCGGCCGATACCCTGGGCGGCGGCGGTGACGAGGGCGGTTTTGCCGGCAAGGCGGTTGGTCATGGCTGGGGCCTTGTGGTTACGGAGTGCATGATTGGTCAGGCCGCTTCATTGTAGGGGGTCAGGTAGTCGTCTAGCTGTACCGCCAGCGTGTTGAGCGCGCAGCTCACCATGCGGTACTGGCCGCAGATGAAGATCAGGTCGAGGATCTGTTGCAGGGAATAGGCCGTGTTCAACCGGCCCCACAGGTTGTCGTCGATCATGCTGGTCCGATGCAATTGGGTGACGGCCTCAACCAGCAATCCCTCCGTCCCGCCGAGCGCGCCAGCTGCGACGGCCGCAATCTCCGCATCAGTCAGGCCGCGCTCTTTGGCGATCGGCCGGTGTTGCGCCCATTCGTAGCCGGAACCGCAGAGCCGCCCGATGCGCAGCATCACGATCTCGCGCTCGCGCAGTCCCAGTTCGCACTTGTGCAGGCAGTGGCTGAAAAACGGCATCCAGCGGCGCAGCAGGTCCGGGTGGTGCATCATGGTCTGGATGACGTTGATCTTGTCCAGGTG
>JAYPXD010000113.1:3413-4775 GCA_038135395.1 Alphaproteobacteria bacterium | reverse complement strand
TTTGTTGTAAAGCTCCAGCGCCTTCGGCTCCAGAGCCTGGATCGGCAGCGGCTCCAGGCGCGCCTTGGCGCGTTTGATCGCCATGCTGGGCAGCGTCGCGGATGGTGCGGCGGTATTCGGCGGCAGGGTCGGGTCCGGCAAATCCCAGCCCTGGTCGAGCTGCACGCCCATGACGTTCAGCGCCCAGGCGAGGGTGGTGTAGTTGCAGGCGGTGAATACGGCATCCAAGATCTGGCGGACATCGTAGCGGTCGACCAGGGTATTCCAGACATCGTCCGCGATGAACTGCTGGGTATAAAGTTGCTCTGCCATCGCCAGCAGGGCACTTTCGCCCCGGTTCCAGAGCGGATCCTCCGAACCCACGGCGATGGCGCGGAACTCGACCTCTGTGAAGCGGCAGTCTTTTTCGGCGATGGGCACGTGCTGGCCCCACTCATAGGCGCAGCCCGCCATCCAACCGGCCCGCATGATGACCAGCTCCCGCTCGCGCGCCGGCAGCGTGGACTTGAACAGCAGGTGGTTTGCCAGCGGGCTCCAGCGTTTCAGCAACGCCGGATGGTGCGCCAGCGTCGCAAAGACGTTCAGGACCTGGCCGTGCTCGAATCCTCCGGGCCGTTGCAGCATTTCCTGAATGTCCGTTTTCATGTCGGCGAGGGCGAGCGGCGGCACCCGCGGCGTGGAGAGGCGATAGGCTTGAGGCATGGCGGGGTTTCTTCCAGAGAGTGTGTCTTGCCGGTTCTTGCGGAAAATGGGGAGTGTGCGCTCCCGTCTGCCTGCAGCCTAGCGGCAACCGCCGGCAATATCGAGAGGGCGCCGCACCGGATTGCGCCGCGCCGTCAGGCTTTTTGGGCCGCTGCCGCAATCCGCCGCTCGCGGAACCAGATATAGAGGCCTGACGCGATGATGATGCTGCCGCCGGCGAACGACTGCGTCCTCGGCGTCTCGTCCCAGACGACATAGCCGATCAGCAGCAGGAACGGGATTTGCAGATAGTCGAACGGCGCGATGATCGAGGCCGCTGCGCCGCGATAGGCGGTCAGGAAGCCCAGTTGCGCGCCGGCGCCCAGCAGGCCGATGCCGAGGAAGATCAGCCAGTCCTGCCCGGTCGGCTCCACCCACAGCCAGGGCATCAGCGCGCCGCAGACGACGATATTGGCGACATTGTAGAAGACATAGATGCACGCCGTCGTCTCGGACCGGGACAAGCGGCGGATCGAGATCGCGCCCAGCGCATAGAACAGCGCGCTGGCGGCGGCAGCGACCGCGTAGAAATTCATGTCGCTGCCGGGGTTGACGATGATCAGGACGCCGGCGAAGCCGATCGCCGTCGCGGTGGTCCGCCGCCACCCGACCGGCTCGCCC
>JAYPXD010000113.1:1664-3328 GCA_038135395.1 Alphaproteobacteria bacterium | reverse complement strand
GCATCGGCCACGACAGCGCCGTCACGAACAGCGGCATGGAATAGCTGAGCGCCGTCACGGTGCCGAGCGGCAGGTGGTTGACCGCATAGAACAGGCTGACCGTGGACAGCAGGCCATAGCCGGCGCGCACGATATGCGCCGCGGGCCGGCGGGTGCGCACCGCCGGCCGGCCGATGCGGATCAGCCAGGGCAGGCTCAGGCCGAAGCCGATGCCATAGCGCAGCAGCAGGATCTGAAACGGCGAATAGCGCCCGTCCAGTAGCTTCACCATCGCGAACATGATCGAGAAGGTAAAGCCGGCGATGCAGACGATCAGGATGGCGCGGCCGACATTGTCCGGCACCGGCGGGAAGGGCGGCGGCACGCTCATGCCGGCTTTTCGTCCAGCTTGGGCTCGACGGCGGAAATCGACGCGCCGGGCGTCGTCGGCACGGTCTGCCGCGCGCGCTCGCGGTGCCAGACATAGAGGCCGGCGGCGGCCAGCACGCCCGCGCCGATGCCGGTCGGCAGGTCGGGCAGCGAGCCGAAGGCGAAATAGCCGATCAGGGACGCCCAGATGATCGTGGTATAGGAGAACGGCGCCAGCAGCGAGGCGGAGGCCAGCATGAACGCCCGGATCGTCAGCATCTGGCCGGCGATATGGCAGCAGGCGATGCCGCCCAGCGCCGCCCATTGCCACGCGGTCGGCGCCTGCCAGTCCGCCAGGCCGAACGGCGTGACGACGACCAGGCCGACGCCGGTGGTCCAGGCCAGCACGGTGAACGAGCGCTCGCGCCCGCGCATCTTGCGGGTGATGATCAGGCCGCCGGCCCAGCAGCAGGACGAAGCCAGCGGCAACAGCATGGCGGGCGAGAATGCCTCCGTGCCGGGCCGCAGGATCGCCAGCACGCCGACAAAGCCGGCAACGATCGCCGCCCAGCGGCGCAGGCCGACGGTCTCGGCCAGGAACACGATGGAGAAGATGGTGACGAACATCGGCGAAACGAAGCCGATGGCGGTGGCTGTCTCCAGCGGCAGGGTGCGGACGGCGTAGACGAACAGGGTGGCGGAGCCGATCAGCAGCAGGCCGCGCAGAATGTGTAGCAGCGGCTGGCTGGTCGCCAGCGGCCGCTCGCGCCAGCGCCAGGCGACGACCGGCGCCAGCAGGCCGACCACCAGCCCATAGCGCAGCATGGTGACCACCTCCGGCGCGAGCCCGCCCTTGGTGGTGTGCTTGGCCAGCCCGTCCATGCCGGTAAAGACTATCATGGCCAGCAGGAACAAGCCGATGGCGAGGCCCGGCCTGTCGGCCTCATCGCCGCCGCTGGCTGCGGCGTGGCCGGAAGATTGCACCGCCATCCCGCTGGCTCCCGCATACCCTGTTGACGAAGCCGTCGTCGGTCACCCGCCGGCGAGCGCTCCTTACGGCGAGTTCAGGGAAAAGGCGAGGGGAAAGTTTCGGGGAGAGGGCGCGGCCAGGGGTCTATCCGCGGCGCGGCGCAAGCGACGCAAAGACGTTCAGCACCTTGCCATGTTCAAATCCGCCGGGGCGCTGGAGCAATTCCTGAATCCCGGACGCCATCTCCGAGAGGTGGAGGGGTTGAACGCGGGGGGCGGTGAGGCGGTAGGGTTGGGGCATGGGCGAGAATTCCCTGGGGTGCTATTTTAGTGGGTTGGGACAAGGG
>JAYPXD010000113.1:1236-1654 GCA_038135395.1 Alphaproteobacteria bacterium | reverse complement strand
CTGACGCCCGGACACCATCGCGTTGCGGTGGTGGGGTTGAACGGGGGGGGGGGTGCGGCGGTTGGGTTGGGGCATTGGGGGTGGGTCCTCGGTATTCTGTAAAATGGCGCGATGAAGGTTGGCTTATCGACAAGGCGGAGTTGGTTGGTACAGAGGGTCGCCAAGATAGCGTCGGCGGCCGGAGATTTCGAGTGGGGAACATGCTGATCGAAATTTTTTGCCGTGAATTCACCACTGATTCTTCTATTGGTGAGAGGCCGACCTACTTCATATAGGTCTGGCTTAGCTTCGGCCCTCGGTCCTCGGACCAAGGTATCTCCGAGACTTGGCAGCGAGCCGGGTATACCGGTTTCGTGCGGATCGCCACGGAAGCCCGTCTCGGATGGGTGACGTGCTCCGTAGGACGCCGAGCGTGAAG
>JAYPXD010000113.1:0-1226 GCA_038135395.1 Alphaproteobacteria bacterium | reverse complement strand
GACAGACTCCGACCGCACACGCCAAGCATCATCGCCGCTTTGTCGGCATGTGCGCAGCATGGGGACGCTTTGGAAATCTTGGATATCCATACGGGCCCGTGCGCTCCATTCCCAAAATAAGCAAACTGCCGAGGATGCTCGGAGGATTGACCAAAATCCGTCTGGTGTTCTTCGAGCGTTACACGAGGAACTGCGTCGGAAAGAATTTCGATTTGCCCTCCAGCGCGCCGTACTCCAGAAGCGCAAAGGAAAGAACCCTAGGCCAATTGTTGTATCGCCAGTTACAAACCGAATTGTGCAGCGTGCTATTCTGGAAACGCTCCAAGATCAGCGCCCCAGTTCGATCCGGCGGTTGGGAGATATTCCGACTGCTTTGCACACTCCCACCTCGGTTGGTGGAATACCGGGAAAGGGAGCAAGTGATGCGGTGCGATTAATAACAAATGCAATTAATGATGGGGCGAATTTCTTCATCCGATCTGACATAAAAGAATTTTTTACTAGAGTACCAACCAACAAATTAATTACATCAATTCGGCAACAAAATAATGATGATGAGTTCGCTGATCTAGTCGAATCGGGTCTAGCCGTTGAACTTGAGAATGCGGCTGATCCGATAGTTGCTGAATGGCGTTGGCTATTCCCAGATGGCGAAACCGGCGTGCCGCAGGGATCAAGCCTGTCTGCGTTTTGTGCGAACTACGTGCTCCGCGAGTTTGATAAGCGATTGAATGGCCCAGGACTTACAACGGTTCGCTACATTGATGACTTCGTGATTCTAGGGAAATCGCAGGACGCAGTCGATGGCGCGTGGTTGAAGGCAGAGCAGATCCTCGGCCATCTCGGTTTGCAAGCACATTGTCCCATTTCCGCCGGGAAAAAAGCGTCTCGCGGCAACGTTGGGGATGGATTTGATTTTCTGTCTTACCGTTTTCGGAACACCAAAATAGGCCTCTCACGAGATGTGAAACAACGGCTGATCTCGGAGATAGTTGCTGAAATTGCTTCGGCTAAAAAGTCTATTCAGACTTCTCTAAAGACCGCACGCAGGGCAGAGCCGCGGTTTGTCCATACATTAGTCAGTCTGGACCGAAAGGTTCGAGGTTGGGGCGACAGTTTCAGCGACGTGAACCAACGAGTTGAGTTCGCTCAGCTTGACGATAAAATAATGGAACATGTCCGCGGGTTTATCGGATGGTACTCTTCAAGAGTCCGCGATTTGGAGC
>JAYPXD010000112.1:0-11196 GCA_038135395.1 Alphaproteobacteria bacterium | reverse complement strand
GACACCATCAATGCACTAACAATGAAAGTGGACCACTTCGTGGGGGCTGATCAATGTGAGGCAGCGTTACTCAGGTAGGGAATCCTAACTGTTTATTCTGGTCAAGTGGAGTACCGGCTGCTAAATTGTGTGGCAGCAAAAACCTGGGCCATCCGCAACACCTTGTGTTCGTGAAGCTGGACCAACCCCAAAATGGAGAGACCCGCGGTTAGGGCATAAGGACAGTACAGTTGGTCGAAGAACCCAGAGGGCGGGCGAGCGATATAGCGCCTGTCTCGATCGAAGACGAAATGCAGCGCTCGTACCTGGATTACGCCATGAGCGTGATCGTAGCGCGAGCAATTCCGGATGTACGTGACGGCCTGAAGCCGGTGCATCGTCGAATTTTGTATGCCATGCGGGTCGGTGGCTATGATTGGTCGCGGCCCTATCGCAAGTCCGCCAGAATCGTCGGCGACGTCATGGGTCAGTTCCACCCGCACGGCGACACCGCCATCTATGACGCGTTGGTCCGCATGGCCCAACCTTTCAGCATGCGGTTGCCTTTGATTTCCGGACAGGGAAATTTCGGTTCGCTGGACAACGATCCGCCGGCAGCGATGCGCTATACCGAGGCCCGGTTGGCCAACGCGGCGGAGCCGTTGCTGTCGGACATCGACAAAGACACGGTCGATTTCCAGCCGAACTACGATGAGTCGGAGAAAGAACCGACTGTTCTGCCAGCGCGTTTCCCGAACCTGCTGGTCAACGGGGCAGGCGGCATCGCCGTTGGTATGGCCACCAACATTCCACCGCACAATCTATCCGAAGTGGTAAACGCCACGCTCGCCTATATGGACGATCCGGAAATCGGTCTCGACGAGCTGTTGGAGGTCATGCCGGGTCCGGACTTCCCGACCGGGGCGGTCGTTATGGGGCGTGGTGGAATTCGTCAGGCTTTTGCTACCGGCCGTGGCTCGGTCATTATGCGCTGCCGGCATGTGATAGAGGCAAGGCCGAATAACCGGGAAGCCATCATCCTCACCGATGTGCCGTATCAGACCAACAAAGCCAAAATGGTCGAGCGCATTGCCGAGGTGGTAAACCTGAAGCTGATCGACGGCATTTCGGACCTGCGCGACGAAAGCGACCGCCATGGCATTCGCGTCGTCATTGAACTGAAGCGCGATGCTGTCACCGACGTGGTGCTGAACCAGCTATTTCGCTTCACCCCGGTGCAAAGCTCGTTTTCTTACAATATGCTGGCCCTGAATGGCGGCAAGCCTGAGTTGTTGCCGGTCAAGGGCGTTCTGCAGGCGTTTTGCCGGTTCCGGGAACAGGTGATCACCCGGCGTACCGCGTATGAACTGGCCCGTGCACGGGAACGGGCCAATACCCTGTTGGCGCTGGCGGTTGCTGTCGCCAACCTCGACGACGTGATCCGTCTGATCCGCGAGGCCCCCGATCCCGCGACCGCGCGGCAACGGTTGATGGAGCGGCTCTGGCCCGCCGGCGACGTGGCGCCGCTGATTGCGCTGGTCGACGACAGCGCCGCAGCCCGGGCCGATGGCAATTACCAGCTGAGCCAGGCCCAGGCCCAGTCGATCCTCGACCTGCGTTTGCATCGGCTGACCGGGCTGGAGCGCGATAAGATCGACTCCGATCTGCGCGAGACCGTTTCCCATATCGAGGACTATTTGGATATTCTCGGCAACCGCGACCGCGTTCTGGGCATCATGCGCGCTGAGCTTCAGGAAATCCGCGATAAGTTCGGCAACGAACGCCGGACGGAGATCTTGGATGCCGAGGCCGACCAGGACGACGAAGACCTGATCCAGCGCGAGGACATGGTCATCACGGTCAGCCAGCAGGGCTATATCAAGCGCGTTCCCCTGGCCAGCTACCGTGAACAACGGCGCGGCGGCAAGGGCAGGGCGGGCATGTCGACCCGCGATGAGGATTTTGTCGCCGACGTCTTCGTCGCCAATACCCATGCGCCGGTGCTGTTTTTCTCGTCGGCTGGTATGGTCTACAAGCTCAAGACCTATCGCCTGCCGATCGGAACGCCGCAGGCGCGCGGCAAGGCGATGGTCAACCTGCTGCCGCTCAATCAGGGCGAGACGATCTCCACCGTTCTGCCGTTGCCCGAAGAAGACGCCGAGGGCGTGGCCGAGATGGACATCGTCTTTGCCACCGCCAGCGGCAATGTCCGCCGCAACAAGCTGTCGGACTTCACCAACGTCATGTCGAACGGCAAGATCGCGATGAAGCTGGACGAGGGCGATAGCCTGATCGGCGTCGCCCTGGCCCTGGCGACAGACCACTTTCTGCTGGCGACGCAGCAGGGCAAAGCGATCCGCTTCCCGGTCACCGACGTGCGTGTCTTTGCCGGCCGTTCCTCCAATGGGATTCGCGGCATTGCCTTGGGCGATGGCGATCGCGTGATATCGCTCACCATCCTGCATGGCGCTGAGATCGATACCGACACCCGCGACTCGTTCCTGCGCATGGCTGCAGCGCGGCGGCGCGACGAAGGCGGCGATCTGGGGGACGACCAGCCGCTGAGCGAAGACCAATTTGCACAGCTAAGCGCGGCGGAGGAGCTGATCCTGTCCGTAGCCGACGACGGTTATGGCAAGCGGACCAGCGCCTATGACTATCGCGTCACCAAGCGCGGCGGCAAAGGGATCGATCTGATGGACTTGATGCCGGGGGCCGGCGTTTGCGCCGCATTCCCGGTCAGCGATTCCGACGGGTTGGTGCTGGTGACCGACGGCGGTCAGTTGATCCGCGTGCCTGTCCAGGATATCCGCATCGCCCGGCGTTCTACCCGGGGAGTGCGTTTGTTCTCCCTGGGCGAAGGCGAAAGGGTTGTATCTGTCTCGCGGATCGCAGAGGATTAGGCGAACCGGTGGCATTCGCCATCTATACCGAACATTTCGCAACAATAGAGAGTACCCACCGTGGACGGGCACATCGCGCTTTACCCCGGAACCTTTGATCCGGCAACGAAAGGTCATACAGACATCATCAAACGGGCTGCCGCCGTAGTGGACAAGCTCTATGTCGGCGTCGCCGGCAACGCCGGCAAGGGACCGTTGTTCTCTGTGGAAGAACGGGTGGCGATGGTCCGCGACGAAATCGATGCCATGTCTGACCGCGGGCTTGCCGCCAATATCTCGGTGGTTGTGGTGGAAGGTCTTTTGGTACACAGCGCGCGCAAGCTGGGCGTGACGGTGCTGGTGCGTGGATTGCGCGCGGTAACGGACTTCGAGTATGAAATTCAAATGGCGAGCTTAAACAAATCGCTAGACCCAGGAATTGAAACTATTTTCTTGATGGCATCCGACCGCCATCAATTTATCTCGTCGCGGTTTGTGAAAGAAATCGGCGCATTGGGCGGCAAGATTGATGATTTCGTCTCGCCGTTGGTCGCTAAACGCCTGCACGACAAATTCGGCAGTGGTAAGACCGTGCAAGCGGGAGCTGCGTCGAAAGTCTACTGAGGTGGCGCCGTCGCACCGTCTCTGACGGCGGGGGGCGATGTTCGAGCGAACGTCTCGGCCTGCATCGGGGTTGGCTGGCGGTTGCCTTGCTTCTGTGCATAAATGGGGCCTACATTTGCGCATTGACCGGTAACATTGCTAGCGGGCCACACGTAACTGCGCAATCTGAACGGAGTAATTCAGTGTTTGATCTTGTCATCAGAGGTGGCCAGGCTGTGCTGCCGGCTGGGCTTCAGGCGTGTGATATTGGCGTGCGTGGTGGGCGGATTGCGGCCCTGGGAAATATTCCCAAGGGGCAGGGCGTTCGCGAGATCGATGCCACAGGCCTTACTGTCCTGCCTGGTATGATCGATACCCAGGTCCATTTCCGCGAGCCCGGTGGCGAACATAAGGAAGACCTGGCTTCCGGCTCGAGGGCGGCGGTGCTGGGAGGCATTACCGGCGTCTTCGAGATGCCGAACACCAACCCTTCAACCAGCACTGCAGCGGCGTTGGCCGACAAACTGACCCGTGCCAAGGGCCGAATGTGGTGCGAACATGCCTTTTATATCGGAGCGACGCCCGACAATTTGGCCGAACTGCCGGCGCTAGAGCGGTTGCCAGGGGCTTGTGGTGTCAAGTTGTTTATGGGCTCGTCGACGGGGTCCCTTCTGGTTGAGGAACCTGGCGCCATTGCCGAAGTGTTGCGCAATGGCAGCCGCCGGGTCGCCGTGCATGCGGAGGATGAGGCGCGCCTGCGCCAGCGCCACCAAATGGCCAAGGACGCAGCCGATCCCCGTGCGCATCCGGAATGGCGCGATCCGACAACTGCTCTTAATGCAACGCGGCAATTGGTTGAACTGGCGAGACAAAGTGGGCGCCGCATTCATGTTCTTCATATCTCTACCGGCGATGAGATGGACTATCTGGTCGACCACAAGGATATCGCTACGGTCGAAGTGACGCCCAATCACCTGACCTTGGCCGCGCCGGATTGCTACGAGCGCCTCGGCACCCATGCGCAGATGAATCCTCCGGTGCGTGATGCAGCGCATCAGGCCAGAATCTGGCAGGCGGTCGCCGATGGAACCGTTGATATTCTTGGCTCCGACCATGCTCCGCACACGATCGAAGAAAAGGCCAGAACCTATCCGGGCAGCCCTTCGGGCATGCCGGGCGTGCAGACGACGTTGCCCCTGATGCTGACGCACGTTGCGGAGGGACGGTTAACCCTTCAACGGCTGGTGGACCTGATGGCCCATGGCCCGAACCGCGTGTTTGGAATCGCAAATAAAGGCCGCATAGCAATCGGTTATGACGCTGACTTCACCTTAGTTGATCTGATGGCGGAGCGCGTGATTGAGCAAAATTGGCTGGCGAGCCGGGCAGGGTGGTCGCCGTATACGGGACACCATTGCAAGGGTTGGCCGATGGCAACCATCATCCGTGGCCATGAAGTGATGCGCGATGGCGAAGTCCTGGGAACTCCTGTCGGGGCGCCGATGCGCTTCCATGAGACGCTGGGGCAGGGCGCTTAGCGGCCTTTCGCCGGCTGCGTCGCTGGCCTATATCGAAGACTTGTTCCAACCCGTGCACGCGAGGGTGCTATGGCACAGCCATACTACATCACCACGCCGATCTATTATGTGAACGATGATCCGCACATCGGCCATGCCTACACTACCCTGGCCTGCGATGTGTTGGCCCGGTTCAAGCGTATGGATGGCTATCGCGTGCACTTTCTGACCGGGACTGACGAACACGGGCAGAAAGTGGAAAAGGCTGCCGAGGCTGCGGGCGTCGACCCGCAAACCTTTACCGACCGGGTCAGCCAGAATTTTCGGGATCTGGCCGTGCGGATGAATTTTTCGAATGACGACTTCATTCGCACGACCGAGGACCGTCACACCAAAGCCTGTCAGGCGCTGTGGTCCAAACTGGTCGAAACAGGGGATATTTACCTGGGAGCCTATGCTGGCTGGTACGCCGTAAGGGATGAAGCATTTTATACGGTAGGGGAGCTAACTGACGGACCTAACGGTACAAAGCTGGCTCCAACCGGTGCTCCTGTTGAGTGGGTAGAAGAGCCGAGCTATTTCTTCCGACTGTCCGCCTGGGCAGATCGGCTGCTGCAATACTATGAGGTGAATCCGGACTGCATCGGCCCCGCCAGCCGCCGCAACGAAGTGCTGAGCTTTGTAAAGGGCGGACTACAGGACCTATCGGTGAGCCGCACCTCATTCAAATGGGGCGTACCGGTGCCGAACGACCCCGACCATATCATGTATGTGTGGTTGGACGCCTTGACTAACTATGCTACAGCTGTTGGATTTCCAGATGAAACGTCAGGCGACTTTACAACATATTGGCCCTGTACTCTTCATATGGTGGGTAAAGATATCCTGCGCTTTCACACCGTGTATTGGCCGGCGTTCCTCATGGCCGCAGGGATCGCGCCGCCGACCCGGGTATTTGCCCATGGGTGGTGGACCAACGAAGGCCAGAAAATATCAAAAAGCCTGGGCAATGTGATCAAGCCCTACGACTTGATTGACCAATATGGACTGGACCCCGTGCGGTTCTTCCTGCTGCGCGAAGTGCCGTTCGGCAATGATGGCGACTTTGCTCATGCATCGATGGTCAGCCGAATGAATCACGAGTTAGCAAATGATTACGGCAATCTTGTGCAACGCAGTCTTAGCATGATCAGCAAGAATTGCGGTGCCGCCGTGCCGCAGCCGGGGCCGATGACCGATGATGATCGCGCATTATTGGGCGCCGCCGAAAACCTTGTTACGGTGATGCGGCCATTGATGGATCGACAGGCGTTTCACGAAGCCTTGGAGGCCATTTGGGTGGTGATCCGCGCCGCCAACGCCTATGTGGATCATCAGGCGCCCTGGGCGTTGCGCAAGACCGATCCGGACCGGATGCACACCGTGCTTTATATCCTGGCGGAAACCATTCGCCACTTGGCGCTGGCGACTTTACCTTATATGCCAGAATCATCGGATAAAATACTGGATCAATTGTCAGTATCGGGTGAGGCGCGGTCCTTTGCTTTTGTGGGGAAGGCGGGCTCTCTGGCTGCTGGAACCAGCCTGCCGAAGCCGCAGGGCGTGTTTCCGCGTTATGTTGAGGAGGCGGCGTAGCGTCCGATGCTTGTCGATAGCCACTGCCATTTGGATTTCCCACAACTCTACGATGACCTGGATGCCGTGATCGCACGGGCGGGCAATGCAGGCGTCGGGTGTATGTTGACGATCTGCACCAGTGTTGCGGCAGTTCCCAAAGTCATCGCGATCGCCGAACGGTATCCGCAGGTGTTTGCGGCCATTGGCATTCATCCGCACAATGTTGAGGCGCATGGTGTGCTTAGCGTCGAAGACATCGCGCGGTGGGCCGACCATCCGAAAGTGGTCGGGATCGGTGAAACGGGGCTTGATTACCACTACGACAAAAGTCCACGCGATCTGCAACGCGCCAGCTTTATCAATCATATAGAGGCGGCACGACTTACCGGATTGCCGTTTATTGTTCACACCCGAAACGCCGATGCCGATACCGCGGAAATCCTGGAAAATGCTTTCGGCGCCGGGCCAGTCTCGGGACTGTTGCATTGCTTTAGTTCGACGAATGCACTGGCTAAGCGCGCCGTCGATTTGGGGCTATACGTGTCGTTTTCCGGGATTTTGACCTTTCGCAATTCCGAAGACATTCGGAACACCGCAAAGCAACTGCCATTGGATCGCCTGTTGGTCGAAACGGACGCTCCGTATCTTGCGCCCGTGCCGAAACGGGGAAAATCGAATGAACCGGCCTTTACCGCCTTTACCGCAGATTGTCTGGCTGGTGTTCAGGGGATTTCGGCGAGTGTTTTGCGGGATGCGACTTCGGATAACTTTTTCCGGTTGTTTTTTAAGATTGATCGCTCTGCCATCTGATACCGTTGAGTACTGCTCATCATAATTTCCCATAATATATCTAGTAACTTCAATTCAGCAAACACGGCATTGACGAACGTCTGGTGAAAGCGATAGGAACTCCGAGACCTTGACATCCGGATGGGTGGCAGAGTGGTTGATTGCACCGGTCTTGAAAACCGGCGTGCGTGCAAGCGTACCGTGGGTTCAAATCCCACCCCATCCGCCAATTGCACATTGCAAACCCGAGATAACGTACCTGACGGGACCTTTTTTCTTTTTGTTTCAAAGGGGTTTAGCGGAGCAATCCGACTTTCGGAGACTGGTATTTCCGCCGAAATCGGTCTCTGAACGCCCCGCGTCTCTTTCCATCCGCCCTTCATGGAAATCGAGACGGATTCAAAAAGTGACGTCTTTTCAGCGATTTGATGAAATCCAACTACGCCGCAGTTGACCCCGGTTCGTCTGCTCTCGGTGCGAACAGAGACACCCGAAGGCGGCGTTCTGTTGCGCATTAATTAGTAGGGTTGCGCGAAGCCTTTGGTGACAAACGCAGTTTCCGCCCCTAGCCTGGCGCAATGTCAAACGGGGCTTGGTCAGATCAAGAGAACGACCTGATCGTCGCGGATTACTTCGCGATGCTGGCCGATGACGTCTCTGGTCGCTCGTACAACAAGGCCGAGCACCGGCGCGGGCTTCTGCCGCTGTTGAACGATCGCTCCGAAGGATCGGTCGAGTTCAAACACCAGAACATCAGTGCCGTGTTGAAGGGGCTGGGTGAAGACTGGATCCCGGGCTACAAGCCTGCCTTCAATTTCCAGATGACGTTGGTGGATGCCGTGGCGCGCTGGCTGGCGCTGAACCCGGCCTGGCTCGGTCACCATTCAGGTATTCGAGCGCCTACTGGCCTTGCGGAGGCGCGGCCGATCTGGATCGGGCCGCCGCCCACGTTGTCGAACCAGCCGCCGCCACAGGAACTGGAGCAGATGCTGCACATCGCCCGCAAATTCGATGTTGCGGCGAGAGACGAGCGAAACCGCGCCCTCGGCCGCGCCGGTGAGGAACGCGTGCTGGCGCATGAACGAGCAGCCCTCAAATCAGCAGGTCGCGATGATCTTGCTCGCAAGGTCCGGTGGGTTTCGGAGGAGGATGGCGATGGTGCCGGCTACGATATCGCCAGCTTCGCGACGGATGGCCGTCCGCGCCTGATCGAGGTGAAAACGACGAATGGCTGGGAACGTACCCCTTTCCACATCAGCCGCAACGAACTGGCCGTGGCCGAGGAGAGGAGTTCGGAATGGTCCCTGTTCCGGCTCTGGAATTTTGCGCGCTAACCGAAGGCGTTCGAGCTGCACCCGCCGCTGAACGCGCATGTCTCACTAACCGCTACGTCCTTTCAGGCGAGCTTCCATTGAGGCTCTGCCGATGAACCGCTTTGCTCGCATTTCGATTCAAAGAATGAGCCTTTAAATGGCGTAGCCCCCGAAACCGGGCGCCGCATAACAGCACTTACGAACCTCAGATTTACTGCATTTATTAATGAATCGATTGGCTTTCTATTATCGCACATACCCAAAGGATACGAAATGCAATCCTCTATTTTATGCAGTGTGATAAGCGAATAAATTTAAATTTTGATTTAAATAGCGCATAGCCTTATGACATTAAAAGTCTTGAGTTGAAAAAACAGCTATGCTACCAATGCGTGGTATGAGAACGAGGCAAATTCGGTGGTTTACACGAATGCTCCCCCCCACATATATACTGGCGAACGGTTGCCTGCTCGCAGCGTCTGCCAAATGCAAACTTACGGCAGATGCTTGCTTTGACCCGTTGTGGTGATTGAGTGAAAGATAGTGAACGCCGTATCGTCATTTAGTCGCGGGCGCATTAGCGGGCTTGTTGAGCCAGTGAAGCCACAGAGCAGCCTTGCATTCGTTCATTCAAAGCCAAAGAAGAGTATTCTTCTTTTGCAGGGGCCCGTAGGGCTGTTCTTCGCTGAGTTGCAGGAAGCCCTCTCGGTTGCCGGTTTTGTGACGCGCCGCATTGTATTCAATGCCGGCGACAAATTCTTCGCGCCTCAACGAAACTGCGTATATTTTACCGGAACTCTGTCCGATTGGGAAACATGGCTGCGCTCTGAGTTGGCGCAGAATGCACCAGATGCCGTCGTCCTGTTCGGCTCGAACCGACCAGCGCACAAGGTCGCGCGCCGTCTTGCGGAGCTTCACCGGATTGATTTGCTCAGTCTGGAAGAGGGTTACTTGCGATCAGGCTATGTAAGTTGCGAACTGGGCGGCAATAATCAGCATTCACCAATGGTGAACTGGCGCCCCAAGCTGCTGACGCCGGGTGGCCGAGCAGATGCGGCCCCCGCTGCGGGCGCGCAACCTTCGTCCTTTACCACCATGAGTTTTTGGGCAGCAGTCTACTATTTGGTACGAGATTTGGCGTCAAAGCCCTCCGATACGCATCTCTTTCATAGAAAGCGAGAAAGGATCCTGTCCTTGGCCCAGAGTTGGGCCATGCACTTACTCCGCAGGTCCGCTGCACGGATCATAGAGTTCCCGAATAGACAAGCGTTGAGCCGTCGGCGCGATTATCTGCTCATCCCACTGCAGGTTTCAAACGACAGCCAAATTCTTTCTGCCGCGCGTGGCTGGTCCACGTCACGGCTGATTGAAGCAAGCCTGATGGCGCTCCGAGCCAATCCGCACGCTCCCTTGGTCATATTCAAGTTACACCCTCTGGAGCGTGGAAGTTCTGGAATTAAGCGCCTCATCCTTCGTCGAGCGGCCGAAATTGGCGTTGCAAGTAATCGAATAAGAATCTTGCATTCGGGTCGCATGGGAGAATTGACAAAGCAGTCGAGCGGCATGGTTGTCATCAACTCGACGTCCGCCTTTTCTGCTCTTCACCATGGCGTCCCAGTTCTGGTCCTCGGCGACGCTATATTCCGTCATGATGCAATCGTGACCCTGGGCGAAACCGAAGCGGACATTTCTGCGATTTTCAAGATCAGGCACGCGAGATAGCGTTTATTGGACGATGAGATTATTGCAAAGCTCAAGTTGCAGAGCCTCATCCCAGGCGACTTCTACGTGTCGCGCGGTCGGCAGATCGCAATCGTTGGAATCGTAGGCAAGCTGAAGCAACTGCAACGCGTGCCTCGTGCTCTAGAAGGGGCATGTGGATGAATAAGGCTCGTTCTTACAAGGGGGTGGCGTATTGGGTCGCGCTGTCGTCTCTGGTTGCCAGCTGTTCATCCATGCCAGCGTTCGGCCCGGATGAGAGTGCCATTACAGGCGTAGCGGCTGAAGGTGCTGCCGTCGATGAAGACGCGCTGCCATTTCATGTCGTCAAAGTCACCGCTGCCACCTTGCCAGTTGTGTCAGAGGCACATGCCAGCTATCCGGTATCGTTTCGAACTCAAGGGTTTCGCGGGTCAGATGAAGTCGTCGGAGTTGGGGACCAACTAGAGATCCGTATTTGGGAGGTCGCGGAGGACGGTTTGTTCGCCTCCGCAGGCAATCGCGAGACCGTTCTCAGCGTGCGCGTTTCGAACTCCGGCAACATCAGCGTTCCTTATGCAGACACCATTGCGGCGCGGGGTCTGACGACTGCTGAACTCCGCAGCGAGCTGCTGGCCCGCTACCGAGGACAGGCCGTAGAACCCGAAATCGCCGTTGCGATCACGTCGACGGAAGCCAGATCAGCCACTGTCCTGGGTAACGTCCGCAGCCCGGGGCGCATTGAAATACCACCGCGCGGCATTCGGCTGGCTGATCTTCTTGCGAGCGCCAAAGGTG
>JAYPXD010000111.1:9264-11217 GCA_038135395.1 Alphaproteobacteria bacterium | reverse complement strand
ATTGGCCATAACTCAAGCGAGTATATCCGCATCGTTTGCGAGGCGATGAAGATCGCCACCGCCGACAAAGAAGCCCATGTCGGCGACCCGGCCTTTGTCAACGTGCCGTTGGACCGGCTGACCGGCAAGGTCTATGCCGCGGAATGCGCCCAGCGCATCAAGGCCGGCGAGCGAGCCCATGTCGAACGCGTCACCGCCGAATCGCCGCAAACCACGCACGTCGCCGTCGTGGACAAGGATGGGAATTGCGTGACCATGACCCACTCGCTGGGCATGCCGTCCGGCGTGATCACCGATGGGCTGGGCTTCATGTACAACGGCTGCATGAGCGTCTTCGACCCGCGCCCGGGCCGCGCCGGATCTGTCGCGCCCGTCTACTCGCTCTGTTCCAGCCTGTGCGCGACCATCGTGTTCGAGGTCTATCTGGAGCTCGTTGAGTTCCGCGCGCCGGGCGGCACCCAGATCGCTATGGGCGTGTTACAGGCGCTGCTGAACGTGATCGACCACAAAATGCCCATTGACCGGGCCGTAAGCGTGCCGCGCTTTTCCTCGACCTCGAACGCCATCGACATCACCAACCGCATCCCCGATTACACGGTCGAGCCGCTGCGCGATGCCGGCTATGAGGTGATCCGCTCGGCCCTGACCTTCCACATTGCGGCGGTGCATGGCATCACTGTCGACGGGCACGGCCATATGGCGGGCGGGGCAGACCCCGGCCATGACGGCGTGGCCCTGCCGGTCTAGCCATCAAGCGTCGCGTCGGAGATTGATCTGGAACAATGTCCGCATCGCGGACCTGTGCTGTCGTCCGGTATAGGTCAAGCGGTGGAGGACTGTCCTATGACGGCAATCAATCCGGCATCTGCGCCAAAGTTGCGGCGGCGTCTGTCGTTGGTGTTGGTCGTGCTTTACGGCCTGGGCGTCACCATCGGCGCAGGCATTTACGTGCTGATCGGCGCCACGGCCGGCCGGGCGGGCGTGCACGCCCCGATGGCGTTTGTGCTGGCGGCATTCGTCATGGCCTTCTCTGCCGCAACGTTTTGCGAACTTGTGGTTCGCTTCCCGGTCAGCGCGGGCGAATCGGCGTATGTCCGCGCCGGCTTCCGCTCGAACACCTTAGCGCTGCTGGTCGGAGCAGCGGTCATGCTGGGCGGCATAGTCTCGGCTGCAACAATCAGTCTTGGCAGCGCCGGCTATATCGGTGCATTCCTGGACCCCATCCTGGCCATCGACCGCCGCATTCTGACCTTTATTGTGGTGGTGTCCGTTGCCGGTATCGCCTGCGTCGGCATTTTGGAGTCGGTGGTCTTTGCCGGCATAATGACGCTGATTGAGGTCGGCGGCCTCGTAGCAGTGATCGTCGGTGGCATCGCCGGCGCGCCGGACCTGCTGGCGCGCGTGCCGGAGGTAATCCCCGCGTCTTTCGACGCCGACCTCTGGAGCGGCGCCATTGGCGCAACCTTGTTGGCGTTTTTCGCATTCATCGGCTTCGAGGACATGGTGAACGTCGCCGAGGAAGTGCGTGACACGGAACTCACCATGCCACGCGCGATTTTCATCACCCTGGGACTGGCCACCCTGCTGTACTTCCTGGTCGCAACCATAGCCGTGCTGAATGTCCCGCTCGACGCTCTGGCGCAATCTCCGGCGCCACTGGGACTGGTGTTTGGCGCAGTCACCACCCTGCCGCCCAGCATCATTGCCCTGATCGCCACCATCGCAACGGTGAATGGCATCATCATTCAAATGATCATGGCATCCCGCGTGCTCTATGGCATGTCCGATCAGGGAACAATCCCGGGTGCTATCGGCCGGTTCCTTGGGCAGGTTAGCGAACGGACCGGAACGCCGGTCATCGCGACGATTGCGGTGGCAATTGCAGTTGGAATTTTGGCCACCTCGTTTCCCATCGAACGGCTGGCCGGCGCAACATCGCAGATCGTCCTTTCG
>JAYPXD010000111.1:7915-9254 GCA_038135395.1 Alphaproteobacteria bacterium | reverse complement strand
TGGCGCTTATCGCGTTGAAATGGCGGGAACGCAGCTCCATTCAACCAAAGCCATTGCGGTTCCATGTGCCGATAGGGGTTCCCATTGCTGGCGCGGTTCTCAGCCTTGCGCTGGTAATCCTCGGCGGATGATGGCCACGGCTGAGGCCCACTTGATCCTGGTCAAAGCAACTCCGCTTTGAGGCTGCCATGATCAGCCAAACTGTTATCCGAGGATCCCTGCTATGACAAATACCGCCGCTGTGCGCGCCGAATTGGAACGCCGCATGACCGAACTCGCCGCGCGGGTTGAGAATGTGGAGGAGGAATTGCGGGCGCCGATCAGCGCATCGTTCGCAGAGCAGGCCACCCAATTGGAGGGCGCAGAGGTGTTGACCGACCTGGAGCAGGCGGCGCTAGCCGAGATCGCAGCCATCCGCGTAGCCATCTCCCGCATCGACGATGGAAGTTACGGCGAATGCGCCAGCTGTGGCAAAACAATCGCCCCGGCCCGCTTGGCCGCCGTGCCGCATGCCAGCTTGTGCATCGATTGCGCCGACAAGCCGAACCGCAGATAGGCGTCAGCGCCCGCTTGGCAGCCGGCACCGTTCTGCTGTGACCTGTATGAACCCGCGCGACGTCGATTTGGTCAGGACAAAGCGATACTCGCTGCCGCCCCTGATAACCGAATGATGCAGGGGCAGTACGCCAGCTGCCTGGCTTTCGCCGCCGTCGATCTTGGTAAACGTCACCGTCACTGGCTCTGTCTCATCGAACCAGGCCTGCGCCAATCCATCCTCGGTTTTGACCGGTATCCCTTTCGCGCGAATGACGATGGTCTGGCCCGCATACGCAACCCAATCATTCTTCCCGCGAGTCAGGCCGGTCTGAACGATAAAGCGCTTTTGGTCCGGATTACCGTCGCAGCGGACCGCCTCGCCAGCGGTCCCGATTAAAAAGCGCAAGCGGTCTTCCGAAACGCCGGCATCCAACTGCTTGCGCATCAGTTCGAAAATTTCGCGCGGCTTGCCGGTGGGCACATCGCTATCGTACCGCGATTGCAGAGTGGTCAGCCGTTCCTGCGCATCATTGCGCTCGCTTTGCAAGGTCGTGACCTCGCCAACCCGCGCTGAGAGCTCGCCCTCCAGAGCGACAATCCGCTCTTCGAGTTTCCGCACATCATGCCGCGCCAGTTCAGAGCCCGCCGCATAGGCAATCCAGCCGAGCCCGGCAAGGCCACCGACCAGCAACATCCACTTGAGCACGGCGAGCCGACGCCGCGCCGCTTCGCGTCTCCTCCGTTCTCGAAATCCGCGTGCCATACATCACCTGTCGTATTGGTCGCCGGCACTATAGCGCCA
>JAYPXD010000111.1:3774-7905 GCA_038135395.1 Alphaproteobacteria bacterium | reverse complement strand
CCACGGCCGCCAGACAACAGGGGGCGTGGCCGCTCACAAAGTCACGGTTGCGATCATTCCGGCGCATCGTCACCGAATTTTGAACGCTTCGCCATCCCACCAGAAGTCATCCGGCAGCCGATGATAGTATGACCGGCCCCCTTGCCACTGAGCATCTGCGCAAGCGCCACTGTCAATGACTTCGGCGTATGCTGCGGAAAAGTTACAGAAATTTGAAAATTTGGAGACACCGAGAGAAATGCTGGCATTGACCCGTCGGATAATTCTAAGACCTGGCATGGGATCATTTCATCCATCAAACGCAATCGAGAGCCAATCTTGACCTACGACATAGCAATAGTCGGAGCCGGCATTTTGGGCCTCGCCCATGCCAAGGCCGCTAGAGATCGCGGCTTGCGGGTCGTGGTGATCGACCGGGATGCGCAAGCCAACGGCGCATCGATTCGCAATTTCGGCTTTATTACGGTTTCCGGACAGGAAGCGGGCGAATGCTGGCAATGTGCCCGCAGAGCCCGCGACGTCTGGCTGGAAGTCGCCAATGCGGCCAAAATCCCGGTTCTTCAACGCGGCCTGGTCGTCGCCGCCCGCCGCCAGGCCGCCGAAACCGTGATCGATGCATTCCTTGCGACCGACATGGGTGAGGATTGCCGCCGCTTGTCGTTGAACGAGGCCCGCGAATTTGTACCCTGCCTCGCCGACAGCGTCACCGCTGCACTGTACTCGCCGCACGAAGTCAGGGTGGAGAGCAAGACGGCAATCCCGCAACTGGCGCGCTGGCTGGCCGAAGCCCGCGGCGTTGACTTTCGCTGGAACGAGCAGGTTCTCGACATCGCGCCGCCAACAATCCGCACCGACCGCGGCACGATCGACGCCGGCGCAGTCATTCTGTGCCCGGGCGACAACTACCATGGTCCGTTGAGCGACAACCTGGCGGCTCGCAACCTGACCCGCTGCAAACTGCACATGCTGCGCGTCAAGCCGGCCCGACCGGTCCGGCTGGCGACGGCGTTGATGTCCGACCTGGGATTGGCCCGCTATCTCGGCTATGCGGACCTGCCGGAGGCCGCCGATCTGAAAGCGTTGCTCGACCACGAGCAGCCGGCGCTGCGCCAGAACGGCGTGCATCTGATTGCGGTGCAATCCGCCGATGGCAGCTTGGTCGTCGGCGACAGCCACCACTACAGTTCCACTCCCGACCCGTTCCAGCCGCAATGGGTCGATGACCTGATCCTGGAAGAACTCGCCGCGGTTGCGCGCCTGCCCGGCGCACAGGTTTCCGAACGATGGATCGGCACCTATGCCAGCAGTGCCGAGGGTTGGCTCTTGCGGGATACGCCGCTGCCATCGGTCCGTCAGGTGATCGTCACCGCCGGCTGCGGCGCATCGACCTCGTTCGGCATCGCCGAGGCCACGCTCGCTGACCTTTTGGGCTAAATCCGACCAAAGCCAGCGGGCGGGGATCGTGCGGCGTCAGGTGGTCTGCAGATAGGCGCCTTGCTTTGCCAATTCCTTGCGAATGTCCGCAACCGGCACCTGACGAGCCTCAAGACCGCTGCCCGCCGTTAGCGCGGCTGCAACTCCAGCGGCGTGACCGGTCAGCCAGCACTGCGGAATTTCGCGCATAAATGTATGGGTTTGGGCATCGGTGGAGATGTGCCGCCCCGCGACTAGCAGATTGTGGGTGTTTCGCGGCAGCAGCGCCCCATAGGGCACCGAAACCGTCGGCAAATTCGGGCTGAGGCTCGGACTGACGCCGATCTCGTCGTCGAGCACCACGCCAGACCGGGTCTCAGCCGCGGTCATGCGATGCTGGCCGACCAGCCGGCGGCTGTGGCGCGCGCCCAGTTGCGGCGCGGTCAGCATCAGCCAACTGTTCTCGAAACCCGGAGCATTGGACTTGTAGAAGCGCAGCAGGTCGACGATGGCCTGGCGGGACAAAAGCTCCAATTGGGTCAGATCGTCGATCTTCAACACGTCGAATCCAGCAAACCGGGGGCCCATGAACACGACAACATCGTCGCGCCATCCGGCCATCGGCAGGATAAAGTGCTTCACCGCCTCGCGGCCCGCCTGCATGAACTCTTTGAAGCCGGCGCTGTCCGACGTGCGGAATGCCATCCAGGCATTCACGTCCACCCCGGACAGCAGCGACGCCGTATTGGCGCAATGATGGATATTATCCTGGTCGACATCGCCTTCCGCGCCTTCGCCGGCGCGCGCAAACATATCGCCGTCGCCCGAACAATCGACCACGGCCTTCGCACGGATCGCCTGGCGGCCCTGTTTCGATTCGATGATAGCGCCAGCCAGCTTGCCGTCCTCCAGCAAAGGCCCGCTGGCCCAGGAGTGTAGCAACACATCGACGCCCGCTTCGGAGATCATCGAGAGCGACGCAAGTTTCAGCCACTCCGGATCGATCATCGGCGCCCAGGTCACCGTGCCATGGTGGGCAGAGGCGCGCGGCGCCCATTCGCGCACGGCCGCCTCCTCGCGGCTGCCCCAGGTGGAGGGGGCTGGCCCTTTGATCGCGTCCTTCGGCAGGCGGTCCAGCAGCTCCTCGGCCATTCCGCGGATGACCAGCTTGCCGTCCCAGTCCGACATGCGGTCGATCCAGATAACCAACCCGCCGGTCGATAGTCCGCCCAGATGATTGTACCGCTCGACCAGCATGACCTGCGCGCCCGTCCGCGCCGCCGCGATGGCCGCCGTGGTGCCGGCCGGGCCGCCGCCGATGACCAGCACGTCCGTCGATGCAAAAACCGGGATTTGCTCGGCTGGCGCGGCAACAGTACCAAGCCCGCCCCGGCGCGGTCGCACCAGCGCCCGTCCGGCGTCGAACATGCCTTTTTGAGCCGTTTGCTCTTCGGTTTCGCCTGTCATCGTCGATGTCCCTCGGCTGTTCGAGACGGCCGCGCCCAAGCGGCGCCCACCGTCCCGAGGCTTTTTTCCGGATCCGTGACAGTGACTTGGGTTTCGCAAAACCGCAAGACGGGATAGCAAATTCGGCACTGCACGGCGGAATGCAGGCAGGAAGATTGGCGGAGCCAGAGGGAGAAACTTCAAATCCGAGGCGACATCACACGGGAAGGTTGGTGGAGCCGAGGGGGATCGAACCCCTGACCTTCGCATTGCGAACGCGACGCTCTCCCAGCTGAGCTACGGCCCCGCACCAAGCGCACAGGCCCATTGGCCAGGCGGCGCGAGACGCAGGTTATGCCTCTCTCTCGCCGGAAAAGTCAAGCGCCTATTCGCGCTTCTGCGCCTGCCCCAATCCCCATGCCGGCAGCAGTGCAAACAGGAACACCGCGGCCAGCGCCAGGAAGCAATCCTGAAAGGCAAAACTCTGGGCTTGTGCCTGGATGACACGGCCCAGATAGTCCAAGGCCAGGCTACGGGTAACGCCATCGTCGACTCCGCTCGGCGCCAACAAACCTTGCACGGAATCCAACAATGCCCCGCTGGTACTGTTCGCCGCCGTCTGGGTCGCGGTCAGGGCGTCGCTGTAGTAGATCGTTTGCACCTGCAGCCAAACCACGATCAGGTTGGTGCCGCTAGCACCGCCCAATTGCCGGATGAAGTTCATGTTGCCGGACCCCTTCGGCAATTGCGCCGGGGTAAGCGCTTTCAGTGCCGACGAAGATAGCGACGGCAGGATGAAGGCCAGACCGCCGCGGCTGATCGAGGCGAACAGCGCGAACGTCCAAAAGCCCGTGTTGACGTCGCTGGTCACCATCAGCGCTGTTCCCAATGCAAACGCCGAAAGCCCGATCAACACCATGATATAGCCGGGCAGCTTGTCGGACAGCCGCCCGGTAAACGGTAACATCAGGGTCAACACGATAGCCGCCGGCGCCAACACCATGCCCGCGCGCGTCGGCGTATACCCCTGCACCTGCTGTACGAAGACCGGAATCACATAGCCAGAGGCAAAATTTCCCGCGCCGAACACGCAAGCGACGAACACCGCAGCGCTGAAGACCGGGTTCTTGAACAGATCGACCGCTAGAATCGGGGTGGCGCTGCGCAACTGCCACCAGATGAACAGGCCGCCGCAGATGATGGCGCCGGCGCCCAGACTGGTCACATGATTGCTCGACCAGCCATAGCGCGGGCCGTGCGCCATCGCCGTCA
>JAYPXD010000111.1:0-3764 GCA_038135395.1 Alphaproteobacteria bacterium | reverse complement strand
GCGCAGTACAGCGCAAAACACAGCAGGCCATAGCCGGCCCAATCAAACCGCGGCAGACGCTCGGCCCTGGGCGGCGAGGGCATAAAAAACAATCCACCGATAACCGCCAGCGTCACCAGCGGCAACGGCAACAGAAACATCGCCCGCCAACTGAACGAGTCGATCGCCAGACCGCCCAGTGCAGGACCCAGCCCCGGCGCAAGGACGATGCCCGTGCCGAAAATGCCCATAGCCATGCCACGCCGGTCCGGCGGAAATACCTGGAACACGGTCGTCATCACCAGAGGCTGAATGACGCCGGCGGCGAACCCCTGCATGACGCGGCCGACGATCAGGACTTCGATAGTCGGCGCCAGCGCAGACACGATGGAGCCCAAGCCGAACAGACCCAGAAGGGAGACATAGGCCCAGCGCTGTCCCAGTGCGGCGATCATCCAGGCATTCAGCAATTGGCTGGCGGTCATGGTCGCCAGGAACGCCGTCGCCATCCATTGCGCCTGATCCTGACCGATGCCGAACGCGCCCATGACATTCGGCACCGCAACATTCACCAGCGTCGACGTCATCACAGCGGAGGTTGCGCCCAACAAACCGGCGGCGGTGACAAACCAGCGATAGTTGGGGCCGAAGCGCTCGAACAGAGCGTCAACCGTGTCGTGCTGGTTCATGGGCGGGAAACGCGCGGCGGTGCGCGCACTGCATGACGGATGAAGGATACCGCCATTGTTAACGCTGATCGGGTTTGGAGCAAGGCATGTTGACCGGCCGCGCCGGATTGGACCCGGCCGGGTCCGACGGACGCACTCAAAGCCCCTGCGCCGCCAACCATGCCATCACGCTCCGAGCCGCGCCATGGTCGAACAGGTCGACGTGGCCACCAGCTTCGACCAGCACAAACCGCTTCGGCTCCGGCAGTGCTGCGAACAGCCGTTCACCGTGCGCCAATGGCACAACCCGATCATGCCTGCCATGCAGAACCAGCACTGGCACAGTGACCTGCGGAGCTAGTTTGGCGGAATCCCACTTGTCGCGGATCAGCAAGGCTGCCGGCAAAACCGGATAGCGGGCCTGGGCCAACTGCGCTGCGCTGTCGAATGCGCCCTCCGTCACAATGGCTTTCGGCGAGAACCTCAAGGACAGGTGCAGGGCCACGCTACCGCCCAGCGACTCGCCGAAATAGACCACGGGCACGCCCGGCGCTTCCGTTGCCAACCACCGGGCCGCCGTCGCCGCATCCTCGACCAAACGACCTTGAGCCGGGGCGCCGGCATTGCCGCTATAGCCCCGATAGGCCGGCATCAGCAGGCCATAGCCCCCGGCGGCGAATTGGCGGAATTTGTCGGTCCGGTCCGCCAGCGTGCCCGCATTGCCGTGAAAATACAGCACCGCGGCCCGGCCTTGCGGCGGCGGCAGCCACCACGCAAGCAGGGATAACCCGTCATCGGTTCGGATTTGCACCTCGACCACATCGGTCAGGCCAACCGCGCCGGGCCTCTCACCCGCTGCCGAACCGGGGTACAGCAGCTTGCCCTGATAGACATACATAAATGCCACGACACCGGCGTACAGCACGCCGGCTATCAGAAGTGCGGTCCACAAAATGCGCCGGCCTCGGCCAGGGTGCAGCTTCATCTAGTGGTGAACGAACACCGGCACCGGACACGCCCTAATCAATTGCTTGGTCATCGATCCCGCCATCAACTGGTGCATCAGCGAGTGCGGGCCGAAAGCGCCCATCACCAGCATGCCGGCGCCCAAACTCTCGATGGCGGTCAAGATGGCCTGTGCAGTGCCGCCACCAGCCTGCAGGCCGTGCGCCATCACATCGATATTATGGCTTTCGAAAAATGCAGCACCGCGGCCGGCAATCGCTTCGGCTTTATCATCGTCGTTGTCGAACGAGAGAATATTCACCCGTCTGTTGCCGCGCAGGCCCAACAGGTGGAACATCTGCATCGCGCGGCTGGCCTGCAACGAGCCGTCGAACGCCACGACCACGCCTTTGGCATCGGTGGGCTTTTCCGGTGGAACGACAATGATCGGCCGCGGGTTGTCCCGCAACAGCTGTTCGACGACATCGCCGATATCATGCCCGTTGACGCCGTGGAAATTGGTATCGCGGCCGATCACGATCAGGTCGTGTCGGTCGGCTTCATGATCGATCTGCTCGGCCGGAACGCCTTCGACTTCCATCGCCCGCACCGGCACGCCCTCGCGCTCGCAGGTTTCGCGAAATGCGGTTACCAGCGCATCCAGCGTATGCCGGTGGTCGGCCAACAGTTTCTCGTCGCGATGATCTTTGTAATGCCCGCCGCCGATCGGCGTCGCCATCGGACGGGTTACCCATGGTCGATCCAGGACGGCGATCCCGGTGAGTTCGGCGCGATGTTGCTTCGCCAAACCGATCGCAAAGGCTTGAGCGCATTTGCTGGAATCGCTGGAATCGATGGCGACGACGATGGACTTAATCATACCTGCGCACTCCTCGGCCGAACCGGGCTTCATTTAAAACAAACTTTCCTTAACATATGCGACAGCCAGCGATCAGGAGCAAGCCGCACCTAGCGCCACAGCGCCCCTAAGGTTAGATTTCGAACAGATTTATTCCGCTGCCGGAGCCCAGCCAACCCATGAACGCAATGAACGTCCTATACTTCGACTATGTGATGGACCCGATTTTCCTGGACCTGCTGGAGGCGGACGGCGGTTTCGCTATCGACCGGCGAACGCTGAAGGCGTCGGAGTCCGAAAATATCGAAGCGTTGTCCCGCACCCACGTCTATCAGATCAGCTCCGCCAAAGACGAGCTTCCCAAGGGCTTTTGGGGCGGAGCGGAATTGTTTGCCCGCTGCCCGAACATCCTACTGCTGTCGACCTATGGCGCCGGCTATGACGTCTGCGACCTGGACGCCGCGACCGCCGCCGGCGTTGCGGTCGTCAATCAGGCGGGCGGCAACAAGGAGGGCGTGGCCGAGCACGCGCTGGCCATGATGCTGACCGTGGCGAAGAAGATCATCAATGCCGACCGCGCCACCCGCCGCGGCAATATTACCGACCGCACGGCGTTTAAAGGCATCGAGTTGAACGACAAGACAGTCGGCATTATCGGCATCGGCCACGTCGGCACGCGCCTGGCGGCAATGTGCAAAGGCATCTTCAATTGCCGGGTGCTGGCCTACGATCCGCTGCTTTCGGCCGAGACCGTCGCGGCGCGCGGCGCTGAAAAGGTGGAGAGCCTGCACGAGATGGTGGCCCAGTGCGACTTCGTCTCGCTGAATTGTCCGCTGATCCCGACAACCCGCGGCATGGTCGACGCCAGCGTGTTCGACGCCATGAAAAAAGGCGCAATCTATGTTGCAACCGCACGCGGTTATATCCATGACGAGGTGGCCTTGACCGCAGCGCTGGCCTCCGGACACCTGGCGGGCGCCGGGCTGGACGTTTGGGATATCGAGCCTCCGCCGGCGGATCATCCGATCCTGGCAATGGACAATGTGATCGTCTCCCCCCATACCGCGGGCGTCACATTCGAAAGCCGGCGCAACATCGCCAAGATCACCGCCGAGCAGTTGATCGCAATCCGCGACGGCGAAAAGCCGCCGCGCCTGCTGAACCCCGAGGTCTGGCCGAAATTCCAGGAACGGTTCCAGGCAGTCTACGGCATACGCCCAGCCGACTAGAGCAGATCCCGATCCGATAGGATCGGGTGAATCTGCTCTAACTCTATGAATGACGAGCAACTTCTCCCGATCAAATGACTCCAT
>JAYPXD010000110.1:3181-11278 GCA_038135395.1 Alphaproteobacteria bacterium | reverse complement strand
GGCCTACGCCGCGCGGCTCGCCGAGGGGCCGAAAACCGCACACGGCCTTGCCAAGAAACTGGTCAACCGCAGCTTCGAGCGCAACTGGTCCGACATTGCCGAGGCAGAAGCGGACGGCCAGACCCTGCTGTTCACCAGCGATTTCTCGAAGGAGGCGATCCGGCGCTTCCTCGCCAAGGAACCTGCGCTCTATAATTGGGATGCAAAACCAGCAGCCGAATAATCGCGCGCCAATCCGAGGAACCGCCCCATGAGCATTCTCCAAACCCCGATCTGCAAAGAACTCGGCATTCAATATCCCATCTTCCAGGCCGGCATGGGGTGGGTGGCGCGGGCGGCGTTGGCCGCGGCGGTCTCGGAAGCCGGCGGTCTGGGCGTGGTCGGCGCTGGCTCGTCCTCCTCCGCCGATGAGTTGCGGGAGGAAATTCGCGGCGTGAAGGCGCGGACCGACAAGCCCTTCGGCGTCGATATCCTGTTCGCCACCATCCGGGCAGAGGGCGATGCGGTTGCGCGCTACACCGACCAGGTGCAGGCGATGATCGAAGTGGTGCTGGACGAGCGCGTGCCGGTGCTGATCTCCGGCCTCGGCAGCCCAAAGGACGCCATCGGCCCGGCGCACGACCGCGGCATCTATGTCATGAGCGTCGTCGGCGCGGTCCGCCATGCCCAGAAAGCTGTCGAGGACGGCGTCGATGCCGTCATCGCCACCGGCTCCGACGGCGGCGGCCATGTCGGGTCGGTCGGTACGGCGGCGCTGATCCCGGCGGTGGTCGATGCGGTGAGCGTGCCGGTGCTGGCCGGCGGCGGCCTCGCCGACGGGCGCGGCCTGGTCGCGGCGCTGGCGTTCGGCGCACAGGGCGTCTGGATGGGCACCCGCTTCATCGCGACGGCGGAGGCTCGCGCGCACCAGAACTACAAGGACAAGATCGGCGCGACGGATACGGCTGGCACCGTCGTCACCCGCGCCCATTCCGGCAAGACCTGCCGCCTGATCCGCAACAACTACACGTCGGATTGGGAGGGCCGCGAGAGCGAAATCCTGCCCTTCCCGCTGCAAGGCATGAAATTCGGCCACCCGGCAAGCGAGCGCGGCCGCCTTCAGGGCGACGTGGAGAACGGCGTACTGCCGGCAGGCCAAAGCGCCGGCCTGATCTTCGACTCGCCGCCGGCCGGCGATATCGTCCGCCGCATCGCCTCCGAGGCCGAGGCGGCGTTCGCCCGGATCGGCGCGCGCTAAGGCAAAGCCCCCGCCGGCCAGGCCGTCCTAGAGCATCGCCCGATCAAATTGAATCGCCAAGGCGATCAATTTGTCGGGGTAAGATGCTCTCACAATGAGATTAGAGCAGATTCACCCGATCCAATCGGATCGGGATCTGCTCTAAGCGCTCCGCATCGCAGCATAGGCGGCCAGCGCCCGCTCACGAGCCTCGCGGTGATCGACGATCGGCGGAATGCCGGCGCTGCCCGGGGTATAGTCCCGGGCGAATGGTTGCCAGCGGCGCAGGTAGGCCCGGTCCGGGTCGAACTTGTCGCCCTGGGTGATCGGGTTGAAAATGCGGAAATAAGGGGCCGCGTCCGCGCCGCAGCCTGCCACCCACTGCCAGTTGGCGATGTTCTGCGCCGGATCGGCATCGACCAGCGTATCCCAGAACCAGGCCTCGCCCGCCTGCCAGGGCAGCAGCAGGTGCTTGGTCAGGAACGAGGCGACGCCCATCCGCACCCGGTTGTGCATCCAGCCGGTCTCCCACAATTGCCGCATTCCGGCGTCGATCCAGGGATAGCCGGTTTGGCCTTTTTGCCAGGCAACCAGCGCCTCGGGGTCGTCGCGCCAGGGGAAATGTTCGAAATTCGGCTGAAACGGGCGGTCGGCTATTGCGGGAAAATGGTAGAGCAGGCTCGAACAAAAATCGCGCCAGACCAGTTGCCGGAGAAACGCCTCAACCCCACCCGAGGCCGCCGGCGCGACGCCGGCACGATAGCGGGCCGCCTGCCAGACCTGCCGCGGCGATAGCTCGCCGAAGGCCAGGTCGGGCGAGAGCATAGACGTGCCGGGCAGGTCCGGTCGGTCGCGCGCCTGCCCATAGCCGCCGGCGGCGTCGTCCAGGAAGGCGGCAAGCCGCTCCTTACCGCTGCCCGGCCAAGCCACCCGCAGGCCGCCGGCCCAGTCCGGCGCCGTCGGCGCCAATCCCCAGTCTGACAGCCTGTCGCCGGCAACGGGGCTATCGGGCGGCCGCTGCGGCTCGGGCGGCGACAATGGCGAGCCCGGATCGCCCGCAGCTATCAAGGCTTTGTAGAACGGCGTGAACACCCGGAACGGCTGCCCCTGCTTCGTCGTCAGCGCCCAAGGCTCCACCAGATAGCTGCCGGCAAAGCTATGGGCGGCCAATCCGGCGGCTTTGGCCCAGGATTTCAGCGCGGAATCGACGGCCATGCCCCAGGGCGTATAGCGGCGGTTCCAATAGACGGCCGCGGCCTTTGCCGACGCAGCGACCGAGGCGACCCCCGTGTTCTGCCCGCCCCGGCGCAGGACCAACGGCACGCCGAGGCCGGCAAGATCGACGGCAAGCCGTTGCAGCGCCTGATGCAGCCACCAACGCGCAGCACCGCCCAAAGGCCGACCTTCCGCCGAATCGTCGAGCACGTAGAGCGCAATCGTCGGCCCTTGCCGCATTGCGGCGACAAGCGCCGGATTGTCGGAAATCCGCAGGTCGCGGCGGAAAAGAACGAGGGTGGGTGCGGCCATTGTTGCCTCTGCAGGATCCTGTAGCACGACTGTCATCTAAGTTGATTACGCAGGGTGTCCCGTCTAGACCTTTCTGAGACCCGCGATCTGGCCTACTGGCTCGCGCCCTGAGGGCAGCCATAGTGATGAAGAATACCTACCGCTACCGCACCATTTGGATTTCCGACATACACCTGGGCACCAAAGGTTGCCAGGCCGACCTGCTGCTGGACTTTATCAGGCATACCGAAAGCGACACGCTGTATCTGGTCGGCGACGTTATCGATGGATGGCGGCTTAAAAGCTCGTGGTACTGGCCGCAGAGCCACAACGACGTGGTGCAAAAATTGCTGCGGAAGGCGCGCAAAGGGACAAAGGTGGTGTTCGTCCCCGGCAATCACGACGAATTCGCCCGGCCATTCATCAATCATCAGTTTGGTGGCATCGACATCAAGCGCAATGTCATCCACGAGACCGCGGATGGCCGTCGCCTGCTGGTGATGCATGGCGACGAGTTGGACCCGGTGGTGCAGTCGGTGCGTTGGCTGGCCTATGTTGGCGATTGGGCCTATCGGTTCGCGCTGGTGATCAACGTCTGGTACAATTGGTTCCGCAGGAGGTTGGGCTACAATTATTGGTCGCTGTCCGCATACCTGAAATACAAGGTCAAGAACGCTGTCGCGCATATCGGCAAATTCGAAACCTCGATAGCGGAATATGCGTCGAAACGTGGCGCGGACGGGGTTGTCTGCGGCCATATTCATCATCCGGAGATGCGCGAAATCCGCGGTGTGCTGTATGTCAACGACGGCGACTGGGTCGAGAGTTGCACTGCGTTGGTCGAGCATGACGATGGGCGACTGGAATTGCTGCGTTGGATCGTGCCGCTGGCGCAGCGCCGCGCCGAGGGCTTGGAGGTTGAGCAATTAAGCACCAAGCCCCTTGCCGCTGCCGCCTGAGACCAATGCCTTGCGCCTGCTGATCGTCACCGATGCCTGGTTTCCGCAGGTCAATGGCGTCGTGCGCACGCTGTCGACCATGGTCGAGCAGTTGCGCGCTGCGGGCGATACGGTCGAAACCCTGACGCCCGCCGATTTCCGCAGCGTGCCCTGCCCAACCTATCCGGAAATCCGTCTGGCGGTCTGCACGCCCGGGGCGATGGCGCGCCGCATCGAAGCGTTCCGGCCGACCGCCCTGCATATTGCGACCGAGGGGCCGCTTGGCTTTTGGGCGCGGCGCTATGCGCTTCGCCGGGGCTGGCCATTTTCCACCAGCTTCCACACCCGCTTCCCCGAGTATATTCATGCCCGCGCGCGCATTCCGATTGCCTGGAGTTACGCGCTGGTCCGCTGGTTCCACAAGCCGGCGGCCAGTGTCATGGTGCCGACCCAGGCGGTTCTGGACGACCTGGGCGCCCGCGGGTTCCGCAACCTGAAGCTATGGACCCGCGGCGTCGATACCGGCATCTTCCAGCCCGGTCCCAAGCCCGACTGGGCGAAGGACCTGCCGCGGCCGGTCATGCTGTCGGTCGGGCGCGTTGCGGTCGAAAAAGGCTTGCCGGATTTCTTGGGACTGGATCGCCCAGGCACAAAGTTGGTAGTCGGCGACGGTCCCGCCCGCGCCGATCTGGAAAAGGCCTATCCGGACGCTCGCTTCCTGGGCGCAAGGTTCGGCGCTGAGCTGGCCGCGGCCTATCGGGCCGCCGACGTGTTTGTTTTCCCCAGCCGCACCGATACCTTTGGTCTGGTCATGCTGGAAGCGCTGGCGAGCGGCGTGCCGGTTGCTGCCTATCCGGTGATGGGGCCGGTGGACGTCATCGGCGCCGCTCCAGTCGGCTGCCTGGACCAGAATTTGGGCCGCGCCGTCGATCAGGCGCTGGTTGTGCCGCCCGAGCGCTGCCGCGCATACGCCGAAACATTTTCCTGGACTGCGTGCGCCGAACGCTTTCGCTCCTTCCTGGCGCCGTTCGCCTGATCCGAACGAGCCTCTGGCGCAGAGCCGCCGTTGCTCCTAAAACCGTTCGATTATTTCCCTGGCAAACGAGGCCTCGCCCATGAAACTCTCCACCGACAAGATGATCGGCAAAAAAGACGGCCATATCGGCTGGATGACCTTCAACAATCCCGAGCGCCGCAATGCGATGTCGCTGGAAATGTGGGAAGCCGCCGGCGAGATCATGGCGAACTTCAAGGCCGACCCGGACATCCGCGTGGTTGTAATGCACGGCGCCGGCGACAAGGCGTTCGTCTCTGGCGCGGATATCAGCCAGTTCGAGAAAATGCGCGCCGATGCCGCCATGACCGAACTCTATAACCAGCGCGCCGACGCCGGCCGGTCCGCCATCCGCGATTTTGACCGGCCGATCATCGCCATGATCCGCGGCTATTGCATGGGTGGCGGCCTGGGCATCGCCATGAGCGCCGACCTGCGTTTCGCTGCGGAAGGCTCCACGTTCGGCATTCCGGCAGCCCGCCTGTCCATCGCCTACACCGGCGAGAACATCGTCAACCTGTACAATCTGGTCGGACCGTCCCGCGCCAAGGACATCCTCTACAGCGCGCGCCGCTTTGACGAGCAGGAGGCGTTGTCCATCGGCCTGATCAACCGAGTCTTCTCGGCCGACCGGCTGGAGGACGAGACCCGCGCCTATTGCGAAACGCTGGCCGACAATGCGCCGCTGTCGATCCGCGCCCACAAGGTCATCCTGGGCGAGTTGTCGAAGAAGCAGCCGGACATGAGCAAGATCGACGCCGTCGCCAAGATGTGCTTCGACAGCGCCGACTACAAGGAAGGCCGCACCGCGTTCATGGAGAAGCGCAAGCCGGTCTGGCAAGGCGCCTGATCCGCACCCATATGGGCTGGAGACATGGTTTCCAGCCCATAGGAGGTTTGCCGAATGCGAATCGAAATTTTCTGGTGCGCGCCCTGAAACTACGAGCCCAGGGCCCGCCGTGCGCGGGACTTGCTTTTGGACAAGGCGCCTGACGCCGACATCGTCCTGACCAAGGGCGTCGGCGGGGTATTCGACATTGTGGTCGATGGCCGCAAAGCCTTCTCCAAGTCAGCCACCGGCCGTTTCCCGACGGACGCAGAGGTGCTGGCCTGCCTGTAACGCCGTTAACCGCCTGCCGCGGCAATCGCCGAGAGAACCATGCCCTCTGTCAGAATCTCCGGCAGCGCGATGCCGCCGGCGGCTTTCGGGCCATAGACGGCGTTGAATGGGATGCCATAGCGGCCAAAACTGGCCAGGTAGGCCTGAATCGCCGGGTCTGGACGGGTCCAGTCCGCTTTCAGCGCCAGCACCTTCCCGGAAGCCAGCTTTTCGGCGACAGCGCCACGGTTCAGCACCGCCGCCTTGTTGGCCTGGCAGGTGATGCACCAGTCGGCGGTGACGTCGACCAGCACGGTTTTGCCGTCCGCCACATACCCGGCCAGTTTTGACTGATCGAACGGCTGCCAGACGCCGGCGGTGTCGGCGCGGCTTGCCGGGTTCGGATTCGGCAGCAGCGACGGCAGGACGATGCCCGCCGCGATCAGCGCCGCGGCTCCAGGCAAGCGCCAGTTGGCGCCGGCCTGCCAGAGCCAGAGCAGCAACACGCCGCACAGCGCCGCCAGCGCGACCGCGCCGACCATCCCGGATAGAGCGAGGATAATACTGACCAGCCAGGCCGCCGTCGCCGCCAGGGCGAATCCCAGCACCGCCCGCAGCCTCAGCATCCAGCGCCCCGGCCTCGGCAGGCTGGTGGCGACGCCGGGGAACAGCGCGACGGCCAAATAGGGCAGCGCCAGGCCAAAGCCCATCGCCAGGAAAATCACCAGCGTCTCGGTCCAGCCATGCCCCAAGGCAAAGGCGACGGCGGTGCCGACGAACGGAGCGGAACATGGTGTCGCCAACAGGGTCGCAAACACGCCGGTCGCAAACGCGCCCGCATGCCCTTCGCCCAGGCGACCGAAGGCGGCGGGCATCGGCAACTCGAACCAGCCCCAAAGATTGGCCGCGAACAGCACGCAGATCAGGGTCATGAACGCGATGAACAGCGGCTCCTGAAACTGCATGCCCCAGCCAACCGCCGTGCCGCCCAGTTTCAGGACGATTGCGCCGCCAGCCAGGCCGGCGAAGCTGACGACGATGCCGGCAGCGGTGGCCAGAAAGCTGGCCCGCGCCTTGCCTCGGTCGCCGCCGCCGTGTTGTATCAGCCCCATCAGCTTGATCGACAGCACCGGCAGGACGCAGGGCATCAGGTTCAGGATCAGGCCGCCGGCCAATGCGGTCAGGAGGATCAGCAGCCAGCCGGCAACCGATGCGCCGGAACTTGTGGCCGCCGCCGCGACCGGCACGCGCTGCTCCAACGCCCGTGCACGGTCGGTAAGAGTTAGGGTAAGCGTTTCGCCGGCCAAGGCGCTCGGCTGGGTTTGAGCATACAGCACCGGAAGCCGGAGTTTGGTGGGCCCCAGCACTTGCGGTGCGCCAAAGGCGAACGCACCGCCCTCGGCCTCGGCGAACAGGTCCGGTTGCTGCAACGGCGCATCGGTCTCAACCTCCAGCCACCAGCGGTCGCCGTCGCCGGCGGCAACGGTCGCGGCAACGACTTGGAACCCGGGAATGGCCGGCCCGGGCAGCTGACCCCGGGCCCGGTCTATGGCAAAGGCTTCGGCGCTGGGCGCAGCAGGACCTGCCGGAACGGTCAACGTCAGCTTGGCATGTTGCGGGACGCAGATTTCGCTACAGGTCAGATAGTCCAGGATCAGGTTGGCCGTCACGGCCTCGCCCGCCTGCGCCGGCGTGATCGTCAACGGGTAGATGACATGCTCGGTGTACCCGACGCTATCGATCCCCAGGATCTGAAACCGTTTCGGCGCGGGGTAGAGCAGTTCCGCCTTCGCCAGATTGCTCGAGCCTGCCCATTCCAGGCGCGGCGGAAACCCGCCTTCGCCCGGCGTCCGCCAATAGGTCTTCCAGCCGGGCTGCAATGCGATCTCCAAGCCGAAGCGCAGCTTGACCTGGTCGCCGGTTGCATCGCTGGCGCTGATCAAACGCGCCCGCGCCTCGGCGCTGGCCACCCAATCGGAAGCGGCGGCAATCGCGCTATGACTGCCCAGGATTGGCAGAATGAGCAGGACGCAGGCGGCCACGAGGCGGTAGAACATGACCGATGGGTTCCGTTACAGTTCGAATGGCATCGGGAGATGCAGAGTTTGGAGAGCAGATAGCAGATAATAGGCTTGGAATGCCGTGCGTCACCCTTTGCTCACGACATTGTGCAGCGCAATGCGCACCCTTGCGGTGATCCGGTCGAGCGCTTAATTTTGCGGGATGACAGAGCAAGATTCCGCACCAGCCTCGTCGCTGGCAGGCCGTTTCCTCATCGCAATGC
>JAYPXD010000110.1:0-3171 GCA_038135395.1 Alphaproteobacteria bacterium | reverse complement strand
GCGCTTTGACCGCACGGTGGTATTTCTGTGTGCGCACGGGCAAGAAGGCGCAATGGGCCTGGTGGTGAACAAAGTAGCCGACAATATCTCGTTCGATGACCTGCTGGAGCAGTTGGGCATTACCGAGACGACCATCACCGCCCTGCCGGTGCACAATGGCGGGCCGGTGGAGACAGGACGCGGCTTTGTGCTGCACAGCCGCGACTATTTCAAAGAAGGCTCGATCAAGGTGACCGATACGGTCGCCATGACCGCAACCGTCGATATCCTGCGCTCGATCGCGGGCGGCGGCGGTCCGCGCAAGCGGCTGCTGGCGCTGGGCTATGCCGGCTGGGCGCAGGGACAATTGGAAAGCGAAATACAGGACAACGGCTGGTTGATCGCCGACGCCGACGACGACATCCTGTTCAGCTTCGACCTGGAGCAGAAATGGACCAGGGCGATGGCGAACTTGGGCGTCGATCCGGCGGCCTTGTCGGGATCAGCCGGCCGGGCCTAATCTTTGTTGAACACCGGCTTGCGCTTTTCGATAAAGGCCTGCACCGCCTCGCGATGGTCCGGGTGCGCCTGCAGCGGGATCAGGCGCTCGGCCTCGCGGTCGAGGGCTTGCTCGAACGTGATGTGGGGGGCGTCGTCCAAGTTGTCCTTCATCGCGGCAAGGGTAGCGGCCGGGCCGCTCGCCATCTCGCGCGCCCATTCGAAGGCCGCCTGACGCAATTCCGCATCCGGCACGACGCGGTTCACCAGTCCCAACGCCAAGGCCTCGGCGGCTTGCACGCGGGCGGCGGTGAACATCAATTCGCGGGCTTTGGCGGCATTCACCAACCGGCTCAGCATCCAGGCGATGCCATAGTCGCCCGGCAGCGCCACATTGCGGTAGCCTGTCGTCAGAAAGGCGCTCTCCGCCGCAATCCGCACGTCGCAGGCCAACGCCAACGCCATCCCTGCGCCGGCGGCGGCCCCCGGCAGTGCTGCGATAGTCGGCTTGCGCAGCGCGCGCAGGGCGCCGGTCAGGCCGCGCTCACGCACTTTCAGGTCGGCGATGCGTTCGGCGGGCGTCATCGTCTGCGCGCGGTTCGCGCCCATGCCCTTGACATTGCCGCCAGCACAAAATGCCGTGCCGGCGCCGGTCAACAGGATGGCGCCCACCCGGTCGTCCCGGCCGCGCTCGCGGATCTGCTCGCGGATGAAGGGCGTGATCTCATCGCCCATGGCGTTGCGGACTTCGGGGCGGTTCAGCGTGATGATCGCCACCCGCTCGCGGATTTCGCAGAGCAGCGTCGGCGCGCCGGTATCGATTGTGATGGTCATTAAAGGCCTCCATCGGTCACGAGCGGATCGTCGCTCGCCGGGGTGAAAACAGGCGTATCGTAGTCTAGCAGCCTTTGCCAGTGATGAGCTGCATCGGCCTGAAACAGGCTGCTGGTGATGGCCGCAGACAGCATCGGCACGGCGGCTTTCATGCCATTGATCGAACAGCCGCTTGGGCCGAGGCTAATGGTTGCGCCGATGGTGAAGTCGAAAATATTGCCTAGCCAAGGCGCGGCGCCCGGAACTTTCTCCGAAAACGCGCCGGACCGGTCCAGGTAGGCAAATTGGCCGAGACGTTCATCAGCTTCGTCTGCCGGCGGCGTATAACGGTCGGACCAGGTCGCAATCTGGTCGGCAAAAGGCGCCAATTCGGGCCGGCGGACAAAGTCGACGGCGATGCCCGTGCCGCAGATGATGAAGTCGGCTTCGATCGGGCCATCCGGTGTTTCGATCCGAACGCCATCGCCCGCCGGATGGGCATCGAGCCAGGGGCAGCCCATGCGGATCGAGAAATTGGGGTGGCGGCGCATCCGGTCATAGGTGCCCTGCGGAATGCTCTCGCGCAGGCCCTGGATATAGGCCATGAAGCGCCAGCGCCATTCATCCGGCAGGTCGCGCACGTGCTTGAGAAAGCCCGCGAATGTGAGCCAGCGATAGGGCTGGATACGCTGCATTTTCTGCCGCCGCACGTACATAGTAACGACCGCAGCCCCGGCTTCCAGTGCGCAGGCCGCATTGTCGGCGGCGGAAGCTCCCGCGCCCAGCACCGCCACCCGCTTGCCCTTCAGGCCGGCAAAGTCGATTGCGTCGGCGGCGTGTGCGCGCAGGTGGGTCGGCAGGCGGGAGACGAACTCCGGCATCCACCAACGCCCGGTGCCGTCCTGGCCTGTCGCCAAGACCAGTTTGCGGGCATAGACTGTCTGCCGGCCCGACACAGTCGCCAGGGTCAGGCGGAGGCCGCTGTCCGGTTCTGGGCTGACGGGATCGATCCCGAGCAGCGTCGTTTCGTTCTGCACCGGCAGGTCAAGGACCCTGCGATACCACAGCAGGTAATCGTTCCAGTCGTCCTTGTCGATCAGGTCGAGCGCCTGCCAATGCGCCATGCCGTATTTTGCCTGATGCCAGGCGATGTAGGTCAGGCTCGGCATGCCCAAATCGGGGCCTGTATAGTCCTTGGGCGAGCGCAGCGTGTGCATGCGGGCATAGGTGGTCCACACGCCCTCGCGGCCATAGGCGGCCCGGTCGATTACCAGAATATTGTCGACACGGTCTCGTTTCAGCTGGTGCGCTACAACCAACCCGCCTTGCCCCGCACCAGCAATGAGGACGTCGAGCATGGGGTTGCCATCGGGGCCGGCTTTGGGCGGCATCCAGGCGGCATTGGGATGCTGGGTCAAGATCAGGTCGCGGCGGACCTGGGCCGCCAGCGCTTCGAGATCGTCGGGCCTTGCCATGCTCACCATTTCTCGCCGAAGGGCCTGAGTTCCAGCAGGAATGTCCGGGCCGAGCGCGGCTGGTGGGCGAGGTGGTAGATTTCGGCGGCCAGATCTTCCGGCTTGGCATAGAAGTCGTCGGGGAAATCCGGCCAGCGCTTACGGGCGAACGGCATGTCGATTACCGCGTCGATGATGACATAGCCGACATGCACGCCCTTCGGCCCCAAATCGCGCGCAAGGGCTTCGGCCACCATGCGCTGGGCCGCCTTGGTCGGCGTCCAGCCGATATAATCGGGCTTGCCGCGCAACGAGCCGGTGTTGCCCGTACAGATCAACGCGCCGTCGCCGCGCTCCACCATCGCCGGACAGAGCGTTTGCGCCGTTGCCAGCAAGCCGGTGGTATTGACGCGGAAATTGCGGTTGA
>JAYPXD010000109.1:8541-11328 GCA_038135395.1 Alphaproteobacteria bacterium | reverse complement strand
GTAGAGCGTTAGGTACTCGATCCCAAGGTCCAACGCGGCCACGACAGCATCCTTCGCCGCCTGAGCGCCACGGCGATGGCCTGCCGAACGCGGCAGGTTGCGGGACGCCGCCCATCGGCCATTGCCGTCCATCGTGATGGCGATATGGCGTGGTATAGCAGCCGATTCAGGCGCGGTTGAAAGCGATGGTGTTGCCATGGTGATCCGACCACTATCTATCGTTGCCGTACCGTCCACTACACCTGCATAATTTCTTTGTCTTTGGCCACCGCCATTTCATCAATCATTTTTATATGTTCGTCGGTCAGCTTTTGGATTTGATCCGATAGTTTTTTTTGTTCGTCTTGGCTGATTTCACTGTCTTTTTCTTTACGCTTTAGAACATCCATGCCATCGCGGCGGACATTCCGCACAGCAACTTTTGCCTGCTCTGAATACTTGCCAGCCACCTTAGTGAGTTCTTTACGGCGGTCTTCAGACAATTCCGGGATCGGGACCCGGACCAACTGGCCGTCCGCCGACGGGTTGAGCCCTAGTTCGGAATCACGGATCGCGCGTTCGACAGCGCTCACCATGGAGCGGTCCCAGACCTGCACCGTAAGCAACCGCGGCTCGGGCACGCCGATAGTGCCGACCTGGGTCAACGGCATGGTTGCGCCATAGGCTTCAACGACGATGGGCTCCAGCAATCCGGCCGATGCGCGTCCTGTCCGCAGGCCAGCGAAATCTCGTTTCAGCGATTCCAATGCGCCATCCATCCGTCGTTTGATGTCATTGAGATCTTCGTTCGCCATAAATTTTCTCCTCAAGCCATCCGTCGCTTCGCCAATGGCGGCGCAACAATTTTATTCCGTGACGATGGTAAACCGGCCTTCGCCGCGCAGAGCCTGGACAAACGCGCCCGCCGTATGGATCGAGAAGACAAGAATAGGTATGTTGTTTTCTCTGGCAAGGGCGATCGCCGACGTATCCATTACACCCAATTCGCCCGCCAACACATCCAAAAACCGCAGCCGGTCATAGCGCGTGGCGGTGGGATCTTTCTTTGGATCGGCGCTATAGACGCCATCAACCTGCGTGCCCTTCAGCAGCGCATCGCAACCCATTTCCGACGCTCGCAGCGCCGCCGCCGTGTCGGTGGTGAAGAAGGGATTGCCCGTGCCGGCGGCGAAAATGACCACGCGCCCTTTCTCCAGATGGCGTTGCGCCCGCCTGCGGATATAGGGCTCGCAAACGCTGGCCATAGGAATTGCTGACTGCACCCGGGTCGCATGGCCCCGACTTTCCAAAGCGGCCTGAAGCGCCAGCGCGTTGATGACCGTCGCCAACATCCCCATGTGGTCGCCGGTTGTGCGCTCCAGTCCCCAGTTTTTTGCCTTGATACCGCGGAAGATATTGCCGCCGCCAACGACGACGCACACCTCAATGCCAAGCGCGCGCACGCCAATGATGTCGTCCGCCATACGGGCGACCGTCTCGGGGTCGATCCCATATTTCTGGTCGCCCATCAGGGCCTCACCAGAGACTTTGAGCAGTACGCGCTTGTACCCGGTTGGATTTCCGGTTTGGGGTGCCGCGGCGGTTGCTGAACCGCCGGTTTGCTCGCCGTCCATGGTGTCTAGGCCTTATCTGCGATGGATTAGTCTTTTTTCAGCGTCGCCGCGACTTCAGCAGCGAAATCGCTGCTTTCGCGCTCAAGTCCTTCGCCCAGTTCCATGCGGACGAAGCCTGTGCAGACGATCGGGGCGCCAATCTCTTTCGCGACCGCTTCGATGGCTTTACCGACACTGACGTCCGGATCGATGACGAATGCCTGCTCCAGCAGCACGCTTTCCTCGTAGAACTTGCGCATCCGGCCTTCGACCATCTTTTCGATGATATTTTCTGGCCGGCCCGATTCACGTGCTTGCTCGATCAAGACCTGGCGTTCGCGTTCGACGGCAGCCGGGTCGACATCGGCACGGCTGACCGACAGCGGGTTCGAGGCTGCGACATGCATTGCAACCTGACGGCCGATTTCGAGGAGACGCTCCGAATTGCCGGAAGACTGAATGCCGACCAGGACACCGATTTTGCCGAGGTTCGGCGCCGTGCTGTTGTGCATGTAGCTGGCGATCACGCCCTCGCTTACCGACAGCTGAGCGCTGCGGCGCAGGTTCATGTTCTCGCCGATGGTCGCGATGGCGTCGGTGATCGAGGCTGCAACGGACTTACCAGCTTTCAGCTCTGCGTTGGCAAGCGCCTCGACCGTCTCGGCTTTGTCAATAGCGACGGCGGCGATATCGGAGACCAGCTTCTGGAACTGGTCGTTGCGGGCGACAAAGTCTGTTTCAGCATTCAACTCGACCACCGCAGCCCGGTTGCCATTAGTGGCAATGCCGACCAGCCCCTCCGCCGCGACGCGTCCGGCTTTCTTGGCGGCGGCAGCGAGGCCCTTGGTTCGCAGCCAGTCGACCGCAGCCTCGATATTGCCGTCCGTCTCCTGCAGAGCCTTCTTGCAATCCATCATGCCAGCACCGGTTTGCGTCCGGAGCTCTTTCACATCTGCTGCTGTGAATGCCATAACGATCTTGTCCTTACCAAAAGAAAAGCGCGCGATAGCTGCCCCGGTTTTGACCGAGGCAGAATGCGTGTTGGTGTCGCGCCGCGCGAAAACGCGGCGCCGCGACGATGTCAAAGGGACGCCGAAGCCAGCGCTTCAGCGAGGTTTGGCCTACGCTTAGTTTCCGCCCGACGCCGAATCGGCCGCAGCAGCTGCAGCCTCATCTTCCGCCGTCAGTTCGACGG
>JAYPXD010000109.1:3313-8531 GCA_038135395.1 Alphaproteobacteria bacterium | reverse complement strand
GGCTTCGTCAGCGCCGCTATCCAGGTCTTCAGCCATAGCATCTTCTGCTTCGCCGATGTCGATGCCGGAAGCGACCATCTCGGCCTCAAGGCCATCGAGCACCGCGCTGGAGATCAGTTCGCAATACAGGCTGATCGCGCGGATGGCATCGTCATTGCCCGGAATCGGATAGGTCACGCCTTCCGGATCCGCATTGCTATCCAGCACGCCCACCACCGGGATATTCAGCACGCGAGCCTCGGCAATCGCCAAATGCTCTTTGTTGGTATCCAGGATGAAGATTAGGTCCGGCAGGCCGGCCATTTCCTTGATGCCGCCCAGCGTCCGCTCCAGCTTTTCCTGTTCGCGGGTCAGGTTCAGCAATTCTTTCTTGGTCAGGCCCTGGTTGTCCTCGGCCAGTTGCTCTTCCAGCTCGCGCAGGCGCTTGATCGAGTTCGACACCGTGCGCCAGTTGGTGAGCATGCCGCCCAGCCAGCGATGGTTGACATAATACATGCCGCAGCGCTTCGCATGCTCGGCAATGATTTCCTGCGCCTGGCGCTTGGTGCCGACGAACAGCACCCGGCCACCGCCGGCGACGACTTCGCGGACGGCCAACAGCGCGCGGTGCAGCATCGGGACGCTCTGCTGCAGGTCCATGATGTGCACGCCATTGCGGGTGCCAAAGATGAACGGCTTCATCTTCGGGTTCCAACGACGGGTATGGTGTCCGAAGTGGACGCCAGCTTCGAGCAGCTGACGCATCGTGAAAGAGGGCATCGCCATGGGCCCAGTACTCCATTTTCCGGTTAATCCGCCGTGGGCCGAGAGCCGTTGCCTGGATCCATACCAGCCATCAGCACCGGAGCGGCCATCGCGTCTTGAGGACGCGGGACCGCGAGGCCCACGTGAGAGATGCACCGGGTGTTACAGGAGCAGGCCGGCCGATGCAAGAGGGCAATCTTGGCACGGTCCTATAAGCCCTGCTAGAAACGCACCCCTGCCATGCTTGGGTACGTCCATCAAATCAATAGCGCGCTAGCGATTTCGCACTATGCTGCGCCGCCATGACCTCAGCCTCCCTGCCCAAAGCCGCCCGGGAAATCCGCCCGGTCGCCGCTGCTCTCTTTATGCTTGCCGCCTGCGGCTGCTTTGCCTTCAACAGCGTCTTTGTGCGTCTGGCGGCGGAGCACGGCACGCATCCCTTTGTCGTCGCATTTTTCCGCAACCTGTTCTCGTTCTTGATCCTGCTGCCGATGACTGTCGGCCGCTCCGGCTGGGGCGTGCTGAAACCGCGGCGGCTTGATTTGTTGACCCTGCGCGGCACCTTGAATGGAGCCAGCATGATGGCTTGGTTCTATGCGGTGCCTTTGCTGCCGCTCGCCGACCTGACGGCGCTGGGCTTCACAGCGCCTTTGTGGGCTACCGTGCTGGCGGTGCTGTTGCTGGGCGAAGTGGTGCGCTGGCGGCGCTGGGCCGCGACGCTGATTGGCTTTGCCGGCGTCGCCGTCATTTTGCAGCCAGGCTTTGCCGAGGTGCATTGGGCGACGGGGCTCGTGCTGTTTTCCTCCGCCATGTGGGCGTTCACCGTCATTGTCATCCGCAAGCTGACCTTCATTGAACGGCCCGAGACGATACTGCTTTATCAGGCGCTCATGATGGCGGACATCGCGGGCGTTCCTGCGATTTTCGTCTGGACCACCCCCACCGGCGATGTCTGGATCTGGCTGGTGGCGCTGGGAATACTGGCGGCGGCGGCGCACTCGTTCCACGTCCGCGCCTATTCCATGCAGGAGGTGGCGGCGCTGCAACCCCTGGACTTCTCGCGCCTGCCCATCATCGCGGTCGCCGCCTGGGCAATCTTTGGCGAGGTTCCGGCCCCCGCCGTATGGGTTGGCGCGCTGATCGTCTTTGCCGCCGGCACCTATATCAGCCACCGCGAGGCGCAATTGGCGCGGCAGGCCAAGGCCAAGGCGGCCGTAACATGACCGACCTGATCCGCGCCGCGATTTACGCCACCGTGGCGACCTTGTTCTTCAGCGGCATGTCGATCCTGATCCGCCACGTCTCCAGCGAGTTGCATGCCCTGGAGATCGTGTTCTTCCGCAATCTCCTGGCGCTCTGCTGGATGATGCCGTGGCTTATGAAAGCCGGCCTCTCCAGCATGAAGACCAAGCGCATCGGCCTCTATGGCATTCGCGCCTGCATCAGCGTCGTCGGCATGTCGACCGGGTTTTGGGCTGTCACCCTGATTCCGATCTCCGAAGCGACCGCGCTCAGCTTTCTCTCGCCGATCTTCGCAACCATCGGCGCGGCCCTGTTCCTGGGCGAGGATGTGCGCCTGCGCCGATGGAGCGCCGTCTTCATCGGCTTTGCCGGCGCGATGATCGTGTTGCGGCCGGGCGTCGAAATCATTCAGTTCGGCTCGATCCTGGCCCTGATCAACTGCGTTGCGATGGCGGCCAACAAGCTGGTGTTGAAATCCCTGACCCGGACAGAGAAGGCCGAGACCATCATCACCTATATGGTGCTGTTGCTGACGCCCCTCACCCTGGTTCCGGCCTTGTTCGTCTGGCAATGGCCATCCTGGGAGATGTTGGGCTGGATGGTAGCGCTTGCCGGTTGCGGCACCATGGGACACTGGTGCATGACCAAGGCGTTCGGCTATGCCGACCTGACCGTCGTCATGCCGTTTGACTTTACCCGGCTGCCATTGTCGGCCTTGCTGGCGTTTCTGTTGTTTGCCGAGATCCCGACTATCTGGACCTGGATTGGCGGCGCGGTCATTTTCGCATCCACCTTCTATATCGCCCGGCGCGAAGCCAAAGTTGCCCGCGAGCGTGCCGCCGCCGCCCGCTCGTCCTGCGCCGTGACGGGATAGGACTTGAGGCGCAGCGCGATTCGTGGGAAACCCGCGGCCACCCAATTCTCTCTCCCTTAGATCTGTGAATAGAGCCAATGCCCGCCAATAAGAAAGTCTATGTCCTCGCCGGTGACGGCATCGGTCCGGAAGTCGTCGGCCAGGTCCGCCGCATCATCGACTGGATGGACAAGCGCCGTCATGTTTCCTTTGACCTCTCCGAGGGCCTGGTCGGCGGAGCCGCCATCGACGCCCACGGCACGCCCCTCAAAGACGAGACGCTGGCCGACGCCATGGTGGCGGATGCAGTGCTGTTCGGCTCCATCGGCGGCCCGAAATGGGAGACGCTGCCATTCGAAGTCCAGCCGGAGCGCGGGCTGTTGCGCCTGCGCAAGGAAATGGCGCTGTTCGCCAACCTGCGCCCGGCAATCGTCTTCGATGCGCTGGCCGACGCTTCCAGCCTGAAGCGCGAATTGGTCGCCGGCCTCGATATCCTGATCCTGCGCGAGTTGACCGGCGGCGTCTATTTCGGCGAACCGCGCGGCATTGAGGAACTGCCGGACGGCCGCCGCCGCGGCATCAATACCCAGGTCTATACTTCGGACGAGGTCATCCGCGTCGCCCGCGTCGGTTTCGAACTGGCCCGCAAGCGCTCGAACCGGGTCATGTCGGTCGAAAAAGCGAACGTGATGGAATCCGGCCTGATGTGGCGGCAGGAGGTGACCAAGCTGCATGCCGCTGACTATGCCGACGTCACGCTCAATCACATGTATGCCGACAACTGCGCCATGCAGTTGGTGCGCGCGCCGAAACAGTTCGACGTGATCGTCACCGACAACCTGTTCGGCGACATCCTGAGCGATTGTGCGGCCATGCTGACCGGTTCGCTCGGCATGCTCCCCAGCGCTTCGTTGGGCGCGGAAGACCCGACCACCGGTCGCCGCATGGCTTTGTACGAGCCGGTGCACGGCTCCGCGCCGGATATTGCCGGACAAGGGAAGGCCAATCCCATCGCCCAGATCCTGTCGTTCGCCATGCTGCTACGGTATTCGTTTGACATGGGCGAAGACGCCGACCTGGTCGAAAAGGCCGTAAACAATGTGCTGAACGCGGGCTTCCGCACCGGCGATATCATGACGCCGGGCGGCAACCTGGTTTCGACCGAACAGATGGGCAGCGCCCTTCTGGCCGAAATGGACAAACTCGCGGCCTAAGCCGCGCCCGGTTACCGGAGGAAATGTCATGCCCAAAGTTGCCATCATCGGAACGGGAGGCACCATTTCCTCCATCGGCCACGGCCCGCTCGACCTGCTGGACTATGCCCATTCCGGGCAAAAAATGACCATTGAGCAGGTCGTCGAGAAATTCCCCATCGTCCGCAAAGCCGCCGACCTGACGCTGATCCCATATAAGGCTGTCGGTTCGCCGGAGATCGGGCCGCCGCATTGGCTCGACCTGACCCGCATGGTGCATCAGGCCATTGCTGCCGATCCCGCGCTCGACGGAGTCGTCATCACCCATGGTACGGCGACTACCGAGGAAACCGCCTATTTCCTCAACCTGTCGTTAAAATGCCGCCAGACCGTCGTAATCGTCGGCGCCCAGCGGCCGGCCAGCGCCGAGAGCACAGACGCGACGTTGAACCTTTACAACGCCATCCGCACCGCCGCCGCACCGCAATCGCGAGGCATGGGCGTGCTGGTGTTGTTGAACGATGAGATCCAAAGCGCCCGTGAGGTCACCAAGACCTCGACCCTGCGGCTGCAAACCTTCCGCACACCGGACTTTGGCGTCCTGGGCCACGCTGATGGCGATGCCATTGTCTACTACCGCCAACCGCTGCGCCGCCGCGCGCCGGATACGGAGTTCGATGTCAGCGGCCACGAAGCACTGCCCCGGGTGGACGTCTCGTATTCGTACGGCGGCGTCGATGGCACCGCCGTACGGGCATTTGTACAGGCTGGTGCAAAAGGCATTGTCGCCGCCAGCTTTGCACCCGGCATGAGCCATCCGGACGAGGTGGCAGCGTTAGAGGAAGCAGTTCGCCAGGGCGTACATGTCGTCGTCTCGACCAGAGCCGGCAGCGGGCGGGTGACTCAACGCAAGGCGATGAACGACCGCGGCTTTATCGCCGCCGACAACCTCAACCCGCAAAAAGCCCGCATCCTGTTGATGCTGGCGCTGACCCGCACCCGAGACCGGGACGAGATCATCCGCATGTTCGCGGAGTATTGAGCCGATGCCTGCTGTCGTCGCGCCCGAAAGCGCGCTGGTCCTGTTTTCCGGCGGCCAGGATTCCGCCACTTGCCTTGCCTGGGCACTCGACAGGTTCGAGCGCGTGGAAACGCTGGGCTTCGACTATGGCCAGCGTCACCGGGT
>JAYPXD010000109.1:0-3244 GCA_038135395.1 Alphaproteobacteria bacterium | reverse complement strand
GGCCTGCGGGCACTGAAGCCGGGATGGGCGGCGCGCCTCGGCGAAGATCATATGATCGACCTCGCCGTTCTAGGGCAGATATCCGAAACCTCTCTGACGCGCGACGCCGCCATCGCCATGCAGGACTCCGGCCTGCCCAACACGTTCGTTCCGGGCCGCAACCTGTTGTTCCTGACCTTCGCCGCCGCCATTGCCTACCGCCGCGGCCTCCGCCGTATCGTCGCCGGCGTGTGCGAGACGGATTATTCTGGCTACCCCGATTGCCGCGACGACACCATAAAGGCGCTGCAGGTCGCGCTCAACTTGGGCATGGACCATCGCTTTGTCCTGGAAACGCCGCTGATGTGGATCGACAAGGCGACGACATGGCGGATGGCAGAGGACATTGGCGGCTCGTCCTTAGTCGATCTGATCGTGGAGGAAAGCCACTCTTGCTATATGGGCGACCGCAGCAAGCGCCATGCCTGGGGCTATGGCTGCGGCGAATGTCCGGCCTGTCAGTTGCGCAGCAATGGCTATCGCGCCTATCGCGAAGCCGAAGCCGCCAACCCGTTGCAGCCGTAACCCGCGCGCGTCGGTATTCTCACCCATGGACTACTTCCTCGCCCTGACTCTGAGCGGCCTGCTGTCCGGTGCTGTTTACGCCCTGGTGGGAGTGGCGTTCATCGTCGTTTACCGGGCATCGTCAGTTCTGAATTTTTCGCTGGGTGAATGGGTCAGCCTGGGTGCGAGGACTACGTCTGCCAGCCTGCACGGCATCGGCTTGCCGGTTGCAGCCGCAATAATCGTTGGGACAGCAGTTACGGCCGGCCTTGCCTTCTGCTTTGCCAGGACCGTCATCCGGCCGCTGATCGGCCGGCCGCTGATCGCTGTAGTTATGGCCACTTTGGCGCTCGGCGTGTTTCTGCGCGGCGCCTCTGTGTTTGCCCTGGGCGGTCTGCCGACCAATATTCCGTTTCCGCTGGTCGACCAATTGTGGTGGTGGGGCGATGTCGCGATCCCGCCGTCAAGGGTCATAGCCAGCAGCGTCTCCATTGTGCTGGTGCTGGCGGTCATCGCCTTTTTTCGGCTGAGCCGCGCCGGGATCGCCATTCGCTCCATCGCCGACGATCCGCAAGCGGCATCCGCCATGGGCATGAGCGTGACCCGCTATCTGGCCCTCGCCTGGATGATGTCCGCTGCCCTATGCGTGGCCGGCGGCGTGCTGTGGAGCATCGATGGCCTTGGCGGCTTTGGCATGGGACTGGTTCTGGCCAAGGTATTGCCGGTAGTGGTGATCGGCGGCCTGACCAGTTTTGGCGGCGCATTCGTGGGCGCAATCCTGGTCGGGTTGGCGGAGAATTGGGCCTCCGGCTACCTCGATCCGCTGATCGGCTCCACAGGTTCCGGCAGTATTATTGCGGCCGTCATGGTCATCGCAACGCTGTGGATGCGCCCGGCTGGTTTGTTCGGCGCGCGGCTGGTGCAGCGGGTCTGACGCGCTGAAGGATGGACGGGTCCAACGCGCGGCGGCATGATCCGATGAGCTATCCTCCCGATCGGACGCCCGCCCATGAAAGCCCTGACCGAAGCCCAACTTGCCGCCTGGCGGCGCGACGGCTTTCTCTCCCCCTTCCCCTTGCTCGACGCCGAGGAAATACACGCCTGCCTGGACGGGCTCGCCCGGCTGGAGCGCTGGCTTGGAGCGCCGCTCAACCATGCCAAGGAAGCCAATTGGCGTTCCATGGGTTATCTGGCGCTCCCCTGGGTCGCTGCACTGGCGCAAGACCCGCGGATACTCGATATCGTCGAAGACATGATCGGCCCGGATATCCTGATCTACACGTCCACATTCTTCATCAAAGACCCGGGCACCCCGACGATCGCAGCCTGGCACCAGGACTCGGCTTATTACGGCCTGACGCCGGAAGAAGAATTGATGGTCTGGATTGCGCTGACCGATGCGGACCAAACCGCCGGCTGCATGGAATCGCTGTCGTTCCAGGGCCAGCCGCGCCTGATGCAGCACGTTGCAAAGGTGGTCGAACACAGCGTCAATCGCGCCAGCCAAAAAATCACCGAGCCGCTGGACGATGCGCGCGCCGTCGCCATGCCGCTGAAAGCCGGGCAATTTTCGATCCATCATGGCCTGTGTCCGCACCGGTCCGGTCCGAACCGGTCAACCCACCGCCGTATCGGCCTGGGCCTGAACTTCATTGCGCCGCATGTCCGGGGCAAGTTGGCGGAAAAGCCCTGCGCGGTCCTGGTGCGGGGCGAAGACCGCTTTGGCAACTTCAACCTGCTGTCCTTTGCCAAGGCAGAGTTGGATGCTGCGAGCGTTGCCAACCAACGCCGCGGCATGCAGGTCTATCACGCAAACTACGCTGCCGAGGAAGCCCGCCACGCCGCTCGGTTCGCCGGGTAGGTCATCCGTACGGCGGCGGCCGGCGCTGCGGTTCGGCTGACGGCGTATCAGCGGCCGCGGCGGGTATCGGTCGGCGCGGGAGGGTCGCTTTCGAGCACGGCCTGGATTTGCTGTGGGTCGCCGGCGATTTCAACGCCGGCGCGTTCCTGCGGCAGCAGCATGACGGCGCGGGCGTCGCGCTCCGACCAGCCCCGGTTCATGGCTTCGACCAAGTCGGCCAGCGCCAGGTTCGCCAGCCGCATTGGCACGCCCAATTCACGCGCCAATCCGGTCGCGACCATCATGTCCTTGTGGACAATGCGCAGCGCCGCGCTGGGGCGGTCGTAAGTGCCCGGCAGGAATTCGTCGATCATGCCATCGAACGTGCGCCGGCGACCGATAGAACCCTGGCGGATCGCCTGCCACAGCGCCACCGGCTCCGCTCCGGCTTTGACGCCCATAACGAACACCTCGGCAATGGCCGCCTGGATCGTCTGGCTGGCACAGTTGTGCACGAGTTTGGTCACGAGGCCGGCGCCAGGCGCGCCGACATGCGTGACCCGGTCGGCCATGGCGTCCAGCGCGGGCTTGCACCGCTCGAAGCTGGGCTTGTCGCCGCCGACCCAGACGACCAGGCGGCGGGATACCGCCCCGGCAGCGCCGCCACTGATCGGCGCATCCAGCATGTGCGCGCCTTTTTCTGCGAACGCCCTATTCAGGCGGGCTGCAAGCTCGGTGGAATTGGTCGACATCTCGAACCAGGCAACGCCCGGCCTCACCCCGCTCAACAGCCCTTCCGCACCGAATGCCACGGTCTCAATCGCGTCGAGGTCGGGCAGGCAGGTGAAGATGGTATCGCAG
>JAYPXD010000108.1:0-11329 GCA_038135395.1 Alphaproteobacteria bacterium | reverse complement strand
TGCCAACGAAAAGACCCCGCCAAATTTGACGGGGTTTGTCAGCAGTCTGAGGGGAGGGCTAACCTCCCCTTTTTTGCGTCAGACCGCAGCGTCTTTCATGATTTCCGACTTGATTTTCAGGCCGTGCCCGGGGGTTTCCGGCGCGGTGATCACGCCGTTCACCGGAGCCGGCGCATTGACGAAGATTCCATCCATAAGCCCCATGTCCTCAATGATCTCTGCATTCGGGATGGAGGCGCAGAGGTGGATCATCAGTTCCGGATACAGGTGCGGCGCGATCTTCAGGCCCCAGGTGTCGGCAATCGTCGCGATCTTGCGCAGTTCGGTCAGACCGCCGCGCACCACGTCCGGTTGCAGGATCGGGCAGCAAGGGTCTTCGAAGAAGGGTTGCAGATCATAGCGGGTGTAGTGACTCTCGCCGCCAACAACGCGGGTGCGGGTCAACGCCTTGGCGATGCGGCGGTACCCAGCAAAGTCCATCGGGATCACCGGCTCCTCCAGCCAGTAAATACCGTGGTCTTCCAATTTGTGACCCATGATGATGGCCTTGTCGGCTGTCCAGGCCATGTTGACGTCGACCATGATATCGATCTCATCCCCGACCGTATCGCGCATCAGCGCGACGTTGGCGACGTCTTCCGCATCGGTCCAGATATGGCCAACCTGCATCTTGATCGCCTTGAACCCTTGGGAGACGAAGCGCGCGCCCTTTTCCGCCATGCCCTCGCCGCCCATGCCGCGCCAGCAGCCGGAACCATAGGCAGGCACCTCCTTGCGCACATGACCCCAGAGCCGATGCAGCGGCAGCCCGGCCGCCTGGCCGACAATATCCCACAGCGCCACGTCAATTGCGCTGATCGCGTAAAGATTGGCGCCCATTCGCCCGTCGGCGATCGAGCCCATGTACATCTCGCGCCAAAGTCCCTCGACCTCGGTCGCGTCGCGGCCGATGATCTTTGGCAGGTATTGCTCCTCCAGCGCCATCTTCACCGTGCGGAAGCCATCGCGCAGGAACAGTTGGTAGCCGAGGCCGACATGCCCGGCCTTGGTTTCGATCTCCAGAACCAGGATTTCCCGGTCGCGGGTGAAGTTGGCGGAAAGCTTTGGCTGCTCCAGGAAAGGCGTACGCAGCAGCGTGACTTTGGCGGAAGCAATGGTGGTATCGGGGCGTACCATGAAATTGGTCCTATGGGCAGAGTGGGTAAGGCCGATTGTAAGCCGACTCCGGCGGCTTACTCCATCGCAATCGGCAACGCCTCGCCGCTTTTGATCTCTTCCATCGAGAGAGTGGAAGTGACGCTGAAAATTTTAACGTGGCTGATGAGTTGACGATAAAAAGCATCATAGGCACGCGGGTTGGGGACGCGCACTTTCAGGATGTAGTCGATCTCCCCGGCCAGGCGATGGGCTTCAATCACTGCCGGGCTGCCCTGGACCGCCTCCAGAAAGCGTTGCAGCCAGCCAGCGTCGTGCTCTGATGTCCGGATAAAGACAAAGAAGCAGGCATCCAAGCCGACAGCCTCCGGATCGACAATTGCAACCTGGCGTTTGATGACGCCGCTGGCCTTCAGACGCCTGATCCGGTTCCACACGGGCGTGCGGGTGGAGCCTACTAATTGCGCCAGCTCGTCCAGCGGCCGTGTTGCATCCTCCTGAAGTGCGACGAGGATTTTCTTGTCCAAATCGTCGAGCGAGATGGTTGTTTTGTGCGAGTCGTTCATTTAGGGATTTTGTCCGTTAAAAGCTAGTTTTATAGATAAGTATCCTTATTTAAACAAAATAATTCGGAAAATATAGAAAAATATTCTGATTGATCGCATATTGATGGAACAGCGTTGGCCAATCTTAACGCGATACCGCTTAAGACGCCTTTCGCCAGACGTCCGGCAACGCCAAAGCGGCGGGAGAAATTCAATGGCCCAAGCATCTGTTCTGCAAGTCGTGACTGCCAATGATCTGGAGAGTGGCGGGGTCGTCTATTTGACATCTGGCGGCACATGGCGGCCGGAAATGCAGAATGCGACGATTGTCCGGACAGCGGGCGACGCAAATTTCCTGATGGCTCAGGCCGCGCTGCATAAAGGCTATGTGGTAGAGCCATACCTGGTTGAAGTATGCAGAGACGCGGATGGCCGATTGGAACCGGTATTGCAGCACGAGCGCAACCGGTCCGTGGCGCATGTTCATCACCCTATCACTGACCGCGCGCTTGCCGCATTAGTCCAGCCGGTTTTCACCGCGCTCTGATTGGGCAATGCGGGTCAGGTCTTACGTCCGGCATATTCCGCTGGCGTGCTGACGCCGCTAGCCTTAGAGTTCGGCAAATCCCGACTGACGAGGCATACGCTCATGAGACTTTGTTACTTCGATGATTTCCGCCTTGGCGCCGTCAAAGGCGATAGTGTCGTCGATATTACCGGCGTGGTCTCGCACCTGCCGCATCGCGACAACCGCGACCTGATCGTCTGTCTGATCGAGAACTTCGCGGCGCTGCGTCCTAAAGTCGAGGCCGCCCTGGCCGCCGATGCCGGCAAGCCGCTCGCCAGTGTCCGCCTGCGTGCGCCGGTGCCGATGCCGCAGAAAATCGACTGCATGGCGGTTAACTACATGGAAAACGGCCTTTTGGAGAAAGCCGCGCCGATTAACGCCTTCCACAAAACGCCGGCGTCCCTGATCGGCCAAGGCGACACCATGGTGTTGCAGGACATTCCCGCCGGTATCTTTGAGGGCGAGGCGGAGCTGGCTCTGGTCATCGGCAAGCGGGCGACGAACGTCAGCCAGGCCGACGCTATGGGCTATATTTTCGGCTACATGAACTTTATCGACGGGTCCGCCCGCGATATGCCGCCGCCGAACAACGTGTTTTTCCAGGCCAAGAGCCGCGATACCTTTGCGCCGACCGGTCCGTTTCTGGTCACCGCCGACGAGGTGCCGAACCCCCAGAACCTGGACGTGAAGCTGACCGTCAACGGCACGGTGATGCAGGACTTCAACACCGATGACATGGCGCACCAGATCCCGCGCATCATCGAGTGGCTGTCATCGATTCACACGCTGGAGCCGGGCGACATCGTCGCGACCGGAACGAATCACCAGGGCCTGAACCCATTCCAGGACGGCGACAAGATCACGCTGGAAGTCGGGCCGCTCGGCAAGCTGGAATTCAACGTGTCCGACCCGCTGAAGCGCACCTGGGCGCGTGTGACCCGTGCCGGCCACCGCAAATCCGGCCAGCCGGGCAACTACACGCCGCAATTGACTGGCAAGTACGCCAAATAGATTCGCTGGAGGTCGCTGCATGACCAAAGTCGCGCCTGAGCACAAAATCGCCTCTATCGATCAACTGGAGGCGATCTATGGCTTTCCCAAGGGGGGAGCGGTGGCGAAGGAGATCGATCATATCTCCGATCACTACCGCGCCTTCATTGAGGCCGCTCCGTTCGCGGCTTTGGCCTCGGTGGCGGACGAGGGCGTGGATTGCACGCCGCGCGGCGACCCCAAGGGCGAATTCTGCCGCGTTGCAGACCCAAAGACTGTGTTGATGCCGGACCGCAACGGCAACAACCGGGTCGATACGCTACGAAACATCGTGCGCGATGGCCGCTGCTCGCTCATGTTCCTGATTCCGGGCGTGGGCGAGGCCTTGCGCGTGATCGGGCGCGGCGAGCTGTCGATTGATCCGGATCTGCTGGCCAGCTTTGAAATGCAGGGCAAGCTGCCGCGGTCGGTGTTGGTCGTCCATGTGGAGCGGGTGTATTTCCAATGCCAGAAGGCTTTGGTGCGCTCGCGGCTATGGGATCCGGCCGCGCAAATCGCGCGCACCGAACTGCCCAGCACCGGCGAGATGATCAAGGCGCTGATCCGGGAAGATTTCGATGCGGTCGAATACGACCGCAACTACCCGGCCCACATGGCCAAGACGATTTATTGAGCCAGACCGTCGGGCAATGCTATTGAGGGGCTATGTTTGAGCCCCGCATCACTCCCGCCTCTGCCCCGGCCTATGTCACCAACCTGAATCCGCCGCAACGCGCGGCGGTGGAAGCGCTGGACGGCCCCGTCTTGGTTCTGGCCGGCGCCGGCACCGGCAAGACGCGTGTACTGACCACCCGCCTTGCGCATATCCTGAACCTGAACCGCGCCTGGCCCAGCCAGGTCCTGGCCGTAACCTTTACCAACAAGGCCGCGCGCGAGATGAAGGAGCGCGTTGCCGCCATCGCCGGCGACATGACCGAGGCGTTATGGCTCGGCACCTTCCATGCATTGGGGCTGCGTATTTTGCGCCGGCATACAGAGTTGGTCGGGCTGAAAAGCGGCTTCACGATTCTGGACCCCGATGACCAACAGCGCCTGCTGAAGCAGGTGATCGAGGCCGCGGGCCTCGACCCCAGCCGCTGGTCGCCAAAAATGCTGATGCCGGCAATCCAGCGCTGGAAGGACCGCGGCCTGACGCCCGACAAAGTTTCGAGAGCTGAAGCAGGTGAGGCGGCAGGCGGGCGGCTCGTGGAACTCTACAAGGCCTATCAGGCGCGGCTGTTGGCGGTGAATGCGGTCGATTTTGGCGACCTGCTGCTGCACTGCCTCACCCTATTCCAGCAAAATCAGGATATCCTGGCTGAGTACCAGCGGCGCTTTCGCTATATCCTGGTCGACGAGTACCAAGATACCAACGTCGCGCAGTATCTGTGGTTGCGGATGCTGGCTGCGGGCCACAAAAATATCTGCTGCGTCGGCGACGACGACCAGTCGATCTATGGCTGGCGCGGCGCGGAGGTCGGCAATATCCTGCGGTTCGAGCAGGATTTCCCCGGCGCGCAGATCGTGCGGCTGGAGCAGAACTACCGCTCGACTGCGCCGATTTTGGCCGCGGCAGGCGGCATCATTGCCCACAACGCCCAGCGCCTTGGCAAAACGCTCTGGACAGAGGTCAATGAGGGCGAGCCTGTGTCCGTGCGGCAGGTCTGGGACGGCGACGAGGAAGCGCGAATTATTGGCGAGCAAATCCAGACCCTGGCCCGCAACGGCCACAAGCTGAACGAGGTGGCTATCCTGATGCGCGCCGGCTTCCAAAGCCGCGCCTTCGAAGAACGGTTCCTGACCATCGGCCTGCCTTGCCGCGTGTTCGGCGGCCTGCGCTTCTACGAACGGCTGGAAATTCGCGATACCATCGCCTACCTGCGGCTTGCCGCCCAGCCGGCGGACGACCTGGCGTTCGAGCGGGTGCTGAACAAGCCCAGGCGGGGCATCGGCAACGCGACGCTTCAGGCGATCCATGTCACGGCGCAAGCGTCCGGCACGCCGCTCTATGCGGCCGCATTGCGTCTGATCGAAGGTGAGGACTTGCCGGCGCGGGCACGCAATGCCTTGCGCAAGGCAATGATGGATTTCGAGCGCTGGCGGGAGATGGCGCAGGCCGAAAACGCCGATCCGGTGGAGATGGCGGAGACGATCCTCGATGAAAGCGGCTATACCGCCATGCTTCAGGCCGACAAAACGCCGGAGGCGCCCGGTCGATTGGAGAATCTGAAGGAATTGGTGCGGGCGCTGGAGGAATTCGAAAACCTGCAAGGCTTCCTGGAGCACATATCGCTGGTCATGGACAACGATCAGGCGGCCGAGGAAGACCAGGTGATGATCATGACCCTGCATGCTGCGAAGGGGCTGGAATTCGATACGGTGTTTCTGCCCGGCTGGGAGGATGGCCTGTTCCCGCACCAGCGCGCCTTGGACGAAAGCGGAGCTGCCGGATTGGAGGAGGAGCGGCGGCTGGCCTATGTCGGGCTGACGCGGGCGCGCAAACGGGCGATGATCTCCTGCGCCGCCAACCGGCGGGTGCATGGGCAATGGGTCACGGCTCTGCCCTCCCGCTTTTTGAGAGAACTGCCGCAAGACGCGATCGTGTTTACCAGCGAGCCCGGGCTGATGGGCAATACCGCCAGCGGGTCGTCCGGGTCGTGGCAGGGCAGCGGCTATGATTGGGGCTCCGGCTCCTGGCGCCGGCCGTCGGCCGCCAGCGGTGGCAAGGTGGTCGACGCGGCGTGGGAGGTGGTCTCCCGGCCGGCGAAAACCGGCACGTTCGAGGTGGGAGAGCGGGTGTTCCACCAGAAATTCGGCTACGGCAAGATTCTGGAGATCGACGCCAACAAGCTGCACATCGCCTTCGAAAAGACATCCGACAAGACCGTGGTCGATAGCTTCGTGGAGAAAATCTGATGTGGCGGCTGGCCCTCACTGCCGATGCGACCGACGCCGAAGCCTATGCCCAGGCGGTAGAGCCGCTTGCAACTGTCGTTTCGATATACGAGGTTGCGCCCGAGCCGCATCATGGCGTGAGCGGCCAGCCGGACGAATGGGCGACGGATATCCTGATGTCGGGCCTCTGCGTCGTCGAAGCATTGTTCGAAGTGCCGCCGGTAACGGATGAATTGACCGAAGCCCTTGCCGAAACGGCGGCTGGTCTGCGGCAGGCGCTGCCGCCTATCGCGTGGGATGAGGTCTCGGAAGATACCGATTGGGTGACCCAGAGCCAGGGTTTTCATCCGGCGATCCGCGCCGGACGGGTTCTGGTCCGGCCATCGCACATCACCCAGGCGCCGCCGGCGCCGCATGTCGTGCACCTGGATGCCGGGCGGGCGTTTGGCACCGGCGGACATGCTACGACTCATGGGTGCCTGGTGCTGATGCAGCGGTTGGGATTGGGCGCAAAGCCTCGCCGCATCGCCGATATCGGCACCGGCAGCGGCCTTCTCGCGATCGCCGCCGGCAAGCTCTATCCGCAGGCCCATCTGGTCGCCAGTGAGATCGACCCGCTGGCATTGGAAGTCGCAGCCTACAACGCCCGCGCCAATGGCGTGCGGATGCAGTGCGTCGTCGCCAACGGCTGGCGGCATCGGGCGCTTGCCCATGGCGAGCCCTTCGACCTGATCCTGGCGAACCTCCTCTACCGCCCATTGCTGCGGTTTTCCCGCCAGTTGGCCGAGCGCCTGGCGCCGGGCGGCGGGCTGATCTTAGCAGGATTGCTGAGCGGCCAGGAAAGGCCGCTGTTGCAGCGCTTCCGCAGCTATGGGCTGGTCCTGGAGGCGAGGGCGGGCGACAAGGATTGGCCGAGCCTGCTGTTGCGCCGACCGGCGGGCGGCAGCCGCCGCTTCCAGGCTTTTCCCTCTTCCCCCAGCGGAAACGCCCGATGAGCAAAGAACTATCAGCGGCCGAAGCGGTTGCCTGTATCCAAGACGGCTCGATCCTGGCGGTGGATGGCTTTGTCGGCAGCGCTGCGCCCGAGGAACTGCTGATTGCGTTGGAGCAACGCTTTCTCGCTACCGGCGCGCCGAAGGGCCTGACGGTATGGGCGTCCACGGGCTCCGGCGACACCCGCGGCAAGGGGCTGGACCGGCTCTACCATCCCGGCATCATCGACCGGCTGATCGTCAGCTATCTGAACCTAAACCGCCGGCTGCAAAAACGCCTGGTAGACAATGAAATCGAAGGGTTTTTGCTGCCCCTCGGCGTCATGGTGCAGATGTACCGCGAAATCGCGGCCAAGCGCCCGGGCGTGATCACGCATGTCGGCCTCGGCACCTTCGTCGATCCGCGCCACGGCGGCGGTCGGGTCAATGCCGTCACCAAGGGCGATATCGTCAAAGTCCTGGAGATTGAGGGGAAAGAGTGGCTGCTCTATCCCACCTTCAAGCCGGATGCCGGCCTGCTGCGCGGCTCGACAGCCGACGAGGACGGCAACATTTCGATGGAGCGCGAAATCGCGACATTCCAGGGCCCCAGCTTTGCCCAGGCGGTCCATAACAGTGGCGGCAAGGTGATCGCCCAGGTCGAAAAAATCGTGCCGCGCGGCTCGCTGCACCCGCGCCGGGTGACGATCCCAGGCCATTTGGTCGACCATTTGGTGATCGGTCGGCCGGAAAATCACAAGCAAACCTTCCAGGTTCCCTACAGCCCCGTTTTCTCCGGCGATGAGCGCGTTGACGTCAGCGCAATGGAGCCAATGCCATTGGACATCCGCAAGCTGGTGGGCCGACGGGCGGCAATGGAGTTGCGGCGCGGCGACGTCATCAATCTGGGCGTCGGCTATCCAGAATTTGTCGCCACCGTCGCGCGCGAAGAAGGAGTGGGGGACCTGTTCACCTTGACGGTGGAAAGCGGCTCTACAGGAGGATTCCCAGCCTATGGCCTGTCGTTCGGCGCAGCGACCAACGCCACCAGCGTCATAGACCATACCTACCAGTTCGATTTCTACGACGGCGGCGGCTTGGATATCACATTCGTGGGCTTGGCCGAGATGGATCGGCTCGGCAACGTCAATGTTTCGCGACTGGCGAGCCGGGTGCCGGGAATCGGCGGTTTCTTTAACGTCGCCCAGAGCGCCGACCGCGTCGTATTCTGCGGCCAGTTCACGGCGGGCGAGAGCGAAATCCGGGTCGAGGATGGCCGGTTGGTCATTGCCAAGGATGGCGATGTCACCAAATTTGTTGAGGCGGTGGAACAGATCACCTTCAACGCCAGGGTCGCGATCGGCCGTGGGCAGAGCGTCATGGCGATAACGGAACGCGCAGTCTTCCGCATCGACCAAAACGGGCCGTTGCTGATCGAAATCGCCCCAGGCGTCGACCTGGAACGGGACGTGCTGTCCAAAATGGCCTTTCGCCCGCGTGTCGCCGATACCCTCAAGCTTATGGCGGCTGAGTTGTTTCTGGCCGACAAGATCGGATTGGCGGAGCGGCTGGGCAGGTGAGGCGGGTTCGGGGACTTTTGGCCGCCACGGCGCTGACCAGCATCGCTTTCGCGCCGCACGCGGGATCAGCCGCAGAGAACAGCTATGCCGCAAGTGTTGTAACCCTGTTGAGCCGCCCTCCGCCGGCAACGCGCTTCCGTGCGCCGCTGGAAGCCGATTTGTTGCTGCGGCTGAACGATTTGCGGGTCACCAAGAGGCTGCCCGTGTTGCGCGACCGGCCCACGCTGAAACTGGCGGCCCGGGCCCATTCGCTGCGGATGCTGCAGGACAACTTCTTTGCGCACAAGGACGCGTCGCAAGACCAGGTCGGTGACCGCGTCGCCGCGGTGGATCGGGTCGGACTTTACCGTACGGTCGGCGAGAATCTGGCGCAAATCTCGCCTGCCTTGCCGGACCTTGGGCCGCGAATGCATCGCGGCTGGGTTCAGAGCCCGGGCCATTACCGGAACATGATCAACCGCGACTATGACCATGTTGGCATCGGTTGCGTGCGCTATCGCGATGCTACCGCTTGTACACAGGTGTTTGGTGGTCTTGCCGCTGAACTGGCTTAGCCCGTGCCGCTGGTGATGCGGCGGAACCAGTCGGTCCTCCTGCAACCGAATTTTGCTGGCCTGACTTATGACGGATGGCAGTTGGTCGATTCGCGCGGACGCAGGCGCGCGCATTCCGCCACGCGGCATTTCCAGTCGCCGTTGGGATTGCAACGCGACTACCAGCTACAGGTTTTGGGCGCTAAACGGGTGTCCCCCCGACGCCAAATCATCTCGAACTTTTTCGGCCCGACCGTCATTTTGGAGTAATTGGAATGGCATCACCGCGCGCAATGGCAGCCGTGGCCGAACTCTACCACCAATACATGACCGGCCTGATTCTGGCGGCGGCGCTGCATCGCGGCCGGCACGATGCCGGGCGCTGGATTTACCGCGTCTTCCGGCATCAGCACCACGAGAAATTTCTCTCCAGCTTTCAGAAGCTTGGCCTCACGGGCATGCCCGATGCGGTGGCGTGTGCCGCAGACCATTACCTGTCGAACAGCGTCGGCGGAGTCGGCGTTCAGTTCATGCGCGAGAACGACCGCAAGGCCTGGGTCCGCTTTGTGCCGCCGCGCTGGATTTATCCGGGCGCCAGCATCTGCGGCGTTCCCAGCGAGGTCAGCCGCGGCATGCTGGAAGGATGGTATGCCCAGAATGGCGTCAGCCTGAAAAATCCGCGCCTGGGCTTTGTATGCACGGCGCAAACGACGGATGGTCAGCACGGGCTCGCCGGTTATTTCCTGGAGCACGACCACGATTTGGGGCCGGACGAGCGGCTGCGCTATGCGCCCGGCGAACTGCCGCCGCCATTCGATCCGGACGCCGCGCCCAAGCTGCCCGCGGCGGAATGGCCGGAGGAGCGGCTGGCCAAGGCCAATCGCAATTACGCGATGGAGTATGTGCGCACCGGCCTGCCGCGCATGGCGGAATTGTTCGGTCCGGCGGAGACGCTGGCGGTCGCAGGCCAGGCCGCCCGCCAGATCGGCGCGCAGACTTACCTGGAAACGGCGGCGGGCCTCGGGGTTCGGGGCGAATCGCCGGCAGACTTCGCCGACTACCTTGCCGCTATTGCCGAGGCGGAAGGCGACCGGGCCAAGGTCGCCGCCGATGGCGCTACGGCTATTGTCCGCCGCTATGGCTGGCGGCTGACCCGCAATCTGCCGGCACAGCACCCTTGCGTCTTTGAGGCGTGGAATTGGCTGTTCGAAGGCGCGCTGATGGTTCACAATCGCTTCTGCGTTTTGGACGTTACGCAGCGCCTGGACTATGGTGATCCGTGCATCGAATGGCGCATACGCGGGCGTCCGTACTATTCATCCTGACACTGGAGCTAGACCCATGAAATTGCTTGGTGGTTACCTGTCCCCCTACGTGCGCCGCACCGCGGTTTCCCTGAACCTGACCGGCCTGAAATGGAACCTTGAGGCGATCAGCGTCTGGGAAAATCCCGACGCGATCAAGCAGCACAATCCCCTGGTGCGCGTCCCGACCCTGGTGCTGGACGATGGCGACGTGTTGGTTGAGAGCTATGCCATTCTCGACGCCGTCGACGAACTGGCCGGCGCCAAGCGCCTGACCCCCGCCAGCGGCGCGGAACGGCGCAAGGTGATGAAGGCGACGGCTGTCGGCGCTGGTGCCATCGACAAGACCATCTGGGCGGTCTACGAGCTGCGCTTCCATGACAAAGAGCACGTCTCCCGCTCCTGGGTGGAGCACAACGAGAACCAGGCGCTGGGCGGCTTTGAGTGGTTGAACAACGCGGCCAAGGCTGCTGGCGATGGCTGGCTCTGTGGCGCCAACATCAGCCAGGCGGACGTGACCGCGGCAGTTGGCTTCAGCTTTGCCAACAAGGTGCGTCCGAAGCTGGGCCTGCCGGAGAAATTCCCGGCGCTGGCCGCCCACAATGCACGCTGCGAAGCGCTGGACGCCTTCAAGAACGCGCCGCTGCCGAGCTAGAGCAATGCCCGATCAAATGGCGTCATTTGATCGGGGGTTGTTGCTCGCCATTCATAGAGTTAGAGCAGATTCACCCGATCCTATCGGATCGGGA
>JAYPXD010000107.1:0-11344 GCA_038135395.1 Alphaproteobacteria bacterium | reverse complement strand
TCATAGAGTTAGAGCAGATTCACCCGATCCTATCGGATCGGGATCTGCTCTAGAAAAAATACTCGACCTCGACGCGATAGATCGGCTGCGCCTTGCCCAGGTGGCTGGAATAGAGGTTAAACCCCTCGACCGGCACTTCGCCGGCCCGTTCTAGGTTGTTGTGCTGGAGAAAGGCCGACACGCTGGCGGCCGGTGTATCGACGAGCCGGGCCAAGGTCACATGCGGCGCATATTTGCGGCTTTCCGGCGGCAGCCCGACCCGCCTGCAAATCCGCTCGATCTTGGCCTGCATTTGCATCAACGCCGCAGAAGGCCGGACCCCGGCCCAAAGCGTCGTTGGCACCTGCCGCCGCTCGAAATGGCCGACGCCCGCTATCTCCAGTGAAAACGATTCCACCACGACCTCGGCCAGCGCCTCGATCAGGTCCTCGAACGTATCGCCGTCGGTTTCGCCAATAAACCGTAGGGTCAGGTGCATATTTTCGCGCGGAACCCAGTTCGCGCCGGCGACGCCTTCCTGGATACGCTCCAACGCCAGTGTCAACCGCTCAGGCAGCGGCAGCGCTATGAACAGGCGCATTGCCGGTCCCTCAGGCAAACAGGGTCAGGACGCCGGTGTAACCATAGATCCGGTTATGCGCGATCTCGCCATTCGCATAGAACCCCGTCAGCGGGAAATCACCCAAGGCCGAGCGGATCATCTCAAGCTCCTCGCGGTGCTGGAACAGGTTAGGTCCGCGCGCCAGACAAGAAACATAGATCCCGGCTTTCGGCGGACCGGACAGCCTTCCTGCCAATTCGCCCAGCATGCGCTTCAGGTCATCGCGGGCGGCCGCCAGATCGCGAACACAAAACATGACCTTGTCGCCAGGGTCTGGCGTTGCGGCAATGCCGACGATTCCCTGGGCCAGGTCGATTCCCGTCAGATTGCGGACGGTGTAGTCCGCCTTATCGGAGCCTGGCACCGGCAGGGCGACATGCAAGCTATTGGCGACAGCCTTCAGGTCCTCAATCGCCGTGCTACCCAGATCGGTCTGCAACGCTTCCAGTGCACCGGCTCCATCCAGTTCGATCAGCAGGTTCTGGTGGGCGCGAGTGACCGCCCGAACGGGACCGATGGGCTTGCAGCCCTGGCTGAGGCTGGTGAACACCTCCAGGCCCTTGCCGAACAGGACGCCGGAGGCGACCCCCACCTCCACCTGGTCGGCAATGACAGGCATCGGCCCCTGAGCAGACGAAAGCCCGCCGACCAGATAGCCTGCGCGTTCTGCCAGGTCTCCTATCAATTCCGCCAGTTGCGGGTGGTGCGGATCTGCGTGCACCAAACCAATCGCCGGCTGCGAAGCCGCCAACCAGTCGTCAACCTCCGCACTGAAATAGGTATCACTATCCGGTTGCGCCGGAATGATACGGAATGATTCGGGCGGCAGGCGCATTGCCATCACGCTGAGCGCCGGTACCGCGAAATATTCATCGGCGTCGCCGGCCGCGACAGTGGCCGCCGCCGCCGGCAACGACATACCCATGACGCCCATCGCAACACAGCCAACCCAGTGGTCAATTCCGGTTTCCTGGCGCAGCGTCGCAATGACCGCCTCCAGGTCATCCACCAGAGAGTCGCTGGCGTAGACGATGCCAATGTTCGAGCCAACCGGAATTGAGCCAAGACGCTGCAAAGTTTCCGCCATGGCGCCGCGCCAGTCCGCACCGCCGCCGTGGCCGGCTGCAAATGCTATAGTTGTGGAGAGATCGGTCATCGTGGGTCTCCCTCCTTCAAGAGAATCTCTATGGCCGGCAGAATGTTGCCGACGATCAATGCTACGCCTTCCGCATTAGGGTGCAAGCCGTCGCTGAGGATCAGATCGCGCCGCCCCGGCAGGCCATCGAGGAAAAACGGGTAGAGAGCGACAGCGTGCTTCGCCGAAAGCCGCCGGTACGCGCCTTCGAACGCCTCACGGTAGTCAGACCCTAAATTCCGAGGCGCCCGCATTCCGGCAAGCAACACATTCACCCCTGCGGCTTTCAGCCGGTTCACTATCTGGTCGAGATTCGCCTCCATGGCCTGTGGCGATAACCCGCGCAAGGCGTCGTTCGCGCCTAACTCTATGACGGCATGTGTTGGATTGTCTGCCAGAGACCAGTCCAGCCGAGCCAGACCTGCGGCCGATGTATCGCCGGAGACCCCGGCATCGAGCACCAGCACATCATGCCCACGCGCCGAAAGCGCCCTTTGCAACTGCTGGGCAAATCCATCGGCAGCGGGCAGGCCATAGCCCGCGGTCAGGCTATCGCCCAACAGCAGCAATCGCTTTTGCGCCGCCTCACCGGCAAGGGGCCAAACTAAGGCGAATGCCAGCAAAAACTTGACCGCCACGGCAAACGCGCCATATCGGCGGGGTGGCGGGTTCATCGGGAGCTGGCCCTCAAATTGTCCGTATGTCATTTGGTAAGGCCCATGCTCGCGGTTTCAGACACAGCCATTGCGCTGGACGACATTCGGTTGACATTGGGGAGCGCAGCCGGGCCGGTCAATATCCTGCGCGGAATAGACGTACGCATCGACGCCGGCGAAACCGTCGGCATCGTCGGCCCGTCCGGCAGCGGCAAAACCACCATGCTGATGGTCATTGCGGGGCTGGAGCGGCCAACGTCCGGGCGGGTGTTCGTCGCCGGGCAGGATCTGACCGACCTGTCGGAAGATGCCCTGGCGCGGTTCCGGCGCGACCATGTGGGCATCGTTTTTCAGTCCTTCCATCTGATCCCGACCATGACGGCGCTGGAAAACGTAGCGGTTCCGCTGGAGCTGGCCGGCCGGAAGGATGCCTTTGCCCGGGCGGAAGCCGCATTGGCGGCGGTCGGGCTGGGCCATCGCCTGACCCATTATCCCGGGCAATTGTCCGGCGGCGAGCAGCAACGCACGGCCATTGCCCGCGCATTCGCTCCGCAGCCTAAAGTGTTGTTGGCCGACGAGCCCACCGGAAATTTGGACGGCGAAACCGGCCAACAGGTCATCGACCTGCTATTCGCCGAGAGCGCCCGTGCCGGAACGACGCTCGCCCTCATTACGCATGATCCGGTGCTCGCCAACCGGTGCAGCCGACAGGTCCGCGTCGGCGACGGGCGGATTTTGCACGACACCCGGGCAAAGGGCGCGGCGGCGTGAGGCAGGATTGGTCCCTGGCCTTTACCTGGGCGCGACGCGAGATGCGAGGCGGGTTGGCCGGCTTTTGGGTGTTCCTGGCCTGCCTCGCCCTGGGGGTTGGCGCCATAGCCGGCGTCAACGCTGTCAGTCAGGCGGTACAGGAAGCGCTATTGCGCGACGCCCGCGCCCTGGCCGGGGGCGACGTCATCGTGCGCGCCAGCTACCAACCCGCCAGTGATGAGCAGCTTGCATTCTTCCGCACGGAAAGCGTGGCAGTCTCACAAGGCCTTGAAATGCGGGTCATGGCGGGTGGGAAAGACGCGACGCAACGCCGGCTGGCGGAACTCAAGGCGGTGGACGCCGTCTACCCGATTGCCGGTGCCTTCACCCTCGAAAATGGCGAACCGTTGGCGGACGCCATCGCCCAGCGCGACGGCCAATGGGGCGCTGTTGCCGAACAGGACCTGCTCGACCTGCTGGGGCTTCGGCTCGGCGACCCGATCAGCGTCGGCGCGCAGACCTACGTTCTGCGCGGCGTGATTACGCGGGAGCCGGATCGCGCGACCGGGCTCGCCAGCTTCGGACCGCGCCTGCTGGTGGCGCTGCCCAGCGTTGAGGGCACTGGCCTGATCCTGCCGGGCAGCCTTGTTCGATATCTCTACCGCATAGCCTTGCCCCCGAGTAAGGATGCCGTGGCATGGGCAGCGATGCTGGCCGAGCGGTTTCCCACCGCTGGCTTTACCATCACGCCAGCCAGCCGTGCCGCTCCCGGCCTGGCAGAGACGGTCGGCCGACTGACGCTGTTTCTAACTCTGGTCGGGCTGACCGCCCTGTTGATCGGCGGCATCGGCATCGCCAATTCGGTGCAGAGCTATATGGCCGGCAAGACCGGCACCATCGCCATGCTGAAATGCGTCGGCGCGCCCTCGCGGGTGATTGTGCTGACCTTCGGCCTGCAGACGGCGGCGCTGGCTGCGCTGGGGATCGGCGCGGGCCTGGTGCTGGGAACGATAGCGCCGTTCGTGCTGTCGGCGGTGCTGGAGTCGCTGTTGCCTGTCACCCTGGAGCCGGGGGTTTATCCGGGCGCGCTTGGCTTGGGCGCCGTGTTCGGGGTGCTGACCACCGCTGCCTTTGCATTGTGGCCGTTGCTGAAAAGCCGACGGGTCACCCCTGCCCGGCTGTTCAGCGATCTGGTGGCTCCGACCGGCGGCCGCCCGACCCTGGCAGAGATCGCAGCAATTGCCAGTTTGCTGGCGCTGCTGGCCGCAGTCGCGGTGCTAACGGCGGAACAGCGCGGCTTTGCCTTGTGGTTCGTCGGCGGCATTGCGGTGGCCTTCGTGTTGTTCTTTGCAGCGGCGCATGCGCTTTCGGCGATCGCGCGCCGGCTGGTGCAAAGCCGGCTGGCGCAATGGCGCGCCAGCCTGCGCCTGGCGCTGGCCAATCTCTGCCGGCCCGGCGCGCCAACCGTCAGCGTCGTGCTGTCGCTGGGGTTCGGCGTGACCGTGCTGGTCGCCGTCGCCGCCATCGAAGCCAACCTGGGCCGCACCTTGCGCGACGAGTTGCCGGCGAAAGCGCCCACGTTCTTTTTCATCGACATCCAACCGGGCCAGCTGGACGGGTTCCGGGAGACCGTCGCCAGCATCGCCGGCGAACACGACCTGACCGCCCGTCCCATGCTCCGGGCCCGCATCGTCAAGATCAACGGCCGGCCCGCGCGCGAGGAGGACGTGCCGGAAAACGTTCGCTGGGCGCTGCGCTCCGAGCGCGGCTTGACCTTCCAGGCCGACCCACCGTCCGAGGGCCCGATCGTCGCCGGCCGATGGTGGCCGTCCGACTACCAGGGGCCGGCGACGATCTCGTTCCATGCCGGGCTAGCCAAAGGATTTGGCGTCGGGGTCGGCGATACGCTGACGTTCAACATATTGGGCCGGGAGGTCACCGGCGCCATCGCCAACCTGCGCGCCATCGATTTCCGCAGCATTCGCATGCAGTTCACCACCATCTTCGCGCCCGGCACGCTGGAGCGCGCGCCCCATACCATCCTCGCCACCACCCGCACGCCGCCTGAGCATGCCAGCGAGCTGGTGCGCGCGGTGTCGGCCAAATTCCCCAACGTCTCGGCGGTGCGGGTAAAGGAAGCGCTGGACGTGTTCGACAAGCTGATCCACCAGATCAGCAACGCAATCCGGGTCATTGCCGCCGTCGGCTTGGCGGCCGGCGTGCTGGTGCTGGCCAGCGCCGTCGCCGCCGGTCAGCAGGCGCGCCGGCGCGACGCCGTCATCCTCAAGGTCCTCGGCGCAACCCGCCCGAACGTGCTGGCGACGTATCTTTGGGAGTTCGGGGTTCTGGGCGTTGGCACGGTCGGGATCGCAGCCGGCATCGGCGCCGCTGCGGCCTATGTGGTCGTGACGGAGGTGATGGGCATGCAATGGAGCATGCCCTGGCTCGCCATCCTGCTGACGGTCCCGCTGGCCATGGCGATCACACTGGTCGCCGGCTTCGCCAGCGTTTGGCAGGCTCTAGGGCAGAAGCCGGGACCGATTTTGCGCAATCCTTAGAGCATCTTACCCCGACAAATGGATCGCCTTGGCGATGCAATTTGATCGGGCGATGCTCTCGACCGAACGATCAGTCCCAGATAAACTCCTGGAACCCGCCCTCGGCCACCTTTTCGCCGATGCGCCGGTATTTCACCGCGCTGCCGTTGTAGCCCAGCACGCGCAGTACATCGCGGCCAGCAACATTGCGGTTGACGCCAGTCTGCCACGATTTCACCTGGCTGGAGAGCAATGGCGCCGCCGCCTCCTCCACATGCACGCCCCAGTCCGCCACAGCCTCCGGCCGCGGCTCGACGCGCGTCAGGTGGTTGTCGAACATGTGCTTGATCAGGCCGGTGTTGAAATCGATGATCTGCTCGCTGTTGCGCGGGATATTGCCTCTGGCCGTATGCGGCCCCAGGACCATGATCATGTTCGGAAAGCCCTCGGCCTGGACGCCCAGGAAGGTGCGCGGCAGGCCCTCGGCCCAATCCTCCCGCAGCGACCGTCCGTTCGGCCCGCGAATATCGATCCGGTCATATGGGCCGGTGACGCCATCGAAGCCGGTGGCATAGATGATCAGGTCGAATTCGTGCTCTTTTTCCGTGGTCTGGATGCCTTTCGGCGTGATCCGCTCGATCGGCGTTTCGTTGATGTCGACCAGCAGGACATTATCCTGATTGTAGACCTCGAAATAGCCGCTCTCCAACGGCACGCGCCGGGTACCGAAGCCATGGTTCTTGGGAATCAGCTTGTCGGCGATCTTCTGGTCCTTGATCCGACCGCGGATCTTTTTCTCCATGAAGTCGCTCAGCAACTTGTTGGCGCGCTTGTCGATCAGCACATCAGCGAAATTGCCGACCCAGATGCCGAAGCCCGGCTCGGAATAGCGCTGCTCCCAAAAAGCCTCCCGCTCCTCCGCCGAGACCTCCAGAGCCTTGCGCGGGTCAGGATTGTGGATGAAGCAGGTCAGGGTCTCGCGGCAGCGCTGGTAGATTTCCGGATAGCGTGCCTTGATATCCTTCTGCTCTTCCTCCGTGATCACACTGTTGTGCAGCGGCGCGGCCCAGTTCGGATTGCGCTGGAATACGGTCAGATGTTTCACCGTCTTGGCGATCTCGGTGATCGCCTGGATGGCCGTAGCGCCCGTGCCGATAATGCCCACCCGCAGCCCGGAGAAATCCACCGGCTCCTTTGGCCAGCGTGCGGTGTGGTAGGCCGGGCCCTGGAACGAGCCGACCCCTTCGATCACCGGCATGACAAATGCAGAGAGCGGACCCAGCGCCGGGATGAACACGGTCGCGCTATACCGGTCGCCGTTTTCGAACGTAAGCAGCCAGCGCCGCTCGTCTTCCTGCCAGTGCGCCGCGGTCAGGCGATGATTGAAGGTGATGTCGCGGCGGAAATCGAACTTGTCCGCCGCGTATTCGATATAGGCTAACGTATCCGGCTGGGCCGAGAAGTGCTCGCGCCAATTCCATTCCTGAAGCAATTCTTCCGAAAAGCCAAAGCCATAGGACCAACTCTCGCTGTCGAAGCGCGCGCCGGGATAGCGGTTCCAATACCAGGTGCCACCGACGTCGCTGCCATCCTCGAACACGCGGACGTTCAGGCCCAACTGGCGCAGGCGGTGCAATTGGTAAAGGCCGGAGACCCCGGCGCCGATGATAATGGCGTCGTAGTGGGCCACGACGCCGGATTCGGGACGGGTTGCCGCCGTCAGCGACTGAACCATGCTGCTGTATCCAAAAATTCGGTCGATGCGGGTGCGATGTCAGTCGGTTTTGGTCGACTGCCAGGCAACCATTTGCCAGCCGCCGCCGCGCTTGGCGTAGACATCGGTGAAGCGCACGGCGAAGGAAATCGGCGTGCCGGCGCGGTCGATGCTGATCTCGGCGCGGCCGGTCAGGACGACTGTGTCGCCCAGGTCCTGGGCTTTGACATCCGATGGCGTGCAGGACTTGTAGACGGTCGCGCCGGACTTCATCGCGCCAATCAGGGTCGCTTTGGTATCCATCCGGGCTGAAGAATGGGTGTAGACCAGGTCGTCGGCGATAATCGTGTCGAGCTTGGCGTAATCCTGGGCCGCCATGGCGTCCATGCGGGCTTTGTCCAGGGCGATGACGGTGGCTGCGTTGTTGGCCATGTGTTGGCGTCTCCAGATGGGTCGGGTTGCGCAAACTATAGGCGCGACAAGCGTTGCCGCCTATAGTTTCTGCAAGAAATCGATCTACATCCGACGGGAGGACCCCGATGAAATTTGGATTGCACTTCGGCTCGCGCGGCACCGCGGGCGAGCCCGATTCGCTAAAAGCGATCGCCCAGAAGGCGGAAGCGCTGGGCTATACGCATTTCGGCATGAGCGACCACGTCATCGTCGCGACAGACGTCGACAGCGCCTATCCCTATTCCGCCACCGGCAAGTTCTTTGCCCAGGATACCGGCGTTTCATTGGAAACGATTACGGCGCTGAGCTTTGTCGCCAGCGCCACCAGTACGATTCGCTTGTTGTCGTCGGTACTGGTGCTGCCGCATCGCCACCCGGTGCTGTCCGCCAAGATGCTGGCGACGCTGGATGTGCTCTCCAAGGGGCGGATGACGGTCGGCGTCGGCATCGGCTGGATGGCGGAGGAAATCGCGCTACTCGGCGGCCCGGAATTTAAACACCGGGCGCTGGCGTCGGACGAGACCATCCAGGCCTTCCGGGAGATGTGGACGGCGGAGAAGCCTTCGTTCCATGGCCAGCACGTCGCCTTCGACAACATGTTGTTCGCGCCCAAGCCCTTGCAGACGGGCGGCATGCCGATCTGGGTCGGCGGCGAGGTGAAGGGCGCGTTGCGCCGCGCCGGGCGCTATGGCGATGCCTGGTATCCCGTCGCCGCCAATCCGCGCATCCCGCTGGACACAACCGATCTCTACCTGGCGGCCCTCGGCGAAGTGCGGGCCGAGGCGGAAAGGGCCGGCCGCGATCCCATGGCTGTCGAGGCGGCGCTGCTGGCGATCAAGTCGCGCATCGGACCGCCGCAGGAAGGCCGGGACGGACGGCGTATGCCCTTTACCGGCAGCGCCCAGGCCATCGTCGACGACATCGGTCGCTTCGCCGATGCCGGCCTGCAACATTTCCTGATCGGCGGCGACGGCGACGACCTGCCCCGCACCCTGGACCGCCTGGAGGAATTCCAGACCGAGGTGATGGCGAAACTGGGCTAGGTTAGCGCCGATACGGTTGGCGGATGGCGCGCTCCACCATCTCCAGCCGGTCCTGGCCGTAGAACATGTCGCCATCGACAAAATAGGTCGGCGAGCCGAATACCGAGCGGTCGATGGCGTTTTGCGTATAGGTCTCGTAAGCCGCCTTGACCTCCGGTGTGTTCGCCGCGGCCAGCAAGCCCTGGCCATCCAGGCCGATTTCATTGGCTAGCACCACCAAAGTGACCGGCGCAGCGAGGTCGGCATCGTCGCGCCAATGCGCCTGCAACAGCGCATGCGCCAACCGGTCGACGGCGTCGCCCGTCTCGCCCGCTGCGATCAGGAAGCAATTCGGCAGGTTGATGTCGTGGTGATGGTATGTCGGCAGATTGCTGACGACCGGCGCATCCCGTTCTTCCGACCACCGTTGAATCTCCCGCCCGAAATAATAGGCGCGATGCGCGGGGGAGCGTTTGCCGAACGGCGCAGCTCCCGCTGCCGGCACCACCCGGCGCAGGTCCACTGGGCGGTGCAACAGGGTCGCGCCGGACGCTTTGACGATCTCCATCAGCCGGGCAGAGCCCAAATAGGCAAAGGCGGAGTGGGCGGCATAGTAATATTCGATCTCTACCATTGATCCGGTCTCCCTCAAAGCAGATCACGATCCGATAGGATCGGGTGAATCTGCTGTACCTCTATGAATATCAAGCAACTTTCCCCGATCAAACGACTCCATTTAATCGGGCGTTGCTCTAGCCGTTGGCGCGTAAGGCAGCGGTTGCAGCGTCATCCACATTGCCATCGGCATCGCAAACCACGCCATACGCCGCCCGCGCCGCCTCGACGCTGACCAAGCCGTTGCGCACGTCCGCCGCCACCAGAGCCGCGGGCCGGGCTTTGGGCGAGCCGAGGCCGCCGCCGCCCGGCATCTCCATGCGCAGCCGCTGGCCGGCGGGGATGGTCTGGCGGCCCTTGCCCTTCATCATGGCGCCGTCCTTCACCCGGATCACGCCGCGCCCGCCCTCGCCGCCGCCGTTGCGGCCGCGCGGCGGGTGGTCGATGCGGTCGAACATGCTGGAGATGGCGAAGGGCGCGTCTTCGGCATGGCCGACTTCCATGATCTGGCCGGTGCCGCCGCGGTATTCGCCAGGGCCGCCGCTATCGGGCCGGTACTCTTTTTTCCAGAACACCAAGGGTGCGACGGTCTCGTTGATCTCCACCGGCGTGTTGCGGACGCCGCTGGGGAAGGCCGTGGCGTTCAGGCCGTCCTTGGCCGGCCTCGCGCCCGTGCCGCCAGTGTGGAAGGTGTTCATGGCGAAGACGCGTCCGCGCTGGTCCGCGCCATCGACCACGCCATGCCCGCCCATCAGCACAGGGTTCCACAGGCAGGACGTGCCCTCCGCCGGCACCTGGTCCGGAATGATCTGGTTCAGGCAGCCCAGCACCACGTCCGGCAGCATCTGGCCGATGACGTGGCGGGCGGTGACGGCGCAGGGCTCCGGCGCGTTCAGGATGCAGCCCTCCGGCGCGGTGATCCGCACAGCGCCCAGCGAGCCGGCATTGTTCGGCACCCGGTTGCCGACGACGCAGCGCACACCAAAGCTGGCATAGGCCTCCGTATAGCTCATCGGCACGTTGATGCCATAGGATGACACCGGCGATGTGCCATCGAAATCCACAGCGATGTGGCCATCCTGGATCGTCATGGTCGCGACCAGGTCCAGCGGCGCCTCATAGCCGTCGATGCGCATGGCGTTCTGGTAGACGCCGTTCGGCAGCTTGGCGATTTCAGCGCGCATGCCGGCTTCTGACGCCTCTATGATGTGCGCCGCGAGCGCATCGACCTCCGCCATGCGGAACTCGTCCATCATCTCCAGCAGGCGTTTGGAGCCGACATTGTTGCAGGCCACCAGAGAGTAGAGATCGCCCTCCACCTCCACCGGGTTGCGGACGTTGACGGCGATGATATCGAGCACATGCCGCAGCATCTCGCCCTTTTTGGCCAGCGGCATGATCGGCAGGCGGATGCCTTCCTCATAGATCTGCCGCCCGTCCGGCCCGAAACCTCGCCCGCCGATATCAGCGACATGGGTGGTGCAGGCGAACAGGCCGACCACCTTGCCTCCGCGGAAAGTGGGGGTGACGACGGTGAAATCGTTCAGGTGACCGGTGCCGAGCCAGGGGTCGTTGGTGAAGAAGACGTCGCCTTCCTCCATGGTCTCGACCGGGAATTTCCTTAGAAAATGCTGAACGCTCGCGGCCATGGCGTTGACATGGCCCGGAGTGCCGGTGACGGCCTGGGCCAGCATCCGCCCTTGCGTGTCATAGACGCCGGCAGAGATATCCCCCGCCTCGCGCGCACTGGTGGAGAACGCCGTGCGGATCAGCGTCTGCGCCTGCTCCTCGACGACCGCGAGCAGCCGGTTCCACTGGATCTGCCGCTCCAGATTTTCGAGGGCGGGGGGTTGGTTGGGGG
>JAYPXD010000106.1:10049-11396 GCA_038135395.1 Alphaproteobacteria bacterium | reverse complement strand
GCGTTATCGCCACGCTGGGGCAATGGGTGCTGGAGCAGGCAGGCCTCCTCAATATGATGATGGTCACCACTGTGCCCTGGCTCGGCAGCGGTCTGCTGATCATCGCCGGCCTCTGGCAGTTCACACCGCGGAAGCTCGCGTGCCTGCGCCATTGCCGCTCGCCGCTTGCCTTCCTGATGACGCGCTGGCGGCCCGGCTGGAAGGGCGCCTTCGTCATGGGCCTGGACCATGGCGCATTCTGCCTGGGCTGCTGCTGGTTCCTGATGGCGCTGCTGTTCTTTGGCGGCATCATGAATCTCTGGTGGATCGGCGGCCTCGCGCTCTATGTGCTGGCGGAGAAAACCGTGCCTGCCGGCCACCGCCTCGGCTATGGCCTCGGCGCGGTTCTGACCGCCTGGGGAGCCTGGCTACTGCTCTCCCCCCTCGTCGCCTAGGTGGCCCCGCGCCAGATTGGGCCTTGCCGACAGCGCGCCACGGTAGTTTTCTAACGGGCAATACCTTCGTCCAACATCCCTCCCCGCCGGAGGGCTCCCGGAGCCATAGCCCATGCCCGCCATCGATAAGTGCGTGAACCTCGACGACCTGCGCGTGATTGCCAAAAGGCGCGTGCCGAAGCTGATCTACGATTTCATCGAAGGCGGCGTCGATGACGAGGCCGGCCTGGTCCGCAACGAAGACGCGTTCCGCAACCGGGCCTTGGTGCCGCGCTACATGGTGGACGTCACCAGCAAGCTGGACCAGTCCACCGAACTGTTCGGCCGCACCTTCTCCAGCGCCTGGGGCATCGCGCCCACCGGCGGCATCGGTAACTACCGCCGCGGCGGCGATATGATGCTGTGCCGCGCCGCCCGCGACGCCAACATCCCCTTCATCATGTCCGGCGCGTCCAACGCCTCCATGGAGGAAATGGCCGCCACCGCTCCGGACCATGGCTGGTACCAGCTGTATACCGCCCGCGACCGTTCGATTGCAGAGGACATGATCCGCCGTGCCGATGACCTGAACATTCCGGTCCTGGTCGTCACCGTCGACGTGCCCACCGGCTCCAACCGCGAGCGCAACCGCCGCAACGGCTTTGGCCGGCCATTGAAGTTGAGCCTCGCCACCAAGCTGGACGCGCTGCGCCGGCCGTTCTGGCTGAAGGACTACATGGAGACCGGCATTGCCATGTGCCACAACTGGCAGAAATACGCGCCGCCCGGCTCCAATGCCGACCAGGTCGGCGACTTTATGGCGACGCAACTGCCGAACAGCATCACCTGGAAGGACGTGGAGAACTTCCGCAAGCTCTGGAAACGCCCCTTGGTGCTGAAGGGCGTCATGCGGGTCGACGATGCGAAACGCGCA
>JAYPXD010000106.1:0-10039 GCA_038135395.1 Alphaproteobacteria bacterium | reverse complement strand
CCCGGTTGGCTGTTGCCTCCGGCGCCGATGCCTTGATCGTCTCCAATCATGGCGCCCGCCAGCTTGACCGCGCGCCCTCGGCGCTGGACGTGCTGCCGGCTATCGACGCTGCGGTCGGCGACCGCATGACCCTGATGTTGGACGGCGGCATACGCCGGGGCTCAGACATCCTGGTCGCGTTGGCGAGCGGCGCCAAGTTCGTGTTCATGGGCCGCCCGACGCTCTATGGCGTTGTCGCCGGCGGCGAGCCGGGCGCAGTCAAGGCCATCGGCATTGTGCGCGAGGAAATCAACAAGATCATGGCCCAGGTCGGCTGCCCGGTGCTGCGCGATTGCGGCCCCGATTTCCTGCATTGGGACCAGGACGGGCGCAACGCCCGCCCCTGATCGCCGCCTCTGACCGGCTCAGTCGCCGCTGCCCGCGGTCGCCGCGCGGCCGTGGCCGGGCACCGACGCCTTGACCGCCGCTTTGACCACCGGCGTGTCCGCGCGCGAGGGCGCCTGCATCAACGGTTTGCGCGCCAACGCCGCCTCGATGTACGGCGCCAATTCCTTGGCTTTCTTCGCTTCGCGTTCCGCCAGGTCGGCCCGGAATTGCGGCATCACCTTGTCCGCGAACAATTGCATGCCTTCCGTGATGTTCGCATGGCTGTTGCGACCGGCCTGTTGCATGATGATGACCTGGTCCACGCCCGATGCCTGGATTGCCGACAGGTGCCGGACCATATCGTCGGGCGTTCCGATGCCCTGACTATCGTATTCTCCGCGCACCTTTGCGGCTTCGATCAGGCGGTCGGTGGCGTCGCCGCGCGCCTTGATAAAGTCGCCCCACATGTCGGAATGGCCGGGCGTAAAGTCCTCCGCCACCAGCTTTTGCTGGGAATAGCGGAAGAATTCGAAATTGTCCTTGCCGCGGCGGATGGCTTCTTCCCGGTCCTCGTGCACGGAAAAAGCCGTCACCATGGCAATGTTCGGATTGACCGACCGGCCCAGCGGCACGCATTCCTCCGACTTGATGATGCCGTAATAGATGTCGGCCCAGGCCTTCGCCTCGTCCGGATTGATGAACGAAAACGCCAGCGCGCCGATGCCGTTTTGCGCCGCCACCTTGATCGTGTCGCGGTTGGTGCAGGCCATCCACATCGGCGGATGCGGCTTTTGCAATGGCTTGGGCAGGACGTTGCGCGCCGGCATGGAGAAGCCTTCGCCCTCGTAGCCGGGATAGGGCTCCAGGGCCAGCATGTTGCAGATCTGCTCGGCGGCTTCCAGCGCATGAGCACGCTTGGTACGGGCGGAGATGCCGAACGCGCCCAGTTCAAGCCGGGTCGCGCCCTCGCCGATGCCGAAATCGACGCGGCCATCCGACAGCAGGTCCAGCGTCGCCAGGCATTCGGCCGAGCGGGCCGGGTGGTTGTAATTCGGGATCACCTGCTTGATGCCATGGCCCAGCCGGATGTTTTTCGTCCGGCTGGCTGCTGCCGCCAACAACACCTCGGGCGCGCTGGAATGCGAGTATTCGTCCAGGAAATGGTGCTCCACTTCCCACGCATAGTCGAACCCCAGCTCATCCGCCAAAATAATCTGCGCCAGCGCATCCTTGAACAGCCGGTGTTCGTCGCCGTCGTTCCAGGGGCGGGGCAATTGCAATTCGTAAAAAACACCAAAGCGCATGGGGCGGTTTCCTCGTGTCCGGTCTGACCTGTTGGCCAGAACAGGACCACGATGCGCCGCCCCGGTCAATATTCCGCAGAAGCCCCCCGGAGCGGCCGTCCCTAGACCCGGACGAACTGTTGACCCTTTACGCCGTCGGCCCAATAGGCGAGCGCCCCGTTGGTCGCCTGCCAGTTCGGCCGGGCTTTCATGGTGTCGTACCACTTCCGCACATTCGGCCAGTCCGCCAGGGTGCAGCCGATCACATCCCCCAGCGAGACGATGCCCGAGGCGTAATAGTCCGCCAGCGTGATGGCGTTGCCGGCCAAATAGGCGTTGCCCTGGCCCAGCATGTGCTTGTCCAGAATATCCAGGTAATGCCGCGCCCCCGCCTCGCCCGCGGCGACGGCCAGTTGCTGCGCCTTGGCATCCGGCAGCTTGTAGGGGTCGAGCAACTGCTTATAGCAAAGGTCATAGCCGAACGTGCGATAGAAGCCGGTGTTGAACCAGTCCATCAGCGCATTGATCCGCGCCCGCTGTTTCAAATCCGCCGGATAGGCCGCCGATCCCTTTTTATCCGCCAGATACTTCAGGATGGCCGAGGCCTCGCCAATGCGCAGGTCGCCATCTTCCAACACCGGCACCGCGTGCGACGGATTGATCTTGAGGAAATCCGCGCCGTATTGCTCGCCGGCCAGAATATCGACCGTCACATTTTCCAGCGGGATGTTTTCGTCCGCCGCAAACAACAGAACCGGCCGGCAAACCGTCGAGACCGGGTGCATGTAAAGCTTCATCGGAAGGGTTCCTTTTTCGAGCAGGCCGGCCACCTGAGCCGCTGCGGACAATAAGTTGTGTCGGCAGCCCACGAAAATCAACGGAACGAGGGCATTACGTCTTCCCCGAAGCGCCGCATACTGGCCAGGGTCTGGGTCTGGCTCATGTCGCCGAATCCGGTCTGGCAGAGCAGATGCTGCACGCCGGCGTCGCGCAATTCCGCCACCTGTTCCCGCACCCGCTGCGGCGAACCGTAAATCGAGCCGGTTTTCAGCACATAGGGCACCGCGACCGAGTCGCTGACACCCGGATCCGTCCAGGCATTCAACGTTTCCGGCGCCGGGAAGAAATCCGGCGGATTAAAGGCGTCGCGCACATGCATCATATGATGCCGCGTCTCGGTCAGCAATTCGGAGAGTTCGTCCTCCGCCTGCGCGTCGCTCTCCGCCACATAGACATTGCGCCACAGCGCATTCCGCGCCCGCAGCCACTGGCGGACCGCCTCATTGTGGCCGCCTTCATCCAATCCCTTTTCATATAGCGCCCAACGTTCGGCGATCTTGTCGACCGGCAACCGCGCTGTCAGGACCGGAATACCCAATCGGCCGCATTCCACGAACGAATTGGCAGAGATGACGCTGCGCCAAAGCGGCGGGTGCGGGTTTTGCACCGGCTTCGGGCGGATTTCCGGAACCTCAACCTGGAAAAAGCGCCCGTCGAACCTCAGCGGTTTTTCACGCCATGCCCGTTGCAAAAGCTCCAGGCTTTCCTCCATCCGTTCGCGGCTGTCGTCCGAACGCAGGCCGTGGCCGACGAATTCGTACTCGTTGAACACCGTGCCCTTGCCGATACCGACGTCGATCCGGCCTTTGGACAGATTATCCAGCAAGGCCAACTGGGTGGCCAGGCGAACCGGGTGATGAAACGGCATTTGCACCACGGCAAAGCCGATGCGGATGCGATTGGTGACCATCGCCAGCGCCCCGGCGAACAGGATCGCGTCGTTATAGACGCTCTCGCCGGTAAAATAGTGCTCGGTCAGCCAGACATCGTGAAAGCCCAGCGCCTCCGCCAGGCGCACCTGCTCAATCTGATCGTCGATGCGTTGCGCGTCATCGTCTGGAGACGGGGACAGGGCAAGGGTCAGCCAGCCGAATTGCATATTTCATCAGTCTCCCAAAGCAGCGCCTTCCCGGCGCGGATCGACACCAGCGACAGGCCCGCCATCCGTAATCTGGATCAGATGCAGGCCGCTGGTGAGGTCACGGACCTTAACCTTATGGCCCAACGCTTCCAAGGCTGGCGCCAGCGTCGCAGCCGGCGTGCCCTCTTCCAATTCGGTCGTACCGCTGTTGCTGTTAATAATATGTCCCGCGGCAACGGCGGCCTGCGGGCTCTGCGAATGCCCTAGTACGCGCAGGACTGCGCCCGTGGTGTAGGTAATGATGCGGCTGCCGCCCGGCGAACCGGCGGCCAGCACCGGCCAGCCGTCGCCGCTGTAGGCGATGACCGGCGCCATCGAAGAGCGCGGCCGCTTGCCAGGCTCAACCCGGTTGGCGACCGGCTGGCCGTCCTTCTCCTTGGCAAACGAGAAATCGGTCAACTCGTTGTTCAGCAGGAATCCCCGCACCATCAGATGCGAGCCGAACCCGGCCTCCACCGTCGTCGTCATCGAAACCACATTGCCGTGCTGGTCCAGCACCGACAGGTGCGAAGTGCCGGCCTCCATCGCGCCGGCGTCGGGGGCCCATCGCAAAGCGCCGTGTTTGCCCGGCGGCTCGCCGGCCTCAACTTTGCCCAATGCCTGCTTGCGCGAGATCAACGCGGCCCGACCGTCCAGGTAGCCGGCATCCAACAGGCCGCTGACCGGCTGGGGCACGAAGTCCGGGTCCGCCATATAGCGGTTGCGGTCGGCGAAAGCGACCATGCTCGCCTCAGCAAAGAGGTGCGCCCATGCCGCCGAGGCCGGGTCCAGATCGATCATCTCCAACCGTTCGGCCAGACCCAGGATCATCAACAGCGTCAGCGGGCCGGACGATGGCGGCGGCATTCCGCAAATGCGCCAGACCTGGAACGGACCGCAAACCGGCGCGCGCTTCTTGGCCTGATAATGCATTAGGTCGGCCATCGCCATTGCCCCGGGATTGGCGGTATGGCCATTGACCGCCGCAACGATGGCCTCGGCAATCACCCCCTCGTACAGCGCATCCGGACTGTCAGCCAGCGCCGCCAGGGTCGCCGCCAAATCCGGGTTTTTCAGGATGTGGCCCACTGGCCAGGGCTCGCCTTTGTCGTCGAGGAAATAGGCCGCCGCCGCCGGCGTCTTCATCCAGTCCTTCTCGCCCGCTATCGCCTCGTGCAGGCGCTGCGACACGGGGAAGCCCTCGCGCGCCATATGGATCGCCGGCAGAAACAGGTCGGACCAGCGCAGCCGGCCATGCTCCTTATGCGCCAGCGCCAGCATGCGCACGGTACCGGGCACGCCGACCGCGCGGCCGCCGATCCGCGCCTCGGACCACTTCATCGGCTGCCCGTCCGGCCCAAGGAACAGGTCTGGCGTCGCCGCAGCCGGCGCCGTCTCGCGCCCATCATAGGTTTCCGGCCCGGCATCGCCGGCCTTGTGATGCACCAGGAATGCGCCGCCACCAATGCCGGACGATTGCGGCTCGACCAGAGTCAGCACCATTTGCGCGGCAACGGCGGCGTCAACGGCGCTGCCGCCCGCCTTCAGCATGTCATAGGCTGCCTGGCTCGCCAACGGATGCGCAGTCACCACCATCGCCTTGCCCGCCGCCCAGGCTGGAACGACGGCAAGCGATAAAAAGACGATTGTTATCAGGCGCATCATGAAGGTCTGGCTCCAACGCGGTGAGAAAGGCGCTCGCCCACTATCGCGCACGCAAACGACATGCTCCAGCGGAAACGCAGGACAGCATGCACGGTCCAACCCGCCGGCCGCTTAAACCCAAGAGTTTGACGTGACAAAAGCCGCAATCCGGCTCACAATCGCGCGCCTCAATAGAAGGACCCGCCTTTGATGACCACCGAGAGCATTCGCGTCTGGTTTTTGAACATCGGACATTTCATCGATCACTTCTGCATGCTGATCTTCGCGACCGCGGTCATCACCATGGCGCACGAGTTCAACACGAGCTATGGCGCCCTTCTGGCGATAGCCACTCCCAGTTTCGTCTTGTTCGGCGCGGCAGCGCTGGGCGCCGGCTGGCTAGGCGACCGTTGGAGCCGCAACAACATGATGGTCGTGTTCTTTTGCGGTATCGGCGTCGCCGCAATCATCGTCGGCTTGGCGCAATCGCAGATGCAAATCGGCATCGGCCTTGCCTTGCTTGGGCTGTTCGCCTCGATTTACCACCCCATTGGCATCGCCATGCTGGTGCAGGGCGTACCGAAGCTTGGCCTGCGCCTGGGCGTCAATGGCATCTTCGGCAATATGGGCGTGGCATTCGCGCCGCTGGTGACCGGTGCGCTGGTTGCGGCCTTTGACTGGCGCATGGCCTTCATCCTGCCTGGCTGCGTGGCCATTGGCCTGGGCCTTGCCTTCTGGTGGTTCGCCAGGCAAGGCTACAGCGTCGCCCCGACCGGCCCGAAGGCGCGCAAGGAGCCGGTGGGCTTCACCATCGGGTGGCAACGGGTACTGGGCGTGGTCGCGGTCATGACCCTGGTGGGCGGCCTTGTGTTCAACTCCACCACCATCGCCCTGCCCAAGCTGTTCGACGAACGGCTGACCAATATTGCCGACAGCATGATGGGCTTTACGGCGATGGCCGCCCTCGTCTACGCCGGCGCCAGCTTTGCCCAACTGGCCAGCGGCTTGGCCATCGACCGGTATGCCGTCAAACCGGTGCTGCTGGTCACGGTGACGTTGCAGGTGATCATGATGCCGATCGTCGCCACCCAAACCGACTGGCCGCTGTTTGCCGCAAGCTTTGTCATGATGCTGGCGGTCTTCGGCCAGATTCCGATCACCGACACGCTGATCACCCGCTATACGCCAGACGCCATGCGCAGCCGCGTGTTCTCGCTCAAATACATCCTGAACTTGGGAGTCGGCTCGCTGGCCGTGCCCAGCATCTGGTACATGCATGAACGCGCCGGCGGCTTCCACGACCTGTTCTTTACCCTGACGGTCTGCGCCGGCATTGTGCTGGCCGCCGCCCTGGCCCTGCCCTACCGCCGCCACGGCGCAGAAGCCGTCCCGGCAGAATAGAGGAGAGCTGCGCTCATGAGCACTGAAGCCTTCACCGCCGCCGCAAAAGCCGCCGGCTTTACCGAATTCTACGAGCGTGACCTGACCGACGCGCTGGGGCCAGAGCCGCATACCCACGACTTCGACGCACGCCTGCTGGTCACCGGCGGCTCGATTGCGCTCACCATAGACGGCTCCGTCACGACATACCGCGCCGGCGACCAGTGCGAGGTACCGCGTGGCACAGTGCATGCTGAGAAAGTCGGCCCGGACGGCGTTAGGTTGATGGTGGCCAAGCGCGTTGGCTAGAACCACGCAATCGGCCGCCGCTGCCTTTGACCGCGCCCTGCACGCCATCGAATACCGCATTCTGCGCTACCGCAGCAGCCGCGGCGCGTTCGGGCCGATGGTGAAGGACCTGGAGACTTTGCTGCGCCAGATTGACGACGCCCCCGGCTTTGCGGTCGAGCTACGGTCTAAGTGGCAGGATCTGGACGAGATCTGTGCCGGGCTGCAACGCGACGGGGTGATGGAGCCGGCCGGCGAGCGCCAGCGCATCGCCGAGATCGTGTTGAGCGAATTGGTGGACCTATGCCGCTCGCGCCGCGCTTCGAATGCGCCGGCGGCGCTATATCGCCGACGCTGACCCCCCCCCGCTTTTGCACCCAAGCCTTCCTTCGTATTCACTTGTCACAATACATTTTATTATGCGAATGTTTGCATAAATAGCCTCGAAGCTGTCGAAATGTAAAGGGAAGGAACGCTCGCATGTCCGCACTCAAGTCGCACGCCCTCGCCGTTGCGCTGACGGTTTCGCTCGCCGGCCAGGCCTTGGCTGAAGGTAAGGCCAATAAAGTCGCCATCCATGTCGATGAGAACGACCCCGCCGAGATGAACATGGCCCTGAACAACGCCAAGAATGTCAGTTCATACTACAAATCTAAAGGCGACACCGTGACGGTGGAGTTGGTCGCTTACGGCCCGGGCCTGACGATGCTCCGCGCCGATAACAGCCCGGTGAAAGATCGGATTTCCGCCATGAGCCTGGAAATCGATCACCTGACCTTCAGCGCCTGCGGCAATACCATCGAGGGCATGAAAAAGAAGGAAGGCAAGGATATTCCGCTGATGAGCGAAGCAAAAGTCGTGCCGTCGGGGGTTGTCCGCCTGATCGAGTTGCAGGAGCAGGGCTACGCCTACGTCCGACCCTAAGCGGCTGGGTCGGTATCACGGGGCCCCAGCTGCACGCCCGCCATGCGCTCATAGAGCGTGATCAGCGAGCTGGCGTCTTTTTTCGCCAGGCCCGAGGCTCGCCCCATCTGGTAGATCTGCTGTGAGACCGCCGCCATGAACATCGGCACACCCAGCGCCTTGGCGTACGCCGTCTCCAACTCCTGATCCTTGTACGAGATATCCAGCGTGCTGGCATTGTCGAAATCGCCGGAGAGATAGCGCGGCGCCATCGCCTCGAAGCTGGCGCTCTGTCCGGAACTGACCTTGATCATCGCGATCATCTTGACAGGATCGAGCCCGGCCTTCGCGCCGAATACCATAGCCTCCGCTGCCGCGACCTTGTTGATCTGGTTCAGCATGTTGTTGACCAGCTTCATCGCCAGCCCCTGGCCGATCTCCCCCATCTCGAAGATTTGAGAGCACATCGCCTCCAGCACCGGACGGCAGGCCTGGATCGTGGCGGGATCGCCGCCCACGGCAGTGGTGAGCGTGCCCGCCCTTGCCCTCGGCACGCCGCCACTCACCGGCGCGTCGATCATGCCGATGCCTTTTTTGGCCAGGGTCGCATGCATGACCTTGACCGCCAGCGGATCGATGGTGGGCATGGCGATGACGGTGTCGCCGGCTTCCGCCGTTTCGATGATGCCGCCTGGTCCGACGATGACCGCCTCCGCCTGCGTCGTGGTCTCGACCATGACGATGACACGGCTGGCCTTGCGGGCGGTATCCGCCGGAGTGCCAGCCGCCGACGCGCCCTGCTCAAGCAGTACAGCGACCTTGGCCGGATCGATATCGCAGGCGACGAGCGGATAGCCGGCCCTCACCAGATTGGCCGCCATCGGCCCGCCCATCCGCCCTAGACCGATAAAGCCGATTGTGTCCTTGCGCGCGCTCATGAGCTATTATCCCTGACAATGAGGAGGCATATAGCCAGAGCCTACCCGCCTCTTATCGACTTGGAAAAGGAGTTGTCGCCATGAACGCTACCGAATTCCGCGCCTATGCCGCCGCCGAAGGCTATGACGAGCCGGAAGCCCGCTCGCAACCGCCCGCCAAGTTCTTCGACACGCACGCGCACGAGCGCGACCTAATCGTGCTGATTCAGGAGGGCACGTTCACCGTCGATTATTTCGACCGCAAGGACGAGTTCGGCCCCGGCGACATGTGCTACGTCGCCCCCGGCATCGACCACACCGACCAGGCCGGCCCGGAAGGCGCAAGCTATCTGCTGGCGTGGCGATAAGAATCGGTTTGTGGTAGCATCTCGCCCTGCATATTGCGGAGCTTGTATTGATGGCAGACCCTGCCCCCAAAATCGACGGCCCCGACGTCTACCCCTGGGAATGGCCAACGCCGGAACAAAAAGCCTGGTTTGACGCCCTGCCGGTCGATGAGCAGTGGCGGCTGGTCGATGAGATGTTGGAGGAAATCGACCAGGAACCTGCCGTCGAGACACTTGACTGGGACAAGATCAAAGCGAGAGCGTTGGCCCGGCTCAACGATGGAGATTAGGCTTACGCGCACCGCGGCACGAAACCTGGAGAACATTTACCTCTACACAGCCCGTGAATTCGGCGTGGTCCAGGCAGAACTTCACCGCCAGCGATTGGATGAAGCGTTTCAACGGCTAGCGAAATTCCCCGAAATGGGCGCAAGGAGCCGCAGCATCACCAGTCGGTTTGAAGTTGAGTCCCACCTCGTGTTCTACAGGGTTGAGGCTGGCACCTTGGTCATCTCCCGCATAATCCATGGTTCCCAGCGCCGCCGATAGACAACCGCGCCTCCCGCGCCTATATCCAAGCGTCATGACCATCGTGCCCCTTCCCTTCCGCAAGATGCACGGCCTCGGCAACGACTTTGTCGTTCTCGATGCCCGCTCGCGCGCGCTCGACCTGAGCGAGGCGCAGGTGCGGCGCATCTCCGACCGGCACACCGGCGTCGGCTGTGATCAGTTCATTATCATCCGTCCACCGCGCGATCCTAAGGCCGATGCCTTCATGGAAATCCGCAACTGCGACGGGGCGGAGGTGGAGGCCTGCGGCAACGCCACCCGCTGTATCGCCAAGATCCTGACCGACGAGACCGGCCGCGACCGCGTCACCATCCAGACCGTCGCCGGCCTGCTGCTGGGCGAGCGCGCGGACCGCGGCTACACCGTCGACATGGGCGAGGC
>JAYPXD010000105.1:3937-11664 GCA_038135395.1 Alphaproteobacteria bacterium | reverse complement strand
CTTTCATGACGTGACAATAGGGCCGGTAGCGCCGGGTCTCGCTGTCGCCCGTGCCCCAGAGCGGCGGCGGCTCCGGGTTCAGAAAGATCACCCGCTTGGACCGCTCGTACAGTTCTTTCATGATATCGGCGCGAGGATCGGAATAGTTGGACCGCGCGTCCCCCAGAATCAGCATGGTGGTGCGCTTGTCGACGTCATCCAGCCAGCCCTCGCGGAAATCAGACAGCGACTGGCCATAGTCGGTCGACATATATCCGACGGCGTTCATCACCTTGTCCACCGCCTCGTCGACCAGATGCCGCTCGAAGAAGTCGCTGGTCTCAATCAACTTGCCGGAAAAGGCGAACGAGCGCACGCCGCTCAACACGTCATGCAACGCATACAGAAACTGCAACAGGAACCGCGCCACCGACGCGACGGAGCCGGAAACGTCGCAGATCACCATGACCTTAGGCTTGTCCAGCTTGCGCATCTTCCATTCCAAGTTGAACAGGATGCCGTCGTTCGCATAGTTCTTGCGCATGGTCTGGCGCACGTCCAGGTGGCCGCGGTCCTTGATCTTGCGCTTCCTCGCATACAGCGCCACCAGCCGCTTGGCGATCTTGTCGACGATCTTGCGCATTTCCTCCTGGTCGCGCTTGTCGAGATTGCCCAGCTTGGAACGGCGCAGCCGGTCTTCCTTCAGTTGCTTGGAGGTAGCCTGGCCATGCAACTGCAGTTGTTGCTCGACGAAGTCGCGCACCTGCTCAAACAGATAGGCCCGGCCTTCCTGCAACTGCTGGCGGGTCCCCTGCCCGCCGCCGCCCATTCCCTCGCCGCCAGACCCCGGCATGCCGTCCATGCCGTCGCGGCCCAATTCGGCAATCTGGGAGTCGAGGTCCTGCAGGCCCATTTCGTTCATAATGCGCTGCACATAAAGGCCCCGCTGCGTGAAGAAGCGGATGTTCTCGACACCGATCGCCGCCGCCGCCTGCTCCATACTGAGAGAGAGTCCGGCCTGGTCGTCATCCAGCAACATCTGCGCCAACGGACTGTCGCCGTCTTCGCCACCGGCGGAGCGGTCGCGACTGTCCCGCTCGTCATCGTCGCGATTGCGGAAGCTGTCGGCCCGGAAAAAATCGTCGAACGTATCGCTGTAGGCCTGCTTTTCCTCTTCCGACTTGGCCAGGGCAAAGGAAAGCGACGTTTTCAGCAGGTCCCGGTTTTCCCAACCCACCAGCCTGGCCACTTCCAGGGCGTCCAGCGTATCGGCGACGGAAACGGGCACGTCCGCGCCGCGCAGCGCTTTGAGGAAATTGGTGAAGGTGCGTTCCATGGCACGAAAATCCAGATACCGAGAGCATTTTGCCAAACGCTAGCACACGCTATGTTGGTCGCAAACACACGCATTGGCGCAACTGCGCCCGCACAAGGATACGCCCTATGCCCCAAGCCATCCTACTGCGCCAACACGGCGGCCCGGAGGCTCTTCGTCCGGAAGAAATTGCCGTCTCGGAGCCCGGCGAGGGCGAGGCGCGCATCCGGCAATCGGCTATCGGCGTGAACTTTCATGACTGCTATGTGCGCTCCGGCCTCTACCAGACCCTGAAGCTGCCGGGCATCCCCGGGCTGGAGGCGGCAGGCACGGTGACGGCCATCGGCGACGGTGTTACCGGGCTGAAGCCGGGTGACCGCGTCGCCTATTTCGCAGCCGACTATGGCGGCTATGCGAGCGAGCGCGTTGTCAAGGCGGAGCGGCTGGTCAAAATCCCGGCGGGAGTCAGCGACGGCGTCGCCGCCTCGTTGATGATCAAGGGGTTGACGGCGCAGATGCTGGTCAAGAATGTTCACGCGCTCGGGCCGGAGGATACCATCCTGGTCCATGCGGCGGCAGGTGGCGTCGGCCTGTTGCTCTGCCAATGGGCGAAACATCTGGGCGCCAGGGTCATCGGCACGGCCGGCAGTGCGGAGAAAGCAGCGCTGGCAAAGCAGGCCGGCTGCGAGGAGGTGATCCTCTATCGCCGCGAAGATTTCGTCGCCCGCGTCAAAGACCTGACCGGCGGCAGGGGCGTCAGCGTCGCCTATGATTCCGTCGGCAAGGACACTTTCTACGGCTCGATGGAATGCCTGGCGCCGCTAGGCCATCTGGTCAACTTCGGCCAATCGTCTGGACCCATCGAGCCGATGGCGATTTCCCTGCTGAGCAAGGGCTCGTACACGCTGACCCGGCCGATGCTGTTCCACTATTGCGCGACCCGCCCGGCCCTCGAAGCCATGGCAGCCGACATGTTCGCCGCCGTCGCCGACGGTACGCTGGCCGTGCCCGAGCCCGCGGCTCTGCCCCTGGCCGATGCCGCCGAGGCGCACCGCCGCCTGGAGGCGCGCGAAACCACTGGCGCGCTGGTTCTGACCGCCTGACCCACTTACCCCCAGGAGCCTATCGCCATGACCGCCAAGCCCCGCTGGTTCTTCATCGTCAGCATGGATATCCCGCCCGAGCATGAAGCGCTGTTCAACGAAGTCTACGATACCGAGCACGTGCCCTATCTCTCCGCCGTCCCCGGCGTGATCTCGGCGGTGCGCAGCGTGCGGGAACCGCTGGACCTGTTGCTGGAGGGCAAGACCCACCGCATCGATCCGCCGAACGAGCCGAAATACAGCGTCACCTACGAGATCGAAGGGCCGGAGGTGCTGACCAGCACGGCCTGGGGCGCCGCCGGCGAGCGTGGCCGCTGGCCGAAGGTGGTCCGCCCCCTGACCTTCAACCGCCGCCACGTTTTGCGGCGCCAGATCGGGTGATCACGGCGCTGCCTGTTCGGCCTTCGGGACAACCCGCAGCCACCAGCAGGGCGCAATTGCCAGCAGCGAAGCGACGGCCAGCACCAGGATTCCCGCGGCGACGCCGTGCGCATCGCCTACGACCCCTACGGTCAGCGGCCCGACCACGGTCGAGAACCCGGACCCGCCATAGACCAGAGCAAAGCCGCGTGCCGCGCGGTCCGGATGCACGAAGTCGTTTACCATGCCATAGGTGATCGACGTCGATCCCTGAAGCACTACGCCCAGCAGCGGCATCAGCAGGTACGCCAGCAGGCTCGGCGCCATCACCACGGCCACCAACAAGACAGCGGTCAGCACCTGAACCAGGGAAAACGCCTTGCGAGGGCCGATACGGTCGGCAAGGAAACCACAAAACGCCTTGCCCAGCATGCCACCGACCAGGATCGCCGTTGCGGCAAACGTTGCGGTCGCCAACGGCTCTCCCTTGGCCAGCATCAGGAAGGCGGCGAAGGTCAGGGCGCCCGCCTGGACCATGCTGTCCAGAAACACAACGACTAACAGGGCTGTGAAACTGCCACGATCGAGGATGCCCCAGCCCTTGACGCTCCCGGCGATGTCGACCGAACCGATCCGCCGCCGCGTGGCCCAGGCCAGCGGCGACGCGCGCAACGCCATCAGGATCGCAATGCCCGCCAACAGACCGGCAAGGCCATAGGCAAAGGTCACCGTGTGCCAGGCGAGCCCGGCGCCCACCGCCAGGCTAAAGCCGCTGGCAAATGCCAGTTTGCCAGCGTCGCCCGAGGAATTGTACAGGCCCAGCGCGCCCCGCCGCCCCTTTGCGGCGTAGGCTCGGCTGATCATCGCCGACGCCGGCGAATGCTGAAACGCCGTCCCGACACCGACGACAATCAGGCAGAGCAAAACGCCTACGCCGCTGTCCGTTTGCGAAAACAACAGATAGCCCATGCCGGATAGCGCCAGCCCAAACACCAACAGCGCCCGGTCGCCAAAGCGCTCGGACGCAATGCCGGACACGATTTCCAGCAGCCCCTGAACGAAGCTCTTCAGGCCCTTGTAGAGGCCGACCTCGCTCAGGTTCAGGCCCAAGGACTGCGCCAGAACCGGCAGCAGCACATAGATCGCAGCGGTCAGGCCGTCCTGCACCGCATGGGCAAGGGAACTGGTCCACAGGTAGACAGAACGCCGGTCATCGGCCTTTGGCGAACGCATATTCGGGTCGACCTAGGCCAACCCCAATGTTTTATCGAGCGCATCCAGCTTCGGATCGCGCTTTGCTGACGGTCCCCAGCCGCCGCCGCCGCCGGAATGCACGCGAAACACGTCACCCGGTTCGACCGGGATGCCGACGACTTTGGTCTTGAGCTTCTCAACCGAGCCATCCGCCGCGCGCACCAGGCGATAGTCGTGCGGTGCCGCGTCCTCGCCGCCGGAGATACCGCGAGCGCCGTGGCGGATGCCGTCGCCGGCGGTATTGGCGCGGGCCGGCCCGGCGGTTTCCACCTGCATCTCCATCACTGCGCCGACGCCGCCGCGGAACTGGCCGCGCCCGCCGGAGCCAGGGCGAAATTCATGCGATTTGAACAACAGCGGGAAGCGAACCTCCGCCACCTCGACCGAGCCGAACTTCAGCCCGCCGGCCGAATGCCACTCGCCGGAGCAATGCCAGCCATCGCCGGCAATCGAGCCGCCGCCGCCGGGCCGCGCGTGGAACATGTGCCAGATGAAGCGCTTGCCAGTGCGCGGGTCGTCGCCCTGGATCGCCAGCCGGAGCCGACGGCCCCAGCCGCCCATAGCGCGGTCCGGAGTGGCCTGGCTGAGCGCGACAATGACAGCCTCGATAATCTCGTTGCCGCAATGGCTGGTGCACATGGTCACCGGCCGGCCCTCGTTCGGCAAGACGATGGTGCCTTGCTCCAGCTTCACCTTCAATGGCCGGATCGTGCCGGAGTTCTTCGGCGTCTGCGGGTCCAGCAGGAAAGAAAACGCCATAGCGATGGCGCTCTGCGTGTTGGCGTGGCTGGAGTTGACGAAGCCGCGGCTTTCCGGGTCGGACCCGGTCATGTCGATCTCCACCTCCTCGCCCGTCACCGTCACCTTGGCATGGATCAGGATGTCCTCGCGCCCGAAGCCGTCGTCGTCGAGCCAAGCCGAGCCTTCATAGACACCGTCCGGCCATTCGGCGACGGCGGCGCGGGCCTGCCGCTCGGCGCCATCGAGGATCTGCTCAACCGAGGCGACTACGGTCTCCGCGCCGAAATCCCTGAACAGCGCCTCCAGCCGCCGCTCGCCCAGGCGGACGGAGCCGAGTTGCGCGGCCAGGTCGCCGCGGAAATCGCGCGGCAGGCGGGTGTTGAGCGCCAGCAGGTCCAGCAGGTCATCACGGCAGACGCCCTGGTCGTAGAGCTTGATCGGCGGCAGGCGGAACCCCTCGTGGAAAATCTCCGTCGCCTCGGGGTTATAGGCGCCATGCGTGGTGCCGCCGATGTCGGAATGGTGGGCGCGGTTGATCGTCCAGAACAGCAGCCGCTCGCCCGCAAACACCGGCACGAAAGCCGTCACATCCGGCAGGTGCGACCCGCCGCGGTATGGATCGTTCAGCAGATAGAGATCGCCCTTTTTCACCTTGCCGTCGAACCGCTCCACCACCTCCTTCAACGCCCATGTCAGCGCGCCGACATGCACCGGAATATGCTCCGCCTGCGCGACGAGCCGGACCTGGGCGTCGCAGATGGCGGTGGAGAAATCGCGGGATGAATTCAGGATTTGGCTGTACGAGGTCCGCAACATCGCCTCCCCCATCTCCTCGACAATGGCGGTGAGCCGGTGCTGGACGACCGAGACGGTGATGGGGTCGGGGGTGTTGGCGGGCGACGGAGCGGACATGGTATGGCTCTCAGACTGTCGGGAGCGGGAAGCAAGACCCTATCACAGTGCATTGGAACGCTACTGTTAACAAGACAGAAGCGGTATGGCTTCAGCTCGCCCGAATAGTGTACAAATTGGCTGACTGCGGCCTCAATGTACGCGCCTGTTCAGGAATCGGCGGCCGTGCTGCGAGTTTCTGGTGCAAGGGCTCTGCGCTGATGCGCGCTCACGATAATCCAAAGCGGCGTTTGGCGGCCATCCTGGCCATTGATCTGGCTGGCTATAGCCGGATGATGGAGCGGGATGAGGCGGGAACACTGGCGCGGCTGCAGGCCTGCCGCCGCGATATCCTGAATCCGGCAATCCGCAGGCGCGGCGGACGGGTCGTCAAATCAACCGGCGATGGCTTCCTGATAGAGTTCCCGAGCGCCATCGACGGCGTTGAGTGCGCCGTCGAAATCCAGCGGGTCATGCAGGATATGAATGCGGATGCGGCGGGCGAGCCATTCACCTTCCGTATCGGTGTCAATGTCGGCGACCTGATCATCGAAGGCGCGGACATTTTCGGCGATGGCGTCAACATTGCAGCGCGGATTGAAGGCCTGGCGACGCCGGGCGGCGTTCTCATCTCGCGGACCGTGCGCGATCAGATCAGAGGCAAGCTGCCCTATGAATTCGTCGGCCGGACGGACGAAGCAGAGACTGCGATGGCGCGCATACGGGACGCGCAGCGAAAGCTTTTGTCCGTCGCCGTTACCACAAAACGCGCCTTCCAGGCGGTCTCGCCCCGAGGGCAACCATACAGGGATAAGTTCGTGCGCATTCTGATTGCCGCCGGCGTGCCCGACTAGATACGCGGCGCGGTCGGCGCTGCTCGCCACTGAGGTTGTGACAGGCGGGAGCATTGGGCCTTAGCCCACCCTATTATCATGCCCGACCGGCTGGGCCGCAGCACCGCCCACGGCAAGCCGATTGGACGCTGGTGAGAGCAAAACACGGCCGCCAGAATCCATAGGGCGCAGGTGAGCAAGGCAGCGCTCAGATAAGCCCCGCCTTGCGCAGCCCTTCCTTGAAATGGAGGTTGAGGGCGTCATCGCGGTACGGGCGCCAGTCCTGCCGTTGGGCGAGAAGCCCTGGCTGCTGCCGTTCGCATTCCTCGAACGTGGCGCGGGCCTCTGCCGTCTGGCCCAAGTGCGCAAGCGCGAGGCCTAGCAGATAACGGGCCGGCACATAGCCGCCGCGTTGGGCAAGCGAATCCCGCGCCCAGGTCGCCGCCTGTTCGTAACTGCCAAGCGCCAGATGTGCACGGGCCAGGAAGCTGCGATAGACATGTGCGGTGGTCGGCTCCTTGGGATTGAGACGGAGCGCGCGTTCAAGATTGGCGATACCTTCCTCGTGCCTGCCAACGAGGTCCAAAAGTGTGCCCAGGTGCCCGAGGGCGCCGGCGTTGTTGGGGTTCAGAGACACGGCCTGCGCCGCCGTGGCGAGCGCCAACGCATCCTGTTCGCTCCACGTATAAAAGAAGCTCATAACCATTTGGGCCATGGAATCGTCGGGGTCGAGAGCGACCGCTGTGCGGGCTGCCGTCTCCAGGCCTTTCAGTGAGTCGGCGCGCGATGTGGATGCTCCCGTCAGCAGGTCCATCGTGTGGCTGAAGGCGACGGCAGCATGAGCGCGGACATAGTTGGGATCGAGCGCGATGGCCCGGGCCAGCATTTCGCGCGCCCGCTGAAAGGCGTCGCCCGTAGGCTTGTTCAATTCGGCGACACCGCGCACATACCAGGCCCAGGCGTCTAGGTCCTCCGGCGCTTGTGGCGCGGCGCGGGTACGTTCGGCCTGTTCCAATTCCGGCACAACGGTGGCCGCAATACGTTGGGTGAGTTCGTCTTGCAGATCGAAGATATCGCTGACGTTGCGGTCGAACCGCTCTGCCCATACCTGATGGCCATTCGCGGCATTGCTGAGTTGGGCGGTCACCCGCAACCGGCTGCCGGCGCGGGGGCCCCGGCCGTGCGGGGTATAGCGGGGGCCCCACACATTTGGGCCCCCCCGCAAGTCCCGCGATAAAACCATAGTGGGGT
>JAYPXD010000105.1:0-3927 GCA_038135395.1 Alphaproteobacteria bacterium | reverse complement strand
GATATAGCGTGCGCCCAACTCTTTGCCGACCGCCCGAATGTCCGGCGATACACCCTTATAGGTGAGGGTGGAGTTCCGCGCGATCACCGGAAACGCCCGCCAAAGCGAAAGCGCGGTGATGATGTCCTCCGTTAACCCATCGGCGAAATATGCATCTTCCGGATCGCTGGAGTTGTTCTCGAACGGCAAAACGGCAAAGGCCGGGCGGCTGAACAGCTTTTCGGCCGGGGCGCTTTCCCATCGCTGTCCTGGCGGCGTGTTGAGGTCGATGGCGAACGCGCGCACCGGCTCCGCGATATTTTTGAGCGCTTGTTCGCCCATTGCCCGGAAAGATAATTCCAGCTTGCCGCGCACCTGGTCGAAGACGGTTCCGGAGACACAGATGCCGCCGGCCGCGGCCAGCGGTTCGAGCCGGGAGGCGACATTGACGCCGTCGCCGAAGATGTCGTTGTTGAGCACGATCACGTCGCCGACATTGATCCCGATTCGCAGTGCGATTGGCCGGGCGTCATCCGATCCCGTGCTACGCTCGGCCATCGAGCGCTGGACTTCGACCGCAAAGTTGACAGCATCGACGGCGCTGGAAAATTCGGCCAGCACGCCGTCTCCCATGGTCTTGACCAGGCGTCCGGCGTGTTGCTCCAATTTGGCCTCGAGGATGTCTTCGATCACCGCAGTGACCCTGGCCAGCGTCCCGGCCTCATCCTCGCCCATCATCCGGCTGAAGCCGACCACGTCGGCGACCAGAATGGCAGACAATCTTCGTTGCACACGACCTTCCGCCATCGGGTTTGGCAACTCCTCAAAAGTAACGGGTGAATCTTAGGATTGGGGCAATCCATTGTCCATCAGGTCGGGGGCATAAGGTTGGCGCGTTGGGGAAATCGCTGTTGGGGGGGCCGAAGGGGCGCGGTCTCCGTTACGCGCCACTGAGGTTGCGACAGGCGGGTGCATTGGGACTCCGCGATAGCGGTATTTTCGCCCACCTGCCGACTTTGATATCGAAGGGGTCCGACGCAACGCCCGTCGTCCACCGCCGATCGAGGCTTCAAGAGAAAGCGCCATGCTCACCACCCCGTACCTGCTCGCCGAGTTCAACGCATGGGCCAATGCCCGTCTGCACGCCGCCGCCGCAACCCTACCGCCGGAGGAAATCGCCAGTGACCGCGGTACGTTTTTCGGCTCCATCCTGGGCACGCTGAACCATATCTATCTGGTCGACCTGCTCTACCGCGACCGGATCGAGGGACGGAAAAGCAATTTCAAGGGGCTGGACGACATTCTCCACGACACCCTGGCCAACCTGACCCGCGCCCAATCGGATGTCGATGCCTGGTATCTGACCTACGCCGCCTCTCTCGGGCCGGCGGACCTGGCCGGCGAGATTGTCTTCACCACGCTGATGGACCATGCAGAGGAATGGCGGGTACCGCTCTCGGTCTATCTCTCCAACCTCTCTCAGCATCAGGTGCACCACCGCGGCCAGGCCTAAGCCCTGCTGAACCAGGCAGGCGTCGATGTTCCCAGCATCGGCTTCATCGAGTTTTGCATGGACGAGAAACCGGGTATGGTCTCGCGAACACCGGTCTGAAGGACACCGCCCGCCATGATCCGCAAAGACACGCTCTACGCTACCGCCCACGAACTCACCCGCCGTGCGGCGATTGAGATACCGTCGGACTATCTTTCCGGCCTGGAGGCCATGGCGGCCAAGGAAAGCGAGGACCTGTCGTCCTTCGTGCTGCGCGCCATGCTCGACAACTACAAGGCCGCCAAGGAGGACGCCCGCGCCATGTGCGCCGATACCGGCGTGCCGCGCTTTTATGTGAAGGTCGGCAACGAGGCAAAGGTCGAGGGCGGCATGGTCGCGGTCGAGGAGGCGCTGCGCAGCGGCCTTGCCCAGGCGACGCATGACATTCCTCTGCGCCCGAACCGGGTGCATCCGCTCTGGCGGCACGACAACAACAACAATGTTGGCCTGAACGCGCCGGAGATCGAATACACGTTCGAGCCCGATGCCGACTGGGTCGATATCACCACCGTGCACAAGGGCGGCCTGTTCGGCACCGACTACCGCATGCTGTTCCCCGGCGACGGCATTGACGGCATCAAGCGGTTTTTCCTGGATGCCATGATCGCCTTCGGCAAGCGCGGCCTCGCCTGCCAGCCGGCGATTGTCGGCATCGGCCTTGGCGGCTCCAAAGATACCTGCATGGTGCTGGGCAAGCAGGCGGCGTGCCTGCGCACCGTCGGCGACCGCAATCCGGACCCGAAAGTCGCCGAGCTGGAGCTCGAATTGATGGAGATGGGCAATAATATCGGCATGGGGCCGATGGGCTTTGTCGGCTCCAGCATGGTGGTCGATTGCCATATCGAGTGCGGCTATACCCACACGGGCGGCATGCCGATGAGCGTGCACGCCTTCTGCCTGTCGAGCCGCCGCGCTGTGGCGCGCCTTTACCAGGATGGCCGGGTGCAATACCGTACCGATCCTGAATGGTTCACCCCCTATCACCGACGGAATGATGTGAAATGGCAGCCGGAAGCCGCAAGACAGTCCGCCTGAAGACCCCAGTCCGCCGTGAGGATCTGGAGCAGCTCGAACTCGGCGACGTGGTCTATCTGGATGGCCATGTCTACACCGCGCGTGAGGGCGTGTACCGCCGCGTCATCACCGAAGGACACGCTCTGCCCGAGGGGCTGACCGAGCTTACCAACGTCTCGTTCCACTGTTCGCCGGCGGCGAGCGTGAATGACGACGGCACCTACAACATCGGCGCCGTGACGGCGACGGCCAGCTTCCGTTTCGGCGCGCTGATCCCCACCTGGTTCGAGAAGAGCGACTGCCTGTTGATCCTGGGCAAGGGCGGCATGACGGAGGAGGACTACCGCAACGTCTTCGTCCCCCGCGGCGCACGCTACCTGACCACGGTCGGCTATGGCACCGGCGCCTTGCTCGGCCGCGGCATCACGAATGTGAAGGAAGTGCACTGGCTGAAGGAATTGGGCATCGCCCAGGCGATCTGGGTCCTGGAGGTCGAGAATTTCGGCCCCTTCCTGGTCGATAGCGACGGCGAAGGCCGCTCGCTGTTCGAGCAGCATAACAAGCGCCTGAACCAGCGCATTGAGGGCCTCTATGACGGCCTGAAACAGCCGGCGCTGTCCCGCATGGGGGAGACGATGGACCGGCGCGAAGAATTGATCTGACGCGCCGAGCCGGGCTCACCCGTCCAGGGGGCAATGCCGGCTCGCGCTCATTGTATTGCGGTAGTCGTCCAAATCGTTGAAGGAGTCGAACAGGTGCTGCGGGTCGTAGAGGCCGACCAGACCGGACGACCAGTTCTTCGACATCATGCGGCGGCACGCAAATGAGATCGTCAGGGCCAGCCTGTTCGGGCTCTCCGTGCTCAACGCACCATCGAACACTGTCTTTTTGAAATTGACCATTGCGCCATAAAGACAACGATCTTCGACAATGCCCAGCTTGCCGTAGTAGAGCGCCAGATATTTGATGGCGAGGTCGCTGCTTTGCCAGTCCGGATTGCGGCGGTTGGCGTCCTGAGCCAATTTCGCGGCGCTATCGCTTGCCTCCATGCATAAGGCGATCTGTTGCGCCAACACCGGCTTGGCAAATTCGTTGCGCGCTGTGATCGAGAATTGCCAAAGCCCGATCAAAAACAAAACAGCGCCGCCTATTGCGCCAATCAAGAACTTGGCGACTTCCCAGCGGAAACGCCGTTCATCCAGCGACACGGGCGCCTTCGCCATCGTGAGCGCCTCCCTATTTGGCCAGCGGAGACTGTCCCGGTCTTCGTCCGCTACACTCAACCAATCCATTGAAGACCGGCGGGACTATACCATACTATGAATACCGCCCCAATGCTTCGGAGTACCTAAGCCGATGGCCTTCACACTCAAAGCCCTGGA
>JAYPXD010000104.1:0-11682 GCA_038135395.1 Alphaproteobacteria bacterium | reverse complement strand
GCACCAGGTTCCAGCGTTCTCGTCGTAACGATGCGCCCATATGGCCGGCCCTCAAATCACGCCGTTACTGTTTGCTGGCATGGAATTTGCGCAGCGCATCCGTCATCTCATCGATCACGGCCCGCACCTGATTGGCCGCCGAGGCCAGCACCGCGCCATTGTAGTATTGCGCCCATACGTCAATGCGGACCGCGTAATCGCCATCCTCGTCTATCGTCAGTTTGACACGATCAAAGTGCGCGGCGGCCCGCAGCAAAAGGGTCAGGAGTTCCCGCGACGGTTGTAGCTCTTTTGCGTACGCAAGGACGGAGAAAACAACGACGTTTTCGTCACTGCAAACTGCGATCACGTTGATCTCGCCGCGCGTGCGGGACTGCAGATCGACCCGCCAGACATTTTCAGTCCGCCGTTCCCAGGCCAGACCTGATTCAGCGACCTTCGCAACCATATCATCGGCGTTGTAACAGGCTGCGCGAACCACAGGGGCCGCCCCAGCGACCGACGCGAACAACACCAGGCCAATGGCCGACCGACCCAGCCGACCCAATGCCAAACCCTTCACCATTGCCGGACACCTCAAGTCATAGCGATGATGCAACTTCACGCCGAATGCATGCGCCAGACAACAGGAATCTTCCCGGCTCCAGCATACATTGCTTCGGCGACCGCGCCACCGGCTTTTCCCCAGGGGTCAGGGCTGGCCGCCAGTCCTCTCGTACACGCCGCCGGTCGTGACCACGCAGTCGATCCGCCCATCCTTCAACGCGCGCGCGCACTCAGCTGGCGTGTTGATGATCGGCTCCTCATGCACGTTGAAGCTGGTGTTGATCATGACGGGCAGCCCGGTCGCGCGCTTGAACGCTGCGAGGATATCGTAATAGAGCGGGTTATCCTCGCGCGAGATGATTTGCGGCCTGGCGGTGCCGTCGACATGGACCACGGCCGGAATCCGGTCGCGCCATTCCGGATTGACGGCACAGGTGATGGTCATAAAGCGGGCGGCGTAAAGCATCCCGTCTGTCAACTCGAATACCCCTTGCGCGTCTTCTTCCGCCACAACGGGGGCAAACGGCATAAATTCCGACCGCTCCAGCCGCTTGTTCAAGCTATCGTTGATGCCGGCATCGGCCGGCGAGCCGATAATGCTGCGCGCGCCCAATGCCCGGGGGCCGTATTCCATGTCGCTGGTATAAATCGCAACAGCCTTGCCCGCGGCCAGCAAGCTGGCGGTGGTCTCGACCGGGTTCGAACTGATCTGGGAAATGTTAGGGTCCGCGTCAAATGCAGCATCGATATCTCCGTCATAATCTCTGCCGAGATACAGATGCCGCAACCGTTCGCGCCGGCCGAGCCATACGTCCATGCCGTCCCGCGCCAGCAACAGGTCAAGCGCGCCGCCGCACGCCAACCCCTGGTCTCCCATAGACGGGTAAATGAACACCTCGTCGACCGGCAATGCCTCCGCCAGCAGCCGATTCAGGCGCACATTTGCAAAGACGCTTCCCGACAAACCCAAATTGCGCATCGGGTGGCGATCCAGCAGCGTCCGGACGGAACGCAACACCATCTGCTCCAGCAGTTCCTGAACCGAAGCGGCCACGTCTTCCCGCGTAGCGTTTTTTGCCAGCCCGAAGATGAACTCCCGCATGGCGTTGTAATCGGCGAAATCGCTGTGCACCTGTCCCGCATCATCGACCCGAAAGCGCCGCGCCATATCCACGTATAGCGATGGTTTGCCATAAGCGGCCAGTCCGGTCAGCTTGCCCTCATGGCGAAGGCTTCGCCAACCCAAGGCCTGGGTGGCAAAACCATAGGCACGGCCGAGGCTGTCGATCCGCATGGGTCTCAGCAATTCATCGCGCGAGCCGTAGAGCGTTTCGATATGCCCGTCGCGAAACAGCCGATGGCTGTACTGCACATTGTCGCCGCCGCCATCAGCCGTATAGAGCAAAGCCTCCTGCCAATCGGTATGGAACAGGGTCGGCAGGGCGTGGGCCAGGTGGTGGTTGTAAAAGTGGACCTGGGTACTAGCCCGCAACCCATTGTCGGCAAGAAACCGCGGCGCCCGGAATATCTGAGTTGCATCGACGACATTGGCACGGGCCATCTCCCGCTCCATGGTCTTGTGCTTTTCCTTGCCTAGCCACTGCCGCACCATCCGTTCAGCCGCTCTGCCTCCAGAAAGATGGCCGAAGTACCGAGACGGAAATGCAGCATGGCTCAATGCAATGGCGTCGACAGCCGCGCGTGAACGACCCGCAATCGCAAGGCATTCGTCCATGGCCTCAACCGGTATGCCGCCGCCGTCGTTTTTGCGCCGCGTCATCCGTTCCTGCGCAACCGCCGCCAATAGCCGATAGTCGTCGTAAACGCAGGCGCAGGCGTCGTGATAGCCAGAGTGCAGACCTAGAATAAGCACGTGATCAATGTCCTAAATCGGTCGATGGCCGCGATGGGCGGGGCATTGGCCATGGAGATAACCAAGGACCGTAGCGAAAACCACCCCTCATCGCGCCGAACCGCCGGGGTCACCGCAGAAATGCGGCGCGTCGAACCGGCGGCTGGATACCGATGCCGGACCCGGCGCTTTCTGGAGTTGCCCTCATCCCGGGCAATCGGATAGCGTCCGCATAGACTGACCGCGGCACGATGGATAGAAGCGCCGTGACTGGCAATCTTGTGGTCGCGCCAAGGCTGACGATTCGCCGCCAATTTCGAGGATTTCCTATGGCCCGTGTTCCCGTACTCAAATCGCCCGATGAATTGACGGGGGAAGCCCGCCGTATCGCCGACAAGATCGTCGATACCCGGCGGTCGCTGGAAGGCCCCTTCTCTGTCTGGATGCATGCACCGGAATGGGCGGAACGGTTGGCCCACCTGGGAACGCTGGTCCGGTGGGAAGGCACCTTGGAGCTGCGGCTCCGGACACTGGCCGCGCTCGTCGTCGGCAGGCACTTTCAGGCCCAGTACGTTTGGGGTATCCAAGGGGTGATCGGCGCGGAACGGGACGTGCCGCGATCGACCATCGACGCAATCCGCGACGGCCATTCCGACGGCATCCCCGCAGACGATCTCCAGATCATCGATTTCACGCGGCAATTGTTGCGCAAGAACCGGGTAGAGGAGCCCTTGGCAGCAGCCGTCATGGCGCGTCTCGGCGCTGACCAGTATGTGCAATTGACCACCTGCATCGGCTATTACGCGATGCTGGCGATGACGGTGAATGCCGTTGAGTTGGAGCCCAACCCGAAGCACGAGGCCTTAATCGTCTGAAGCACGCATAAAGCCGGCGAAAAACCGGCTGAGCGGGTCGAAGCCGTCGATCGGAACGACACCGGCGACGAACTGGTCGGGGCGCACGATCACCAAGGCCCCGGCCGCCCGGTCGATGCCGCGGCAATCGAAAATGTCCGGCCCGGTCTTCAGGTCCGGACTGAAGATTTTCTCATAGTCGGTCAGGCCATACACGCCTTTCGCCGGACGGAGGTAGGCCGGCATCGCCTCCAGCGCCAACCCTTGATGACTGCCCTGGAACACGGCCCGGACGTCAAAAACCGAATCGATGTCGCAGTCTGCTGGTGTGTAACGCCGCACCGGGCTCAGGGCATCGCCGGACAGGAATGCGCAAAGGCGGTCAATGGCGCCGCCAGGCAGGCCCAAATCGCCCGAAGGTGCGAATGCAATCAGGCGCCAACGTCCATCGGCTTTGAGCATGTGGCCCAAATGCAAGGGCTTGCCGTCAGCCACGCGGACCACCGGCGCGGAATGAAAGCGCTTGCCCACTTCCAGGCCATTCGCAAGCAGCTGATGAGCGGCGTCGCCCGTCACAATCGACCCGTCATAGCGGGTCTCAACTCCAGCGGTATACCGACCATGTTTCTGAAAATATTGCTGGAACTGCGCGGCCTCCGCAGCGTTTCGCGGCTTCTGGCTGAATAATCTGGCCATGTCGCGGTCAAAATCGATCAGTTCCTTGGCCTTCGCGCGACGCTCCTCGGAATAGGTGGCCAGCAATCGGGGATCGGCCTGCCCCCGTAGCACGTGCGCGAGTTTCCATCCCAGGTTAAACGTATCGGCCATAGAAACATTCATGCCCTGCCCTGCTTTCGGGCTGTGGGTGTGACAGGCATCGCCGGCGATAAACACCCGCGGAGCCCGCAACCCGCGCTCGGCCTCGGGGACATCGTCAAAGGCATCGCACACCCGTTGCCCGATTTCATAAGCCGACCACCAGGCCACCTCCTTAACGTCGAGCGAATGCGGCGCCAGGATCGCGCGGGCTTTCTCGATCAAGGCCTCAGGCGTCACGCCCCGGTCCGCCGCGCGCTCGTCTCCGTGTAGCTCATCTAGTTCGATATAGAGCCGGGTCAAGTAGCCGCCTTCGCGCGGAATAATCAGGATGCTGCCGTCTTGGGCGGATTGGATCGCGCACTTCATCCGGATATCCGGGAAATCGGTGACGGCCAGCACGTCCATGACGCCCCAAAGCTGACGGGCAGCCGCGCCTTTCAATTCATGCCCCAGCGACCGGCGAACCATGCTGCGCGCCCCGTCGCATCCAACCACGTATCGGGCGCGAACAACCTCCCGGGCGCCGTCTCTGTCGAGACATGCAAAGGTGGCGACGACTGGAAAATCGGTGCCCTCCTCGACACGCAAGTCGATTAAATCCCGATTGTAATCCGGCGCCAGCCGCCGCGGCCCGCGCAGCATGGTCTCCAGGTAGAAATCGTGCACCCGCGCCTGGTTCAAAATCAGATGCGGCATCTCCGAAAGATCGTCTTCGACGTCCTGGATTCGGTCGGCCCGGGTCAGCCGCCCTCCCGCATCCGGCCGCCAGAACGTTACCTCGTTCACCTGATAGGCTTCTTGCCGGACCTGGTGGGCAAACCCGAACGCCTCGAACATTTCCATCGAACGGCAGGCAATGCCATCCGCCTGCCCCAAAGACAGCGGCCCCGGCTTCCGCTCGAAAATCCGAGTCTTGATATCGGGAAATACCGACATTTGGGCCGCCAAAGTCAATCCAGCCGGGCCACAGCCGACGATCAAGACATCGACGGCGTCACCCGGTTGAACGGCATCTGCAACAGCTTCGGCAACTGCCGGATTACCCGTCCGGAATCCGTTCAAATGATATTGCATGCTACAGGTCCGTCAGTGCTGCGTATTGGTTAGGTGGAGCGTTTGGCGACCGAATGCCGGTCAACGCGTATAGCATAACCTTGCGAACCAAAATGCAAACTTGTCTTCGATGCCAGGTCCGCCGCACGCGGCAGAGTGTTCGGTACAACTTGCTTCAATTCGATCGCCGAACCCAACTTTTACCAATTGAGATTGGGCCATTCTTCACCTCTGCGGTAACATTGGACATCTTGCACCCAATTCCACCCGGCGGTTGCAAATTTGCATGTCCATCGAAATCCAATGGCCTAGCCATGCCTATGTCCCAGGAAAAACACAACGCCACAAGGATGGGACGTTTTCATCGATTTGCGCGGCTATCCATCCCGGATTGTCGGCAGACCAAATCGCCAATAGCAGCGCATTTCACCATGGCCTCCTGTTTCTGGACGCAGGTTTCTATTGGGAGTCCCATGAGGTGCTGGAGCCGGTCTGGCTGGCGCTGCCGGACGGGTCCGCCGAACGGCGGCTGGTGACATGCCTGATCCAGATCGCCAACGCCAAGCTAAAGCTAAAGATGGAAAAGCCTAAAGCGGCTGCCCGGATATGCGTCATCGTCCGCAATCTTTTGGAGAACCTGCCGTGCGACAGTATCCTTGGGATCGACCGGGGCACGATCCTGCAGCATTTGGATGACCTGGATTGCAATCTCAATTGTGTATTATAATACATATTATGATCAATTTTTTCCTGAAATTTCTTTAATTATCTGATTTGTATATATTTTTTTGTGTTTTATTTTGCATATTTTACTTTATTCCCTCAGCGTCTACGGCTAAATTTCCATCACGCTCGAGATCAAGGGAGGCCGCTGTGGCTAAAATAATCAATTTCCAAACCGATCCTGCCCGCTATCGCCACTGGCGCGTCGAATATGACGGCCCTGTTGCGAACTTGATTCTGGATGTGGATGAAAACGGCGGCCTGTTCGAAGGCTATGAGCTGAAGCTCAATTCCTATGATCTGGGCGTCGATATCGAATTGAACGACATTGTCCAGCGGATGCGGTTCGAGCATCCGGAGGTAAAGGTCGTGGTGATGAAATCCGGCAAGGACAGGGTGTTCTGCGCCGGCGCGAACATCAGGATGCTGGGCGGTGCTGCGCACAGTCATAAAGTGAACTTCTGCAAATTCACCAACGAGACCCGCAACACCTTCGAGGCAGCCGCCCAAGACAGCGGCCAAAACTATATTGCGGCTGTTAAGGGCGCCTGCGCCGGCGGCGGCTATGAGCTGGCGCTGGCCTGCAACCACATCATGCTGACGGACGACAGCACCTCTGCCGTAGGGTTGCCGGAAGTACCGCTGCTGGCGGTGTTGCCCGGTACCGGCGGCCTGACCCGCGTCACCGACAAGCGCAAGGTGCGCCGCGACCTGGCGGACGTGTTCTGCGCGATGGAAGAAGGGGTAAAGGGCAAGCGCGCCAAGGATTGGCGCCTGGTCGATGAAGTCATCCAGAATTCCCGCTTCGACGAAGTGGTACAGGAACGCGCCCGGGAATTCGCGGCGGCATCGGCGAAACCGGACGTCCAGGCCGGCATTCACCTGGGGCCGTTAACGCGCAGCATCGCCGACGATGGCTCGGTCCGCTATTCCCTGGTGGAGGTCTCGCTCGACCGCGCCAGCCGGAAGGCTGTTATCACACTCCAGGGGCCGGACGCCGACGCGCCCGCCGATATGGCGGCATTCGAAGCGCAAGGCGACCAAGCCTACCTTCTAAAATTGTGCCGGGAGCTTGAGGACGCCATTCTGCACCTGCGCCTGAACGAGATGGAAGCCGGTCTCTGGATTTTCCGCACGCAGGGCGATCCGGCCCGGTTCGCGGCGCACGAGGCTGTGCTGGCCGCCAATGCCGACCACTGGCTGGCAAACGAAGTCCGCCAGTACTGGAAGCGCACGCTGAAGCGGATTGATGTCACTTCGCGTTCGCTGGCAGCATTCGTCGAACATGGCTCGTGCTTTGTCGGCGTCCTGGCCGAATTGCTGTTCGCGGTCGACCGAAGCTATATGATGGACGGCGAATTCGAAGGCGATAACCGCCCGGTCGCCACCATTACCCTGACCGAGGCAAACTTTGGGCCCTACCCCATGGGCAACGGCCTCACCCGCCTGCAAACCCGCTTTCTGGGCGAGCCCGAACGGGTCGGGCAGGCCGAGGCAGAAATGGGCGAGCCTCTGGAAGCCGAGGCTGCCAGCGAGATGGGTCTCATTACCTTTGCGCTCGACGACATCGATTGGGATGACGAGGTACGCATCTTCATGGAGGAACGGGCATCTTTCAGCCCAGACGCCATGACCGGCATGGAAGCGAACCTGCGGTTTGCCGGCCCGGAGACCATGGAGACCCGCATCTTCGCCCGGCTGACCGCGTGGCAGAACTGGATCTTCAACCGGCCGAACGCCGTTGGCAAGGATGGCGCGCTGCAGCGCTATGGCACCGGCCTGCGTGGCGACTTCAACATGGAACGGGTCTGACCGCACGCCTTGTCCCAATGCGGCCGTACGGTCGCTCCCCCGATTTTACCAGGAGAATCAAATGGTCGATCTCATCAACGTCAGCTACGACACCCAGATCCCGAACAATGTCGGCCTGAGCCAGGACCGGCGCGTGCTGAAAGCGTTGGAGAAATGGCACCCCGGCTACTTGAACTGGTGGGGCAAGCTGATCCCGCAGAATTTCCAGGACAACATGGTCTACCTGCGCACCGCCGTCAGCGTCGACCCCAAAGGCTGGGCCAAGTTCGGCTATGTGAAAATGCCGGATTACCGCTGGGGCGTCCTGCTGGCGCCGCAGGTCGAAGACCGTCGCATTCCGTTCGGCGAGCACGCCGGCCAGCCGGCCTGGCAGGAAGTGCCCGGCGAATACCGCAACATGCTGAAGCGCCTGATCGTCATCCAAGGCGACACGGAACCCGGCTCTGTCGAGCAGCAACGCTTCCTCGGGCTGACCGCGCCGTCGCTCTATGACATGCGCAACCTGTTCCAGGTCAACGTCGAGGAAGGCCGCCACCTGTGGGCCATGGTTTATCTGCTGCACAAATACTTCGGCAAAGATGGCCGTGAGGAAGCAGATGACCTATTGCGCCGCCAGTCCGGCTCGCAGGAAGCGCCGCGGATGCTGGGGGCGTTCAACGAAGAAACGCCGGATTGGCTGTCCTTCTTCATGTTCACCTATTTTACCGACCGCGACGGCAAGATGCAGTTGGAGAGCCTGGCCCAGTCCGGCTTCGATCCGTTGAGCCGCACCTGCCGGTTCATGCTGACCGAAGAGGCGCACCACATGTTCGTCGGCGAGACGGGCGTCGGCCGGGTGGTGCAGCGGACCTGCGATGCAATGGCAGCGGCGGGACTGAGCGATCCGTCTGAAATCGGTAAGGTCCGGGACCTGGGCGTAATCGACCTGCCGACGATTCAAAAGAAGCTAAACCTACACTATTCCCTTTCACTGGACCTGTTCGGACAGGAGGTTTCCACCAACGCCGCGAACGCCTTCAACGCCGGCATCAAAGGCCGGTACATGGAAAACCGCATCGACGACGACCACCGCCTGACCCATGCGACCTACAAGGTGCGGAACATCGTTGGCGGCCAGATTGCAGAGGAGGAAGTTCCGGCGCTGACCGCCATCAATATGCGGTTGCGCGATGACTACATCCGCGATGCCGCCGGCGGCGTCGGTCGCTGGAACAAGATCATTGAAAAATCCGGCATCCCCTTCCAGCTGGAATTGCCGCACGAGGCATTCCACCGGCAGATCGGCGTCTTTTCGGCCATTAAGGCATCGCCCGCGGGTGATATCCTGTCCGAAGCCCAATGGTCAGCAAACCGCGACGCGTGGCTGCCGTCAAAAGCCGATGGCGACTATATTCAATCGTTGATGGTGCCTTGCTACGAACCTGGCCAGTACGCCAGCTGGATCGCCCCACCGAAGGTCGGTATCGACGGCAAGCCGGGCGAGTTCGAGTACGTCCAGATCCATCATGCCTAGTTAGGCGGCGGCATCGGGGGCCTGCATGGCCCTCGGCCGCCAGCATTGGGAGTAAAGGGCGTGGACTCGCCGCTGAAACAACACCTGATCGACCCGGAAATCTGCATCCGCTGCTACACCTGCGAGATGACATGCCCGCTTGGCGCCATCGAACACGATGACAACAACGTGGTCGTCGATGCCGGCAAGTGTAATTTCTGCATGGACTGCATCCCTGTCTGCCCGACAGGATCGATCGACGAATGGCGGGTCGTCGCGACACCCTATTCGCTGGAAGAGCAGTTCCGCTGGGAAGAATTGCCAGAGCAAGGCGAGGTCACGGTTTCCGAAACGGCCGGGGCCGCGCCTTCGGGCAAAGCCGCAGACGATCCGATAGCCGCCCTGCTGGCGGAAGCGCACCGCGGCGCAGGCGGCAAGGCCAGAGCGCCGGCATCCGCCTCAAAACCCACGGTTAATCTCTACAATCTGGGCAATCCGATTGAAGCGGTGGTCCAGGGTAATTATCGCCTGACCGCCGAAGGATCCGGCGTCGATGTCCGCCATATCATTCTGGATTTCCAGGGCAAACCCTTCCCGGTGCTGGAAGGCCAGTCCATCGGGATCATAGCGCCCGGCGCAGACGCCAACGGCAAGCCGCATCTGCCGCGACTCTATTCCGTCTCAAGCCCACGCGACGGCGAGCGCCCCGGCTATCACAACGTGTCACTGACGATCAAGCGGGACGACCACGGCCTGTGCTCCAACTACGCCTGCGATCTGCAAAAGGGCGACAAAGTTAAGGTTACCGGCCCCTTTGGCGCGACATTCCTGCTGCCGAACGATCCGGATGCCCGCCTGCTGATGGTCTGCACCGGCACCGGCTCTGCACCGATGCGCGCCTTCACCATGGCGCGGCAACGGACCGTCGGCAAGAAGTCGGGCGGCATGGTCATGTTCTTCGGCGCCAGAACGCCCGACAGCCTTCCCTATTTCGGGCCGCTGAACAAAGTGGCATCCAGCCTCTTGCAAAAGCATCTGGTGTTCAGCCGCATGCCCAGTCAGGGCAAGGAATATGTCCAGGACCGCATGCGCACCGAAGAAGATGTCGTGGCGGAAATGCTGCAAGACTCCAACACGCACATCTATATCTGCGGGGTCAAGGCGATGGAGGACGGCGTCGAACGGGCGTTTACCAACATCGCCGAATCGATTGGCCACCAATGGCGCAATCTGCGCGACGGGATGCGCGACGAGGGCCGTTACCACGTAGAGACCTATTGAAAAGACGAGGGCCGTTACCACCTGGAGACCTATTGAAAATTAACCGCCGGTGGCATCGGACAGCAAGGGTCTTGCCAACCGCCCCATCTCCACGCCGCATGGACTAGATCAAGCCGTGTCTGATCTGAACGACCCGCAACCGACCTCGGACATCCTCAACGCTTCGCCTGCGCCGGAGGCGGACGAAAGCGGGTTGATGCGGCGGGTAGGCACAAGAGTACGCGCCGCCCGCAAAGAAAGGCGGCTGGCAAGGCGCGAATTGTCGGACCGGTCAGGCGTATCGGTGCGTTACCTCGCGCAACTGGAAAGCGGCGTCGGCAATATTTCCATCTCACTGCTGGACCGGGTCGCCAATGCGCTTCAGCAACCGATTGAGGCGTTGGTCGCGCCCGATCGGCAAGCGAGGGAAGACGCCGATGAAATGGCGGCGCTCTTCTCCAAAGCCGACGGCACGACTCGAGCCCGGGTGCTGCAATTGCTTGCCCCGGACAAAGCACGCAACCAGAAAGCGCACCGCATCTGTCTCGTTGGATTGCGAGGGGCGGGCAAAACGACCCTGGGCCGGCTGATCAGCAAAGATTTTGGCGTCCCATTTGTCGAGCTGAACACAGAAATCGAAAAAATTGCCGGTGTCCCCAGCAGGGAAATTTTTGGCCTCTATGGCAATGAGGGGTATCGGCATTTCGAGCCGGAAGCGCTCGCCAATATCATCGGCTCAAGGCACCGGCTGGTCCTGGCTGCCCCCGGCGGCATTGTCCTGAATCAAGACGCATTCGCCCAAATTCTGGCGCGGTTTCATACGATATGGATCAAGGCAGCACCCGGCGAGCACATGGATCGGGTCCAGGCGCAGGGCGACCGCCGTCCCGCAGCGGGCAATCCGCGAGCGATGATCCAGCTTCAGCAAATCTTGCAGACCCGTGAGACCGAATATCGGAAAACCGATTTTCTGCTCGATACGACCGGCAAGGCTCCCGAGCGATCGCACGCCGAACTGCGATCCCTGGTCAACATTCACAAACTTCTGTGAGATTTTGGTGCGCGTGGCGATTCACAGGCAACAGGTGGCCACAGGCAAATCCACGCCCCTTGCGCACCTAAGCTAGCTTTGGGAAGAAGCACAGATATTCAGCCGATTGGATTGGCCACTCAAATTGGCCACGAACATTGCCCCACGGGAAAGCCGCAATTGTTCGTATGATGTCTTTAGGGAAAATGGCGCTCGCGTTCGAACGAAGTTCGAACTATTC
>JAYPXD010000103.1:8327-11691 GCA_038135395.1 Alphaproteobacteria bacterium | reverse complement strand
GAGGAGCCACGGATCGGCAAAAAGTAACGCCCGAACCCGCGTTAGCGCTTCGTTAACCAATTTTGCCGGATCGTATCGTCAGACGCCCGCTGAAACACCCTGGGCGGGATGGAGGGTTCCATCGAATACGCATCCGACGTTGGCGAGCGGCGGGCCCGCCTGCAATTAGCGCGCAGCCATGGCATCGGCCCTCAACGCTTTCGCAGCTTGATCGACCGGTTCGGTTCGGCTGTCGAGGCGCTGAAACGGACCAGCTATATCCGACAGCGCCTCGGCCAGGACTGGAAGGCCGCTTCGCTGGACCAGATCACCGCCGAAGGAAAAGCACTGAAGGCCATGGGCGGCCGGTTCCTGTTGCTGGGCGACCCCGAGTACCCGCATCTGCTTGCCCATACCGGTTCGCCGCCGCCCGTCATCTTCGTTCTCGGCCAGGTGGACATCCTGCAAAAACGCGCCGTCGCGATCGTTGGCGCCCGAAACGCTTCGGCTGCGGGCGTCCGCATGGCCGAAAATCTGGCGAAGGCGTTGGCAGATCACGGTCTTGTGATCGTATCCGGCCTGGCCCGCGGCATCGACGGCGGCGCCCACCGCGGCGCGCTGAACAGCGGCACGGTTGCAGTCATGGCCGGCGGGCTCGACAAAATCTATCCAGCGGAACACGCGCAACTGGCTGAGACTATTGCAGCCTCAGGGGCAGTGATCAGCGAAATGCCGCTGGGCACGGAAACCCGGGCAGAGCTGTTTCCGCGCCGCACTCGCATTGTCGCCGGGCTCTCTTTGTCGGTTGTGGTGATCGAGGCGGCGCAGCGGTCCGGCTCGTTGATTACAGCACGTTACGCCTTGGAAGAAGGGCGGGAACTGTGCGCCGTTCCGGGCTCACCCATCGACCCTCGGACCGCCGGGCCCAACCAATTGCTGCGCGCCGGCGCGACCTTCGTTGAAACGGCCGAAGATGTGTTGGCGACGCTGCCCCGGCAGATGCAGGTCGCCACCGAACGTCCCCCGCTCTACGGCTATGCCAACCAATTGCCGAAACGGCCCGAAGACCTCGCTGACGATCCCCTCGAAGCAGGGGACGATCCCATCGCCAAGGTGCTGGGTTCGTTAGGCGCTACACCGGTTACCGTTGACGAACTGTGCCGGCAATGTCACTTGTCCAGCACAGAGGTGGCACGACTCCTCGCAGAATTGGAACTGGACGGCCGGCTGGAACGCCATCCCGGTCAATACGTTTCGCTGCGTTGAGCGGCCGTACGCGTCGATTTAGGATATTCTGTGAAAGTCGTTGTCGTCGAATCGCCCGCCAAAGCGAAGACCATCAACAAATACTTGGGAAGCGAGTACACCGTGCTGGCTTCCTATGGCCATGTCCGCGACCTGCCGCCGAAAGACGGCTCGGTCCGGCCGGACGAAGACTTCGCCATGGATTGGGATGTGAACCCGGATGGCGACAAACGGATCAAAGATATTGCACGTGCATTGAAGGACGCCGATGGCCTGATCCTCGCCACTGACCCCGACCGGGAGGGAGAGGCGATATCCTGGCATGTGAAAGAAGAATTGGCCCGCCGCCGCGCCCTGGGTTCGCGCCATGTCGAGCGCGTCGTATTCCATGAAATTACCAAGTCGGCCGTGCTGGACGCCATCGCCAATCCGCGCGACCTGAACCAGGAACTGGTCGAAGCCTATCTGGCGCGCCGGGCGTTGGACTACCTGGTCGGCTTCACCCTGTCGCCGATCCTTTGGCGCAAGCTGCCGGGCTCGCGCTCGGCCGGGCGGGTGCAGTCGGTGGCGCTGCGCCTGATCTGCCAACGGGAAAGCGAAATCGAACGCTTCGTTCCGCAGGAATACTGGTCGATCGAAGCCGCGTGCCTGACCGCAGACAGCAAAGCATTCAGTGCCCGCGTCAACGCGTGGCAAGGCAAGCGCCTGGACCGGCTCGGTGTAGCCGACAAGGCCATGGCCGATCAGATCGTTGCCGCCCTGAGCAAGTCCAGCCTGCGCATCGCCACCGTCGAAAAACGCCAGGTCCGCCGCAATCCGCCACCGCCGTTCACCACCTCGACCTTGCAGCAGGAAGCCAGTCGCAAACTGCGGTTCTCCGCCAGCCAAACCATGCGCATTGCCCAGCGCCTGTACGAAGGCGTCGATATAGGCGGCGAAACGACAGGCCTCATCACCTATATGCGGACCGATAGCGTCAATCTCTCGCACGAGGCGCTGGACCAGGCCCGCGCCCTGATCGGCCAGCGTTACGCCGCGTCCTACCTGCCGGACGCGCCGCGGGTCTTTCAGAACAAGGCGAAAAACGCGCAAGAAGCGCACGAGGCCATCCGCCCGACCGACATGTCCCGCGACCCGGCGAGCCTGCGCGATATTCTGGAGCCGCAGCAACTGGCGCTCTATGAGTTGGTGTGGAAACGCACGCTCGCCAGCCAGATGGCCAATGCGGTGCTGGACCAGGTGTCCGTCGATATCGAAACGACCGACCGGCAGGTCGGCCTCCGCGCCGTCGGCACCACCATCCGCTTCGACGGGTTCCTCACCCTGTATCAGGAAGACGTGGACGACCCGACCGAAGACCGGGACGGCGAGGGCCGGCTGCTGCCGCCGATGGCAGAAGGCGAGCAGGTCACCGCGAACAAGATCACGCCGGAACAGCACTTCACCCAACCGCCACCGCGCTTTACCGAGGCAAGTTTGGTCAAACGGCTGGAAGAACTCGGAATCGGCCGTCCATCCACCTACGCCAGCATCCTGCAGGTGTTGCAGGACCGGCAATACGTCACCCTGGATCGCCGCCGCTTCAAGGCAGAGGATCGCGGCCGCCTGGTGACGGCATTCCTGGAAAACTATTTCCAGCGCTATGTCGAATACGATTTTACCGCCGACCTGGAGCAATCGCTGGACGACGTCTCGAACGGCGACCGCGACTGGCGTCAGTTGCTGCGCGAATTCTGGGATGCTTTCTTCAATCGCATCGAGGACACGAAGGATCTGACGATCCGGCAGGTCATCGATGTGCTGGACGAGGACCTGGGTCGCCACTTCTTCCCGCCGAATGGCGATGCCGGCAGCGACCCGAGGCAATGCCCGGCCTGCGGCGGCGGCCGGCTGGGCCTGCGGTTGTCGCGGACGGGCGCCTTTATCGGCTGCTCAAACTACCCGGAATGCTCCTACACCCGGGCGCTGGCGATGCCGGGCGAGAATGACGAGATCAGCCTGCCGAAAGCCTTGGGCATTGACCCCGAAAGCGGCTTCGAAGTCTCGCTGCGCAAGGGGCCTTACGGGCTTTATGTGCAATTGGGCGAAGCCTCGGAGGACAACAAAAAACCAAAACGCGCTTCCTTGCTGCGGGGACCAC
>JAYPXD010000103.1:0-8317 GCA_038135395.1 Alphaproteobacteria bacterium | reverse complement strand
GGATTGCATCCCGAGAGCGGCCAACCCATCACCGCCGCCATCGGTCGCTTTGGCCCCTATATCGCCCATGACAAAAAGTTCGTGTCGCTGAAGGGCGACGACGACGTGCTGAGCATTGGCCTGAACCGGGCGGTCACGCTGCTGGCAGAAGCGGCGGAGAAAGGCGGCGGCCAGGGGCTATTGCGCGAATTGGGCAATCATCCGACCACCGGCGAGCCGGTGACGCTGAACCGCGGCCGCTTTGGCCCCTACGTCAAGCACGGCAAGATCATGGCCAGCCTGCGCAAGGCCAATGACCCGGAAACCATGACCCTGGACGACGCCATGGTTCTGATCCAGGCCAAGGAAGAGCGCGACGCAGCCAAAGGCAAGGGTAAGGCTGCTTCGGCCAAGAAGGCGCCGGCTAAAAAGACGGCTGACAGCGGGGAAGCATCGACGAGAAAGGCGCCGGCCAAGAAGGCAGCACCGAAAAAGGCCGCCAAAAAGCCTGCCGCCAAGAAACCGGCCACAAAAAAGCCTCCAGCGAAAAAAACTATGCCCGCGAAAGCTGACGAGGCGTGAAGCCGCCAGCCGAAGCCCCTTCGCGCGAAGAACTGCTCGCCTTCATACAGGAGAGCGGCCGGGTCATGGACCGGCGCGAACTCGCCCGGGCTTTCCGGGTCAAAGGCGGCGCTCGCGCCGACCTGAAGCAAACCCTGCGCGAGTTGGAGGCCGAAGGCCTGATCGACCGCGGCCCGGGCAAGTCAGTCGGCGTGCCGGGGGCACTGCCCAGCGTAACCGTGGTCAACGTCGTCCGCATCAACAGTGACGGCGACCTGGTGGCGGAACCGCACGGCCACCGCAGCGACGGCGCAATGCCGGAAATCCTGTTCTATGCCCGCGACCGCAACGCCCGCGACCTGGCCGTCGGCTCGCAGGTGCTGGCGCGGCTGACCAAGCGCGGCGAGGCCAGCTACAAGGGCGACGTGATCCGCCACCTGAAAGCCGGGCCGCAGCGCTTCCTGGCCGTGGTCGCAGAGCAGGAAGGCGCAAGGTTCCTTCGCGCCGCCGACAAACGCGATCGCAACGACTATCGGATTGACGGCGGCCGCACGCCACCGGCCGTGGGCTCTATTGTCTGGGCCGTCGCCAAGCCGGGACGGCGGACCCAACCGGCTGCCACCATTTCTGAAGTGCTAGGCCACCTGGACGCGCCGAACGCCATCAGCGCCCTAGCCATTGCCGAGCATGAAATCCCCTGCGACTTTCCCGACGAAGCCGTTGCAGAGGCGGAGGCCGCGGAGCCAGTGGGCCTGGATGCTCACAGGGTTGACCTGCGCCATATCCCGCTGGTCACCATCGACGGCTCGGACGCGCGCGACTTCGACGACGCGGTCCATGCCGAGCCGCTGGCGAACGGCGGCTGGCGCATCACCGTGGCCATCGCCGACGTCGCCTGGTATGTGCGGCCAGGGTCCGCTCTGGACGAAGAGGCGGAAACCCGCGGCAACTCTGTATACTTCCCTGACCGGGTTGTGCCGATGTTGCCGGAGGCGCTGTCCAACGACCTATGCTCGCTGCGCCCGGATGGCGACCGCGCCTGCATGGCGGCGATTATGGATTTCGACGCCGAAGGCATCAAACGCAGCCATCGCTTTGTCCGGGGCCTGATGCGATCGACGGCCCGGCTGATCTACGAGGAAGTGCAGGCCGCTTTCGACGGCCTGCCGAATGAAAAGACTGCGCCACTGCTGGAGCCAGTGATCAAGCCGCTCTATGCCGCCTATGCCTTGCTCGCCAAAGCACGTGCCAAGCGAGGGCCGTTGGAACTCGACATGGCCGAGCAAATCTTCGAGATAGACGAGGAACGGCGGCAATTGCAATCGGTCCGGCCGCGCCCGCGTCTGGATAGCCATCGCCTGATCGAAGACTTCATGATCGCCGCCAACGTCGCAGCCGCCGAAATCCTGGTCGACCGGCGCGCGCCATGCCTGTTCCGGGTGCATGACAAGCCCGACCCGCTGCGCATCGAATCGCTGGCGGGAGTCCTGGGCGAAATGGGGATCAAGGCCAGCGCCAGCGCGATATCGCAGCCGCGCCAGTTCACCGACCTGGTGCGCAAGGCCGCCGATACCCCCTATGCCGCCTTGGTCAGCGATCTGGTGCTGAGGGCGCAGGCGCAGGCGATCTATCATCAGGAAAATATAGGGCATTTCGGCCTGGCGCTGGCTCGCTACGCCCACTTTACCTCGCCGATCCGCCGCTATTCCGACCTGATCGTCCATCGCTCGCTGATCGCCAGCCTCGGCCTTGGCGAAGGCGGGCTGCCGCCGGAACAACACCTGCGGCTCGACAAAGTCGCAGAACATATTTCCATGACGGAACGCCGGGCCGCAGCGGCCGAGCGCCAGGTGCATGAGCGCTTTGCCGCCTCGTATCTGGCCGACCACATCGGCGAAACCTTTCAAGGCCGCATTACAGGGGTGCATAAGGCCGGCATTTTCGTCCGCATCGAGGCCGTTGGGGCCGAAGGCCTGGTGCCGCGAGCGCTACTTCCCGATGACTTCTGGGACGTCGACCCCGGCCGACATCTGTTGATCGGTCGGCGAACTGGTCTGGAATTCCGGCTCGGCGACACCCTCCAAGTCACCTTGCGCGAAGCAGAGCCCATCAGCGGCGGCCTGATTTTTAGCGCGGAGGTCGATGGCGCCGCGAATCCTGCCGGAGCCCGGCCTCATCGACGGCCGACATCGAAGCCCCGCGGCGGCGTGCCGAAAGGCATACGCCGCGGCAAGCGCCGCTAGAGCCAGCGCCGGCCGCAAACAAAACTGCGCCACACGATCAATTCATTTCCATTGCGCGAACGATGATCTAGGCTCGGGCTATGCCGGCAGATCGTTCTCCTCTGACAAATCTGATGGACCAGCGTTCATTTGTGGCGCGCCGGCTTGCTCTTGTTGTCGCATTCGCGACTGCTATCGTAGCCCTGACGGCGTGCGCCACACGGACACCCCAACAATTTTCCCCAACATACTCCGAGTCGGACGCTCTGTTACTGTTTGAGGATGCGTTCACTCACATCCAGCGCCGCTATGTCGAGCCTGTGTCGATCGCGCCGCTGGCTTTGCAGGGGGTGCGGGCGCTCATGCAGAATGGCAATGGAGGCAGTCTGCAAATTATTGAAGACGGCGATTCCATAACCTTGCAACGCCAGGCCGTATCGCTCGCACGGTACAATCGGCCAACGCCGGACGATGCCACCGGATGGGCGAAGCTTACCGCCGATATCCTGCTGCAAGCCAGCCAGGCCGAAGCCACGCTGCATGCAATGCCAGCCGAAGAGCTATACCAGATGGTCATGGATGGCGTTGTCAATCAACTCGATCCGTTTTCGCGGTATGAGAACGCGCGCATGGCCGCAAACCAAAAGGCATCGCGCGAGGGATTTGTCGGCATTGGCGTCACCATCAAAACCGAATCTGGTCTTACCCATGTCGTTGAAGTTCTTAAGGATACGCCAGCGGCGATGGCCGGCCTCGCAGTCGGAGATTTGCTGACGTCTGCTGACGGCGTGCCGCTGAAAGATATGGACGGCAGTGGCGTTGTCGACCGCTTGCGCGGCGCCATCGGCAGTTCTGTCGATCTCACTTTGCAACGGGGCGTGCCCCCGCGAACTCTCGCATTCACGCTGCGGCGGAATTTCATCATCCCGGCCACGGTGGAAGGTCGCCGGGAAGATAACGTCATCGTGCTGCCGCTGACCGGCTTCAACGTCAACACCGCTGCCGAGGTCAAAAAAGAGTATATGCGCCTGGAATCGGCCCGCAGCAGGCTAGCCGGCATTATCCTCGATCTTAGGGGCAACCCGGGTGGATTGCTTGGCCAGGCTGTGCAGGTAGCCGACCTGTTCCTTGATCACGGTTTGATGGTCAGCACATTGGGCCGGCACCCTGCTTCCAACAGCTCCTTCACAGCTGACAGCCAGCAAATTGCGGCCGAAATTCCGATTGTGATCCTCACCAATGGCGACTCGGCTTCGGCGTCGGAATTGTTGGCGGCAGCCCTTCAAGACAGGGGCCGCGCGGTCGTGATCGGCACCGCCACACATGGGAAAGGGACCGTGCAGAACCTGGTGGAGATGCCGAACGGCGGCGAACTGGTGCTGACCTGGTCGCGCATGCACGCCCCATCCGGCTATGTCTTGGACGGACTAGGCGTCTTGCCCAACATTTGCACGGCGGATCAAGCGCCGGTGGTAGATGCGTTCCAGGTTTCCGCCAAGGTCGAAGCCTATACCAGGCACGCCGCAGCATGGCACGACTTCCGCAACGCGAATGCGGAGAAAGCAGCAGCCCTTCGGCAATTTTGTCCCGCGACGCTGAATGTGTCCGACAGCGACATGGCCTTAGCCAAGCGGTTATTGCACGACCCGGCCCTGTATCAGCGGGCCCTGGCGCCTGCTGTCGAAAGCGCTGCAGCAGGGTCAGCATATGGCTCTGGCCAATCGTGATCGGCAGGCAACGATCAACGGGCGACTTGACCTGCAGGCCACAAATCGCTATCAAGCCCGCCTGATTTTCAGTGGATAAGGATGCACGGTCATGGCAAAGCCCGCCACCGTTCTGGTCAAGTTGGTAAGCACTGCGGATACCGGCTTTTACTACGTCGCCAAGAAAAACCCGCGCACCAAGCCGGAAAAGATGGAATTCAAGAAATTTGATCCGGTCGCGCGCAAGCACGTCGTGTTCAAAGAGCAAAAGATGAAATAAGCGAATATTCGCTTATTCTTGATTGACCGCTGATTACTGAAACGGCTGCCGGCGAATAAGCGCTGGCGGCCTTTTTCCGTTTATGGCTCAGCCGCGGGGCCGCCGCTCGGGCAGATGAATGGTCGAGCCCTTGAACTTGTTCCAATTGCGCACATCCAGGTTGAGGAACAATGGCGGCTCAACAAATTGGGCGGTGAAACTGCGGCGGCTAAAGCGATAGCGCATATACCCCAGCCGCGCCACGCCGGGCACCACTTTGCGCGCGCCCATCAGAAACGATGTGGCGGGCGCCCACACCAATTTGGTTTCGCCCAGTGTTACCCGGCGAAAGCGGTGCAGATGGCCGCTGCCAACCAGAGCGACGCCATGGCGGACGCAAAGGTCAATCATCCGGGCGCGGCCCTCCGGAAACAATGCCGTCAGCATGCGGCCCTGCGCTTCCGGATCGCGCACGAACAAAGGTTTGTGCAGCCAGATCGCCAGCCGCCGCTCGCCGGCGTCGGCCAAAGCCGCCTCCAGAAAGGACCATTGCTCCGGCTCGCTTGGCAGGTCGCTGTCGATCAACTGCGCGTTCAGGCCGATAAAGCGCCAGTTTCCCAGGTCCTGGACCCACCAATCGGCATCGACATGCTGGCGGAACGTCGCGCGCAACGGTTCTGTCAACGGGTGATTGTTGCGCTCGTCCGGCGGCGTGTCGCCGGCATCATGATTGCCCGGAATGGCGCGCCACGGCACCGGCAAGCGATCGAGTTGCTGGCGCGCGTAGGCAAATTCCCAATCCCGGTCCGGTCCGTTGACGCAAACATCGCCGGTGACAAAGATGAAATCCGGCGGGTCGGCATGCATCTCATCGACAAAAACGTCGTAATTGTCCTGGAACCACGCGTGCGTCGGCGACAGGTGAATGTCCGAAACCTGGACAATATCGAGCATACCAAGCAACTCCGTATCAGGTCAGGTCGAGCCCCTGTCGGCTCGTTCGGATGAACGCGGCGCCAGCGCATCCTGGAGCGCATCGCCCAGGAAGTTCACGCTAACCACCGTAAGAAAGATCGCAAGTCCCGGATAGACCGCCAGCATCGGCGCCTGCCAGATTAGTTCCTGTGCGCCGGTCAACATATTTCCCCAACTGGGCGTCGGCGGTTGAATACCAAGGCCGAGGAAGCTCAGCGCGCTTTCGAACAGGATCACCTGGCCCATCGCCAATGTCGTCGCCACGATCAACGGCCCGCTGACATTCGGCAGGATATGGCGGATTGCCACGACGACAGGCGCAACCCCAAGCGCCCGCGCCGCCAAGACATACCCTTGCTCCCGCGCCGCCAGAGTCGCGCCCCGCACCAATCGGGCGGGCGTGGTCCAACCGACGGCAGCGACGATGATGACGATGCGGATCAGACCGAAGCTTTGCTCCTCGGCCCAGGCGCCGAATCCCAGCTTTGCAGGATCGATGGCGGCCAGGACGATCAGCAACGGCAGCAACGGCAGCGCGATGACGCTGTCGACAAGGCGCATCAGCAAAGCGTCGAGCCAACCGCCCGTATACCCCGCAGCCAGTCCAACGACTGTGCCGATGCTGGCGGCCGCCACCGCTGCCACCAATGCAACACTTAAAGAGACCTGCCCGCCGGCCAGCAACCGCAACAGCACATCTCGGCCAAGGTCGTCCTGTCCCAACGGATGGCTGCCACTTGGAGCACCGTATTGACCAAACAGATCGACGGCATTCGGGTCGATGCCCAGCACCGCCGCAAGCCAGCCAGCGCTGAGGCAGGCCGCGACCAGCACCGCCAGCACCACCAGTCCCAGCAGGCCAAAGCGGTGCTGCCGAAATCGTTGCCAGGCCCGGGCCGCGGTTCCCATTGTTGGCCTCAAGCGTCGCTCAGGTGTGAAAAAGATACGCGCGGATCGACGGCGGCGTAGGCGATGTCAGCGGTCAGGTTAGCCGCCAAGGTGACACCGGTGCCGAACAACAGCGCCACAAGCGCCAGGTTATAGTCGTTGCCCATCACTGCATCGAACAGCAGCTTGCCCATGCCGGGGTAGCCGAACATCATCTCGATAATCAGCGCACCGCTGAACAGGCCGCCGACATCCAGCGCCAGGATCGAGATCACCGGAATCATGGCGTTGCGCAGCGCGTGCCGCCGCACGACGCCAGCATCGCTCAAGCCCTTGGCGCGGGCGGTGCGGATGTGATCGGCGGCCAGAGCCTCGCGCATCGCAGCCCGCATATAGCGGGTGATGCCACCCGCCTGCAGCAGGCCGAGCGTCAGCACCGGCAGCGCCAGATGGCGCAACTGCGCCGCCAGGCCGGGCTCAAGCGCCACAGCGCTGGCAGGAAAAATCGGCCAATGCACCGCAAACAACAGGATCAGCAACAACGCCAGCCAAAAGACCGGCATGGCGACGCCGGCAAAGCAGACGAGATTGACGGCATAGTCCAGGCGCGAATGCGGCCTCGCGCCGGCTGCCATGCCGGCAGGCAGACCAATCAGCAAGGCAACGGCAAAGCTGCCGCCCATCAGCAGCAAAGTGCGCCGCAAGGGCTCTGCCAGCGCGTCCGTAACCGGCTGGGCGAAAAGCCGGGAATAGCCGAATTCACCCCGCATCGCCTGCAAGGCCCAGGCGAGGTAGCGTTGCAGCCACGGCTCATCCAACCCATACAGCAGGCGCAGCCGGGCAATGTCCGCTGCGGTCAGCCGCGGGTCGGCGGAAAGCGCCAGATCGATCGGGTCGCCCGGCATCAGGCCGATCAGGCCATAAATCGCCACCGACATCATCGCCAGCACCAACAGCGATTGCGCCAGCCGTGATGCCAGGAACCGCATCATGCCGGGATTTCCCGTCTAGTCCGCCAGAACCTGATGCACTTCGATGATGGTGCCGGCCGGGTCGTGGAAATAGACCTGGTGCCACAACTTGGTGAAGGTGGTGCCATAGTCGACATAGGGCACGCCGCGCTCTTCCAGGTGTTTCTTGAACGCCTCGATGTCGTCGGTGCGAAATGCGACGTGGCCGCGCTCCAGCGGATTGATCTGCTTGCCCGCGCGGATACCCACATTGGTATCGGTCTCAGTCAGGTGAAACTGTGAGCCATTCTCGCTGACCCGGAACGCCAGTTGACCGGCGTACAGGGCGCCGGGGATGGATGGCACGGCGCGCATCTCCGGGATATCGTCCTGCAACAGCACGTCACCGTAAAACGCGTCCAACTCCGGCACATCGTGATGATTGATATTGAGGTGATGAAACCAGAGTTTCATGGGTTAGCCTCCTGTAGGTCACGGATGCGCGACCCTAGTGCGGTCGGCCTAGGGCAGCAAGCCTCCCGGCTGCCAGTCCGGCGGCGCCATGCGAAATCCCTCATACAGAAACGCCGGGGCGCAGATGCCGCCGACCAGGCTCCAGCCGCCGTGGCTGACGGCGGACGCCCAGACGCCCTTGGGCACGACGGCCTGCGGCTTCTCTCCATTGGCGAAATCCGTGCCGAGCCGATGGGTCTCCACGGTGCGGCCATCGTGCGATAGCGACAGCGTCAGCGGCGCGCCGGCGTGGTAGGTCCATAC
>JAYPXD010000102.1:4629-11698 GCA_038135395.1 Alphaproteobacteria bacterium | reverse complement strand
GAACAGCACAATACACGGCGCGCCGCAAAGGCTGGCAATATGCATGGGGCCGGTATCGTTGCCGACCACCAGCCGCGCGCCGCGCATGACGCTGGCCAGGTCCAGCAGGCTGGTCTGGCCGACAATACTGACCGCCGCAGGGCAATGGTCCAGGATCACGCGTGCCGGCTCGGCCTCGGGCGGTCCGCCCACGACCACGGGCACAATTCCTTGCCCCGCCAGCCGCTGCGCGACTTCGGCGAAATGGGCGGCCGGCCATCGCTTGTCCGGTCGATGCGGCGCGCCGCCCGGCAAAAGCACGGCGTAATCCAGCGGCAGGCTCAAGCGCGCAATATCGCTCTGCCAGCACGACAGATCGGACAGCGGAACATGGGCGATGCCAGCGACGGCCAGTTGCTCACGCTGTGATTCCACCGCATGCAGCGTTTTGCGCTCAGGGCTAAGGTGGGGATGCGAGCAGCCACGGGCCGTACCGGACCATTCCGGCATCGGCCCTGGCCGAAACAGCCCGAAATACCAATTTGTGCGGTCAGAGGTCTGAAGATCGTAAACCCGGGCAAACCCGGCCGACCGAAGCTGCCGGCGCAGCGATGCAACTTGGTCGATCCGCCAAAACTTTGACCGTTGGTCGAGCCATATCTGCTGAAACAGGCCGGGTGCCTCGGCCAGAGTGACCAAGCCCTTGGTGGTGAGCAATGTTAGTTCGGCCTCTGGATGAGCGGCACGGATTGCCTGCATTGGCCCGACGCTGAGGACGAAATCGCCCAAAGCTGAGAGCTTAATCACCAAAATCCGCTGCAACTACTGCTTTCCACCTGAATCGAAAGACTACGATCCCGCTTTGGACAGCAATTCGCGGTAAACCTCAAGTGTCTGGTCACACATGGCCTTGCTGGAAAACAACGTGGCGGCTCGGATTTTCGCGGTATTCGACATGTCTTGCAACTCGCGCGGCGACATCGTGAACGCCTGCTCCAACGCACGCGCCATCGGTCCTGCCTTGCCCGGCATCACCAGCCAACCTGTTTCCTTGTCCGCAATCACTTCCGGCGCGGCCCCATGGGCGGTGGCGATCACCGGTTTGCCCATGGCGCCGGCTTCCGCCAGGGTCCGGCCGAAACCCTCTGGCTCTGTTGAGGCCGAAACCACGACATCGGCCAGCATCATCGCCGCCGCAATATCGTCGCAATGCGAAGCAAACACGATGCGGTTGCCATCCAAGCCCAGCGATTGGGCGTAATGCTGCAATTTCGCACGATAATTCTCCCGTCCTTGGTCGGCACCAACCATGACGCAAACCAAATTCGGCATGCTCCGCAATTTCAACAGGCTCGCCATGGCAGCGATAAGGACGGCGTGGCCTTTCAACCGGGTCAGCCGCGCCGGCATCAGCACAACCCGCGCGCCCGCCGCCAGCCCCCATTGCCGCATCAAAGCTATAATCCGTCCGCCGCCGATCGCATCAGGATCAAAGGTTTTCAGGTCTACGCCGCGGTGGATCACCCGCAGCCGATTGGGCGGCGTGCCATAGCGCTGGCGAATTAACCTGGCGATGAAATGCGAGATGGCGATGACCCGGTCACCGCTGGCCATCACGCTGTTATACCGCTTCTTCAGCGGTCCGTTTTCGGTATAGGCTGCATGGAAGGTGGTGACGAATGGCGTGCCGGTCAGCGCCGCAGCCCTGCGGGCAGACCACGCCGGCGCGCGGCTGCGGGCATGGATCAGCGAGACGTTTTCTCGTCGAATCAGGTCGGCCAGAGCAGCGCCATTTGCTCGGATCGTCAGCGGGTTCTTGCTGGCGAGCCGCATGGCGACATGCTCGCCGCCAAGCTGCGTTAACCGCCCGACATTTGCACCGACATCGCTTGCAACCAAGGCTCGGCCACCGGCAGCGACGATAGCCTCCGCAACCTCCAGCGTGCCGCGCTCCACCCCGCCATGGCCGAGGGCGGGCAGAACCTGTAATATCGTCGTGCTGGGCGGCAGGGCTTGCGCCGCGCCACTGCCCGGGGCAATGCTACCCTGCATTAACATCCCTCCCCGCTTTGGAGTTCGGCATGGCAGGCTTGGCCAATTTTTCCGACCCGACATATCTCGACCATGATGGCATCCGACTTGCCTTCCACCACTCGCCGGCCCGCGGCGCTGGCGCGCGGCTGCCAGGGGTGGTGTTTCTGGGCGGGTTCATGTCGGACATGGAAGGCGGCAAGGCGCTGCACCTGGAAGCTGCGTGTCGGGAACGGGGCCAGCAATATACCCGTTTGGACTATCGGGGCCATGGCCAATCCGGCGGCGTGTTCGCCGAAGCCTGCATATCCGATTGGGCCGGCGACGCCGCTGCCATCATCCAGGCGGTCACGACCGGGCCGCAAATTCTGGTTGGATCGTCCATGGGCGGCTGGATCATGCTGCTGACCGCCAATCGCCTCGGCCCGCTGGTGCAAGGCCTGGTCGGGATCGCGCCTGCGCCTGATTTCGTGCTGCGCATGGAAGCCGCCTTGTCGCCGACGCAAAAGTTGGAACTGGAGCAGCAAGGCTTCACCTCTCGGCCAACGCCGTATTCCGATACCCCCTACATTATCTCCAAACGGTTAATTGAGGATGGAAAGGAGAATTTGGTGCTGACCGACGGCCATGGATTCGCCGGCCCCGTGCGGATTCTGCATGGGATGGAAGACGATGCTGTCCCCTGGCAGGAATCGCTGGCGCTAATGGACAAGCTTGCCAGCGCCGACGTGCGCATCACCTATGTCAAGGGCGGTGACCATCGCCTGTCCGAGCCCGATCAATTGCAAATGCTGGATGCCGCCGTGCGGGACGTTTCCGCCATCGCTGCGGCGAGCGGCACACAAGAAGGATAGACCCATGAGCCAATTTCTGGTGGACAACGCCGCCGGCGCGATTCCCCTGCACCTTTTGAAACCAAGGGAATGGGAAGCGTGGATCGCCAACCGTCCTGACAGCGAACAGGCCTGGACAAAAGCCGCCGGATTCTCCGCCAAGTCAGGCAGCATCTGCCCTGTGCCGGCGCGCGACGGCAGCCTCGGCGCTGTTCTGGCTGGCATGGGAGACGACCGGCCGCTATGGGCCGCCGGTGCGCTGGCCAGCAAACTGCCTGCCGGCATTTATCGCCTGGCCGACCTGTGGGACGAGGCGGACGCCACCGATATCGCCATCGGCTATGCGTTGGGCGGTTATCAGTTTGGACGATACAAAGAGACCAAGCCGCCAAAGGCATTGCTGGCATGGCCGACCGGCGCAAACCGCGGCGTTGCCGAAGCCATCGTTGACGGCATTACCCTGGCGCGCGACCTGATCAACACGCCGGCGAACGACCTGGGGCCAGAGGAACTCTGTGCTGCAGCGCGTGCGCTCGCGGAAAAATTCGGGGCCGAGGTCAGCGAAATCGCTGGTGATGAGCTATTGGCGCAGAATTACCCGACCGTGCACATGGTCGGCCGCGCCGCGACGCGCGCGCCGCGACTGGTGGATTTTCGCTGGGGCGACAGCGATGCGCCGAAGGTGACGCTGGTCGGCAAGGGCGTCTGCTTCGATTCGGGCGGCCTGGATCTGAAACCTGCCGGCGGCATGTTGCGGATGAAAAAGGATATGGGTGGCGCTGCGAATGTTCTGGCGCTGGCCAACATGATCATGGCGACCGGCATGCCGGTGCGCCTGCGCGTCCTGATTCCTGCAGTGGAGAATGCCGTCAGCGGCAACGCCATGCGCCCGCTGGATGTGGTGAAAACCCGCAAGGGCCTGACCGTCGAGGTCGGCAACACCGACGCCGAAGGCCGGCTAATCCTGTGCGATGCCCTGGCGGAGGCCGATACCGAGCAGCCGGATATTCTGCTGGACTGCGCCACCCTCACCGGCGCGGCCCGCGTCGCGCTCGGCACCGACCTGCCGGCGCTGTTCTGCAACAACGACGGCCTTGCCGCAGAGTTGCTGGGCGCAGGCGATCAGGTTGGCGACCCGACCTGGCGGCTGCCGCTGCATCAACCGTACAAGGACATGCTGAAGAGCGACGTCGCCGACCTCAACAACGTTTCGGAGGGCGGCTTTGGCGGCGCAATTACGGCGGCGCTTTATCTTGAGCATTTCGTATCGGCATCGACCGCCTGGGCGCACATCGACATGATGGCCTGGAACAATAGCACCAAGCCCGGTCGCCCACGCGGCGGCGAGGCGCAGGGCATGCGCGGCGTCTTCCAGATGCTGCGCCGCCGCTACGCCTAAACCTGCAGGGAACTATATTATGGCTATCACCGCAAAACCTCTGCCGGCCGGCTTCGGGATCGAAATCGACGGGCTGGACGCCAACCGCGACCTCTCGGACGCCGACCGAACAATGGTGCTGAATGCGTTCCACGATCATTCGGTCGTGGTCCTGCGCAACGTCTTCATGGAAGACGACTGCCAGGTGCGCTTCAGCCAGGTGTTCGGCGAGGTCGAGGTCTCTCTGGGCGCGAATCCTTCGAGTGGCACCAAATTCTCGCGGCAATCGAACATTGACATTGCGTCCGGCGGCCTCATCCCGCCGGATGACCGGCGCATGGCATACCAGAAAGGCAACTATCTCTGGCACATGGACAGTTCGTTCAAGCGGCGCAGCTCTCTTTGCTCGATCCTGTCGGCCCGCGAAGTGCCGCCAGAGGGCGGCAACACCGAGTTTTGTTCGACCCGGCTGTTGTACGAAAGCCTGTCCGATGCGGAAAAGGCCGAACTCGACACCCTGACGATTGAGCACGACATCCGCTATTCCCGCGGCCTGACCGGCTTCAAATATACCGAGCAGGAAGCCAAGAATTTCCAGACAGCGCCGCACAAGCTGGTGCGGACTAACCGCCAGAACGGCCGGAAGTCGCTGCTGATCGGCATCCACGCCTGGCGCATCGCCGGCTGGGACGACGAACGGAGCCGCAAGCTGATCGATTCCCTCAACGCCCGGACCGAGGCGCTGGGCGTCTACAGCCACAAATGGCTGCCGGGCGACGTGGTGATTTGGGACAACCAGGCCACCCTCCACCGCGCCACCGCCTACGACACCACCAAATACCGCCGGCTGATGCAGAGGACGACGATTGCCTTGTAAGGAACGCCCCTCGATACGGGCCTTGCGGCCCTACTCGGGGTGAGATTAGAGGTTGGAAGCGCCTCCAGCGCCGAGCAGAGCCGCCCTCCCAACCGCCACACACCCACCCATCTCATCCCAAGTAGCCGCAACGCGCCACATCCCCACCTGTCTCATCCCGAGTAGCCGCAACGCGGCGTATCGAGGGACCCGCGCACTCCCCACCTCGATACGGGCCTTGCGGCCCTACTCGGGATGAGATAGGGGGCTTGAATCGGCCATCACAGCAGTGCAAGTCAGCGGCGAACCCGGTCGCCGGCCAGGTCGCGCGGGCGCATCAGGACAAAGGCGATCCGCCCCGCCAGCATGGCCGCGGCAAGAGTGCCGAAGGCAATGCCCCAGCCCTGCTGGCTCATGCCGCCGGCGGCATCCAGCGCAAACCCGATGGTGATCGGTCCGACGAAGCCGCCCGCATAGCCCAGCATGGAGTGCACAGCCAGGGTCGCGCCGCGCCGCGCTGGGTCGGCCGCGCCGGCCGCTCCCGCGGTCAGCGACGAGGAATCCAGCCAGATCACCGCCCCATAGCCCAGAATGAACGCCACCGCCAGCCCGTAGGAATACGAACCGAACCAACCGATGGTCAGGCCGCAGACAAGACTGAGAGCCATGGCCAGTGCCACCAATCGCTGCCGCCCCAGCCGGATCGAGAGCTCATTGCCGAACACGCTGACGCCGGTTCCCAACAGCCCCATCGCCGTCGCCGCCGCCGTCGGCGGGAACCAGGTTGAGTCCGCCCCGGTCGATAGCGCCACCCAGGCCAGAAAGGCCACGCACCAGCCGCGCATGGCGTTCATCTCCCAGGTGTGGACGCAATAGGCGATGCTGTAGGCGAGTGCGGAGGTGTTGCGGAACACCGGGCCGAAATCGAACAGCTTCGCGCCGGTCTTCGGCTTCGGCTCCTGCCAGGGGGCGGCAAATGCGACGATCAGCCAGGCCGCCAGCGCACAAAGGCCACTGAGCCAGAACGCTGTCTGCCAGTCCCAGATGCTCGCCACCTGCCCCGCCACCAGGAACGAGGCCGAGCCAGAGATGCCGATGCTGGCCGCATGGCCCGCCGTGGCCCGGCTCAGCAGCCGCGCGTCCACACGGTCCGCCAGCAGTTTCAGGCCGGTCATGTAGGTACCGGCCCAGCCGATGCCGGCCAGCGCCCGGCAGACCATCGCACTCCAGAAGCCATCGGCGAACAGGGCAAAGCCCAGATGGCCCAGGACCGTGAAGCCGACTCCCAGAAGATAGATCCGCTTCGGGTCTATCCGGTCTGTCGATGTCACCAGAATCGGCACAGAGACTGTGTAGGCGGCATAGAGCATGCTGGTAATCCAGCCGGCCTCGCTGTTGGTCAGGCCCCAGCGCTCGACAAAGCCGGGCAGCAAAGCGGGCCAGGCGTAGGCCCCAACCTGGGCCAGCACCTGGGCCGTGCAAACGAGAAAGACGAGACGGGCCGGGGACATTGGCTATGCCTTGCCCCATCCTTGGGAACTACAGCAAAGCAACCGTTATCCCCCAATCATCGCCAAAATCTCCGGCGCAGCCTTTGCCGCCAGCGCCTTTAGCTCGTCCGCCGTACGATTCTGGATCGGGTGCGCCGTCCAGACGATCGCCGGCGCAAACCCCAGGGCGCTGCCCTGAGCCGCAGCCGCTTGCTGAAATTCTACCGTCGCCGTGGCGACGCCCGGAATGCCGCGCGTGTCGAGGGCGTGGATGTCATGCAAACTGCACGACGTGCACGAGCCTCAATCGGCCAGGGCTTCGACGACGACGTCTGCCTGCTCGACAATGCCCTGCAGCATGGCCTCGGGCGCGGGCTTGGTATGGGTGGGCTTCTTGAAGCGGATAGTCTCGACGCCCGCCGCCCGGATCAACGGCTCCAGCGCATCCATGAATTCGTCGGACCGCTCCTTCGAGATCGAAAGCAGCGCGACGCGCTTGCCG
>JAYPXD010000102.1:0-4619 GCA_038135395.1 Alphaproteobacteria bacterium | reverse complement strand
GCGCATGGTATAGGGCGCCATAACTATTCCTCCGTTAAGGCCCGGGTCACCGGGCGAACCTCTTGGTTGTTGCGGCCGCCGGTCCAGCCGCCAATGATAGCTGACATCAATCCGCCCGGACCGCCCGCGCGCACCACATAGAGCCCGCCGGGGTGGAATTTATCGACCATTCCATCCGCATCGGCATAGAGTTCGGCCTGCTCCGGCGTAATGCCGAGCGGATGGCCATCATAACCGCGCGTGACAGTCTCAACCGGCCGCTTCAGCGCCTGGATCAACCCGGCCTCAACTTCGGCCCGGCCCCAGCCGGCATTGCGGAAAACATCGTAATGGTTCGGCGACAGCACCAGAACTGCATTGCCCCAGCGCGCCAGGCGCGGGTGGTTGACGCTCCAAAGCTGCATGGAGAGCGAGCGGCAGAGTTCCTCCGGCGTCCGACTCTGCTGGTCGACAAAGCCGGTGACGCCGTCGGCGTGGAACATCGTGACGCCGGACTTGCCTTGCGCCACACCGCGCGACTGCGCCAACGGTTGCCAATTCGGGTCGCTTTCGTCCTCGGCAAAGCAAAAGGTGTATTTGCCCGGCTGGCCCAGAATGGCGCGGTCGATTTCCTGCGGGCGGCCGCCGCCAACATTCTGGATGATCAGTTGGAAGGCCCGTCCGATGGTGGCGTTGGCCCGATTGCCCTGCCCCAACGCATTGCCGCCCGAATTCATGCCGATGCGTCGCGTCACCGGCCCGTTGGCGATGATCAGCGGCCCGGAAAATGCCAGCGTGCACAGCAGGCCATGCATGGCGAATTCCGGCTGCAGCGCAGCTTCGATCGCGCCCAGCAGCAAGGGCATGTATTCGGGACGGCAGCCGGCCATGACCGCGTTGATGGCCGCCTTCTCCACCGTCAACGGTGAGAGGTTCGGCGGCACCAGGCCGACCACGTCGTCCGGCTCGCGGCTGGTTCCGGCCAGCATCCGGGCGATGCGCAGGTCGGTCGGCGGGATCACCGGCAGGCCGTCGGTCCAGCCGCGGTCATAGGCGACCTCGTGCGGGTCGGCTTCCTCCGCCACCGCGATCTGGCGCGACGCGAGTTTCAGGTCGCCCGCCGCCAGCGCCAGCCGTTCGGCCACGCCCGGCATAACGTTGAGCGCTCCACAGCCGGGCATGTTCTCTGGCAGGCCCTGGCCCAGCCCCGACAGGCCGGAGAGCGCCCGCCATTCCGCCGTGTTCCAGCCATAGATGCGGCCGGTCTCCCGGCCCAAGTCGTCGTAGGCCAGCACGGTCGGCACAATCTCGATAGCGAGGCGATAGCTTTCTAACAGGTCAGCATCGTGCCGGGGCGCAAGGTTTTCCGGAAACGCGGGATTGTCCTGAGTGACGATATCGAGCGCAAGCCCTGCCGCCCGCATCTCCACCAGAGCCGGTACGGCCAGCCGGCAGGTCGGGCAATCCTCTTTCACGACGGCGATAAAACGCATCGACGGTCCTCCTCGCGCATCAGGTTAACAATGTTGTGTGCAAATGCTATCGAATCGAATGCGGGGCCGCATGGCGAACCGACGGAATTTCAGCTAGGTTGGCGCGGTCTTCTGCAAAGGACCTGACATGCTGCGCCTACTGGCCGTTTTCTTCTGTTCCGCTTTCGCCGTTGCCGCACCGCCTGGCCTAGCCATGGCGCAGGGAAGCACAGCCGAATTGGGCAAAGGCCGGGTACTGGTAACCGAGCGGTGCGGCGGTTGCCATGCAATCCTGCCTAGCCGTGTCAGCCAGCATGGCGACGCACCGCCCTTCGCTGAAATCGTGAAGCGTTACCCTCCCGAAGCATTGGCCGAAGCATTGGCGGAAGGCATCGAAGTCGGTCATCCCGACATGCCCACCTTTGAATTTTCCGAAGAAGAAGTGCTTCAGATCGTGGAATATCTGAAATCCCTGGAATAGGCGGGGCGAGCCGCATCAGCGGACTAACGCTATCCCCCTCGTTCACAGATTGCGCCGGATGGCCGGTCGCCCTAAACTTTGCCGCCAATCCATCCGTTTGCGAAGATTTCCCCCATGTCCCAACCGCTTTCCGATCTCCTGGTCGTCAGCCTGGAGCAGGCCGTCGCCGCCCCGCACCTTACCTGCCGCATGGCCGATGCCGGCGCCCGCGTCATCAAACTGGAACGCGCCGACGGGTCCGGCGACTTTGCCCGCGGCTATGACAAGCACGCGCTGGGCCAATCGGGCTATTTCGTCTGGCTGAACCGGGGCAAAGAATCGCTGGCCATCGACATCAAAAAGCCAGAGGACATGGCGCTGCTGCACCGCCTTCTGGCCAAAGCCGATGTCTGGGTGCAAAACCTAGCCCCTGGCGCGATGGAGCGGGCCGGGCTGGGCTCCGCCACACTGCGGCAGATGTATCCGCGGCTGATCACGGTGGATATTTCCGGCTACGGCGACGCCGGTCCGCCGTATGACGAGATGAAAGCCTATGATCTGCTGGTTCAGGCCGAAAGCGGCCTGACGTCCATCACCGGATCGCCGGAAGAACCTGGCCGCGTCGGCGTTTCGATTTGTGACCTGACCACGGGACTGAACGCCTATACCGCCGTGCTGGAGGCGCTGATTCACCGCGGCATCACCGGCAAGGGCTCCGGCGTGCGGGCGTCGCTGTTTGCGTCCATGGCCGACTGGCTGACAGCCCCGCTGATCGCCTATGAACAATCCGAAGTGATCTGGCCGCGCAACGCGCTGCGCCATCCGGTTATGTGCCCCTATGGCGCATTCCCGGCCAACGACGGGTCGCAGACCCTGGTTGCCTGCCAGGCTGAGCGCGAGTGGCACCGGTTCTGCGAACACGTCCTGCTGGACAAAGACTTTGCCAGCCATCCGCAAGCGGAAACCAACGTGATCCGGGTCGCCAACCGGCCATTCGTCGAAGGCAAAATCGAATCGGTTACCAAGAATATCAGCCGCGAAGAATTCCACGCGCGGTTGCGCAAAGCCGATATCGCCTTTGGCGCGGTCAACACTATGCCAGAGCTTTCGGTGCACGGCGCGCTGCGGCGGATCACCATCGGAACACCGAACGGCCAAATCACCCACCCGGCTCCCCCGACCATTCGCGGCGAGCCGCGTGACGACTATGGCCCCTCGCCCGCCTATGACGAGCACGGCGCCAAAATCCGCCAGGAATTTTCCGCATGAGCCGAAATCCCGGCCGCCGCGACGCTCGGTTTGGCCGGAGATGTACGCCGGCCTGGAAAGCGCTTCGGCTTCCGGGCGCGGTCGGCGCGTCCGCGACCAGCGGATTCGGCTGAATATCCTGCGCGATAGACCAGAGACAGAAAGGCCGGGCAACCCTGGTGGATTGCCCGACCGTTTTGCGACCCACTGCGATGGCGCTTACCGGAAATCGAAACCCTGGCTCGCCACCTCGTCGCGCAGCTTCGGCCGCGGCTGCACGGCGAACTTCGCCACCAACTCCGCCGTCCACGAGTCATCGTTGGTCTGGCGGCCCTGGCTGCGATAGTGCTCGGCCAACTGCCGGTCGTATTCGGCCAGCGATTGCTCCATGGTGACGCCGCCCGGGTGGTTGCCGAACTTCTACAGGTGCACCATGCCTTCATAGGGCATACGCGGCTTCTGCGGCGGCACATCCTTCGGCCAGCCCAGCACCATGCCGAACAGGGCATAGACGCGGTTCGGCAGGCCCAGGATCTTGGCGGTTTCGGCCGCGTTGTTGCGGATAGCACCGATCATCACACCCATGATGCCCAACGACTCGGCCGCCAACGAGGCGGACATGCCGACCAGCGCCGCGTCGACCGAGGTCACCAGGCCCATCTCGAAGTTGTTGTTGTCGACACTGGCGTTGTTGGTGACCATCGCATGCTCGATGCGGGTCATGTCCGCGCAGAAGGCCAGGAACACCGGTGCGTTCGCAACGTGCTTCTGATTGCCGGTCACCGGCGCCAGCTTCGCCAGGGTATCCTTATCGCGCACAATGACGACGCTATAAGACTGGATATTGGATGATGTCGGCGCACGAAATGCGGCGCGCAGGATCGCCTCTACATGCGCATCATCGACCGGACGGTCGGTATAACTGCGCACGCTCACGCGGTTTTGCAGGCATTGAATGGTCTCGGTCGTCGGCAGACCGCGTTCGTCAAAGAAGGTCATGGGAATTCCCTATGTTGGAAAACGAATTTCACGCGCGTTTTAGCGCGGCCCGGCGGGATTTGCACCCTCCGGTTTAGGCACGGCTATTTTTCGCCCGCGCAATACCGTCGGCGATCAGCTTTTTGGCTGCTGCAGCATCCAGCCAACCGCCGATCTTGACCCACTTCCCGGGCTCCAGATCCTTATAATGCTCGAAGAAGTGCTGGATCTGCTGCAGCGTGATTTCCGGCAGGTCGGAGAAGTTGTTGACCCCTGCGTAGCGCTTGGTCAGATGCAACGACGGCACCGCGATGATTTTCTCATCCTGGCCGCCGTCGTCCTCCATCAGCAACGCGCCGATCGGCTGCACGTTGATGACGCAGCCCGGCACCAGCTGGCGGGTGTTGCAGACCAGTACATCGACCGGGTCACCGTCGTCCGACAGCGTGTGCGGCACGAAGCCATAGTTGCCGGGATAATTC
>JAYPXD010000101.1:9498-11744 GCA_038135395.1 Alphaproteobacteria bacterium | reverse complement strand
CGAGGACACCCGGCTGGCTGTGGTGCGGGATGCCGGTCAGGAGCTTGTGCAAATCGCCTTTGCCGACGGCTCGCAAGGCGCCATTTCGTTTCAGCAGATGGAATGGGCCGGGAATTTCCACGAAAGCTATCGCCGGGTGCAAAAGCCGAAGCGTCCCAGCGATATCGTCGCGCCCGGCGATGTCGTTCTGGTGCGCCAAACCGATGCGGATGGGAACTCGCTGGCTGCGGGAACATACAGCCTCACGCAAGCGCCCGCGGCCGATGGGGCGTTGATCGCAGTCGATCCTTTTACCGGACGCATGCTCGCGATGGTCGGCGGGTACAATGCTGAGCGGAGTGAGTTTAATCGCGCTGTTCAGGCGCAACGCCAGCCGGGTTCGGTGTTCAAGCCCTTCGTCTATCTCACGGCGCTGGAGAATGGCTACACGCCGGCCTCGATCATTCAGGATGCGCCGTTTGTCATGCGCGACCCGACCGTGCTGGGCAGCGGTTGGAAGCCGGGCAATTTTACCGATGGTAAGTTCTATGGCCCATCGCCGTTGCGGCTTGGGATCGAGCTATCACGGAACCTGATGACAGTGCGTCTGGCCAATGCCGTCGGCATGGACAAGGTCGCTGACACTGCGAAGCGCTTTGATGTGGCTGAGAATATGGCGCCGGTCCTGGCGATGGCTTTGGGAAGCGGCGAAGCAACGTTGCTGAAACTGACCACGGCTTACGCCATGATGGTGAATGGCGGCAAACGGCTGAACCCGAGCTTTATTGATCGGATCCAGAACCGCTTCGGCAAAACAGAATATCGCCATGATGTCCGGCCTTGCGACAACTGCGATGGCCAATCGGCGACCTTGGATGCGGTCCCCCTGCCGCCATGGGAGCCGGAACAGGTCTACGATCCTGTGCCGATCTATCAGATGGTGACCATGCTGCAAGGCGTGATTGACCGCGGCACCGCGACCCGCGCCCGCATTGCGGGGGCGCCGTTGGCGGGCAAGACCGGGACCAGCAACGATTCGAAGGACACGTGGTTTATCGGATTCAGCTCGGACCTGGCCGTCGGCATATTCGTCGGGTTCGATCAGCCGAAAACTTTGGGGCCGAACGAGACCGGCGGTCGCGTCGCTGCGCCGATATTCGGCGACTTCATGAAGCAGGCGCTGCAGTATTATCCCGCCAATCCATTCCGGGCGCCGGAAGGCGTGCGCCTGGTGCAGATCAGCCGCAAGACCGGAAAGCTGCCGCAAGGTGGCGAGACAGACTTAATCATGGAGGCGTTCCGTCCGGGAACTGAGCCGGGAGCGGAACCGATCAGCGTTGACGCAGGTGGTGGCGATTCACCCAGCGTGGCCACGGAACGGGCCAATGCGGCACGCAAAAAAATGGGAGGGCTCTACTGATTTTGCCTGCGCCCGGCATGGCGCGCAGGCGAATGGTGATCCCAACGGGACTCGAACCCGTGTCTTCAGCGTGAAAGGCTGATGTCCTAACCACTAGACGATGGGACCAGCGGTAGAGACGGGCCTTCTACAGGCCCTTTGCGGGAATTGCAACCACCTCTGGCACAGCTTGACAGGGCGCGACCCTACGCCCGATGTTGCGGCCGATCATTTTCCCGCCAACGCCGCAAAAAAGGTTCTCCGATGACCTCGCCGTCAACCGCTATCACTGCTGAAACCGAAGCCCAGATTTTGGATGCCGTGGACAAGTTCCTGGAACGCGACGTGCGCCAGCATGTGATGCGCCTGGAACATGCCGATGAATACCCGCACGACATTGTCGAAGGCATGAAGGAACTGGGCCTGTTCGGGGCGATCATCCCTGAGGAATACGGCGGTCTTGGCCTGTCCGCCTCGACCTATTCCAAGATCGTCGAGCGGGTTTCCGCGGTCTGGATGTCGCTGTCCGGCATTTTCAACTCGCACCTGATCATGTCGGCGGCGGTCGTCCGCTTCGGTACCGAAGACCAAAAGCGCCGCTGGCTGCCGAAATTCGCGTCCGGCGAAATCCGTGGCGGTCTGGCGTTGACCGAGCCGAATTGCGGCACCGACCTGCAGGCGATTCGCACGGTGGCTAAACGCGATGGCGATCACTATGTCATCAACGGCACCAAGACCTGGATCTCGAACGGCATTTACGGCACCTGCTTCGCCCTGTTGGTGAAGACCGACCCGGAGGCGAAGCCGCGGCACAAAGGCACAAGCCTGTTTATCGCCGACAAGCGCGAAGGCTTCACGGTTGGGCGCA
>JAYPXD010000101.1:7040-9488 GCA_038135395.1 Alphaproteobacteria bacterium | reverse complement strand
GGGCTATAAGGGCATCGATTCGGCCGAGCTGATCTTTGAGGATTACCGCATTCCGGCCGACCAATTGATCTCTGGCGAAGAAGGCAGGGGGCTGCCGCATGCCTTGGGCGGGCTGGAACTTGGGCGGATCAACATTGCGGCGCGCGGCGTCGGCGTCGCCCGCTCTGCCCTGGAATTGGCGGTGAAGTACAGCCAGGAGCGGCAGACCTTCGGCCAGCCCATCGCCAACCACCAGGCGATTCAGATCAAGCTAGCCGACATGGCGACGCGTCTGGAGGCGTCGCGGCACCTGATGGAAGCAGCGGCTCAGGCGTATGACCGCGGCGAGCGGTGCGACATGGAAGCCGGTATGGCCAAGTTGTTTGCGACGGAAACCGCGTTGTTCAACGCAACGGAGAGCATGCGGATTCACGGCGCCTATGGCTATTCCAAGGAATTCGACGTGGAGCGTCTGTATCGCGACGCGCCGCTGCTGTGCATTGGCGAAGGGACCAATGAGCTGCAGCGCATCCTGATCGCCCGCCAGCTGATTCAACGCAACCCGGTGTAACCCCGGGCAGCTATTCTGCCGCGATCCGCTGAGCCGGCCCGCTAACCATTCCGTTGGCGGCATCCTCGTCCCGCGCGGCGGGCTGGCGCTTGGCGGGCAGGCCGTAGCCGCCGCCGCCGCCCGGCTGAATCTCGATCACGTCGCCCTTCTTGAAGGTCAGGTTGGCTTTGGGTGGCACCGTGATCACCTCGTCTCCGCGGTAAAGCAGCGTCCGGCCCCTCGCGCCTTCGGACCCGCCGAACACGCCGGGAGGCGGCAGGCGGTGGCGGTCGCCATAGGTCTGGAGCTTTACCCCATCCTTCAGGATCTGATAGCGCCGGGTGAAGCCAGCGCCGCCGCGGTGTTCGCCATCGCCAAAGCTGTCCGGCGCGAGCGCGTAGCCGGTGACGCGGAAGAAATCATAGTCCGCATCCAGCGATTCGACCGGCGTGTTGGAGCAGTTCGACAAGGGCGAGTCGACCGCATCGACGCCGTCATTGCCAAGGCCCGCGCCATAGCCGCCGCCGAAGATCTCCAGGTAGACGCTGTAGCCCCTCTCCCCCAGATGGGCGAGGCAGAAGCTGGTGGTCGAGTCGAAGCCGGGCGCAATTACCTGGGCGGGCACGGCCTTCGCCAGGGCGTCCATCACCGCGTTATAGGCGCGATAGGCTGGCAGCAGGCGCGCGCGCACCGGCGCGGGCGGGCGCGGGTTCAGGATGCTGCCATAGGGTGCCTTGACGGTGATCGGCCGCTTGCAGCCCTCGTTAAAGGGAATGTCCGGGGCGGAAATGACCGATTTCACGCAGGAAAGCGCCGTCGCCAGGGTCGAGGCGAACGGGCAGTTGATATTGGTGGCGACCTGGGGATCGGTTCCCGCGAAATCGACCTCCAGCGCATCGCCCTTGATCGTGACCGTGCAGCGGATGTGGACTGGCTCCTCATTGGTGCCATCGTCGTCGATGGCGGCTTGGCCGTGATAGACTCCGTCCGGGGCAGCGGCGATGCCAGCCCGCATGCGGCGTTCGCAATAGTCGAGCAATTCGGCCATGGTTGCCGTGATCTTGTCGGCCCCGTATTTCGCCGCCAGTTGCTGCAGCCGGTTTTCGGCGATGGCGTTGGCTGCAAACTGGGCGTTCAGGTCGCCCATGGTCAGGTCCGGCACGCGCACGTTGAGCCGCAGCAGCGCTTCGAGGCGGCCGCCGTTCCAGTCTTCGTCCCAGTTCCATTTGGAGGGTGGAATGCGGATGCCTTCCGCATAGACGTCCGGGGCTTTCATGTTCAGGCCCGGCTCGCCGCCGCCGAGGTCGAGGTGGTGGGCGACGCTCGCCGAGAACGCGATGACCTCGCCATCCACGAACACCGGCGTGAAGATGAACACGTCCTGCAAGTGCTGGCCACCCTGGAACGGGTCGTTCTGCATGAGGAAGTCGCCGGGTTTTAGCGTCTCCGGCGGATGCTTTTCCAGGCATGGCTTGCAGGTGGCGCTGATGCCGCCCAACTGCATCGGGATCAGGTCCGCCTGGGCGATGACATTGCCCTCCCGGTCCAGGATGGCGGCGGAGCCGTCCTGCGCCTCGCGGAGGATGGGCGTGTAGGCCGACTTGATCAGCTTCGCGCCCGCCTCGTCCGCAGCGGCCTGAATCGCCTGGGAGATGACGGCGTAGTCGATGGGGTCGAGGGGCATTCTCAGTTCTCCGACATGCTCTTGGCGTCATTGCGAGGAGCCGCAGGCGACGCGGGAATCCAGGATGGTTGGGGGTTGCTGCTGGCGCCGATGGTTTGCTTCGTTGCCCGGATTGCATCCGGGCGCCGCGCAATGACGGCGGAAAGTGAGTGCGAGGGCATTGCTTAGCCCTCTCGCGTCACGATGAGGTTGTCCTGGGCGTCGAGCTTGGCGCTCCAGCCCCTGGGGATATAGG
>JAYPXD010000101.1:0-7030 GCA_038135395.1 Alphaproteobacteria bacterium | reverse complement strand
CCCCCCCCCTCGCGCTCCAGCTGGAGGCCCTCGGGCCGGCGACCATGCGCCGCCCTGTCAGGCTGTGTCCGGCATCGATGCTGGCGATATCGGCCAGCCGGCCTTCGCGCCAGTCGCCGTCGTCGAACAGGCGGGCGGCGATGCCCGGTTGCACCTGGTCGCGGGCGATGGCGAGCGTCGGCAGTTCGCCCGCCGGCAGGGTTGCGGCGACGCGGAGCGCCACCACTTCGATGGCCCGCTTCAGGTCTGCGGGCTGGAAGTAGACCTGGCGGTGCACCTGGTCGAAGCCTTCGCGCAGAGCCGCTTCGGTCAACCCGGATGCGGCGTCGCCGGGCAAGGGCACCGAAAGCTCGAACGCCTGCCCGACAAAGCGCATGTCTGCGGAAAACGTAAAGCTGGGCGCGCCCTCCAGACCGAGCGATGCAAACTCATCCGCCAGTCCTTTGGCGAGGCCGGCCAACAGTGCCGGCACATCGCGTGAAGCTGCGGCAGAGCCCAGCTTGCGGGTCAGACTATCGTGCTTGGTAAAGTCGCTGGCCAAGAGGCCATAGGCGCTGAGCACGCCCGGATTGGGCGGCACGACCAACGTTCTGATGCCCAGTTCCTCGGCGATGCGGGCGGCGTGCAATGGCCCGCCGCCGCCGAACGGCACCAGGGCATAGTCGCGCGGATCGCGGCCGCGCTCGGTCGAGACCAGCTGGATTGCCCGCACGACGGCATTGTTGGCCAGCCGGATGGCTGCATCTGCGGCCTGCTCAATGCTCATGCTGAAATGCGTCGCCACCGGCTGGAACGCCCGGCGCGCTGCCTCTGTATCGATTGCCATCTTGCCGCCGAGGAAGCCTTCGGGCCGCACCGCGCCGACGATCACCTGTGCATCCGTGATGGTTGGGCGCTTGCCGCCCTTGCCATAACAGGCGGGGCCGGGGTCTGCGCCCGCGCTTTCCGGTCCGACGCGCAGCATGCCGCCATCGTCGACCCATACAATGGAGCCGCCGCCGCTGCCGACCGACACGATGTCGAGGACCGGCGTGCGGATTGGCAGGCCGTCGATCTCGGTATCCGGCGTGGTTGCAGGCTGGCCGTTATCCACCAAGCAGACGTCCGTCGACGTGCCGCCCATATCGAAGGTGATCAGATTCTTGTAGCCCGAGCGCTCCGCCTGTCGGACGGCGCCGACGACGCCCGCAGCCGGGCCGCTGAACAGCGCGGTGATGGCGTTGCGGCGCATGCCGGCGGCGGGCAGGCGGCCACCGTTTGATTGCATCACCGTAAAGCGCCCGGCGAACCGGTCTTCGGCGAGCCGACGCTCGATCCGGGTCAGGTAGCGGTCGATCACCGGTTGGACAAAAGCGGCGAGCGTGGTGGTCGAGGCGCGTTCGTACTCGCGGAATTCGCGGATAACGTCGGCGGAGCCGGTGACGAACATCTCCGGCATATCCGCCTGGATCAAGGCCGTCACGCGGCGTTCGTGCGCGTCGTTGGCATAGGCGTTGAGCAGGCAGATCGCGATGGCGTCATAGCGACCCTGGCGCAGCGCCGGCAGCAATTGCGCCGCTATCGCATCCTCGTCTAAAGGCCGGTCGATGGAGCCATCCGACAGCACCCGTTCCGCCACTTCGAAACAATCGGCCCGGCGCACCGCCGGCGCCGGCTTTTTGTAGTGCAGGTCATAGATGTTGCGGCGGGTGTGGCGGGCCAGGAACAGCACGTCGCGGAAGCCGGCGGTGGTGACGAAGGCGACGCGCGCGCCCTTGCGCTCCAGCACCGCATTGGTGGCAACGGTCGAGCCATGGCCGAGATCTGCCATGTCGGCAGGGTTTAGCCCCGCGGCTGATATTGCGTTAAAGGCGCCGACATCTGGACTGGCTGGGGTTGACGGCACCTTGGCGACCTGCACCGCCCCATCGCGAAACGCTACCAGGTCGGTAAATGTACCGCCGATTTCTACACCAACTCGCAACGCCACAGGCCGCGGCTCCTCGTTTCCTGGAATGGGATTGCTGAAGCATAGCCGCACGTTTCCGCTTGGGCCAGCCATGGAAGTTGGCGTAAGCTTTCGGGCAAACAGCGCCACGCAGAAGAGGATACGCCTATGTTGTTCGGTCCCGCTGAAGAAGCCTTCCGTGAAGAAGTCCGTGATTTTCTTGCGGAAAAGCTGCCGAAAGATATCGCGAAAAAGCATCTGGCCGGGATGGAGATGCAAAAAGACGACTATATGCGCTGGCACAAAATCCTGTTCGAAAAGGGCTGGGTCGCGCCGAACTGGCCGAAGGAATACGGCGGGTGCGAGTGGGATGCGGTGCACCGCTATATTTTCGACGAGGAAGCCGGGCTGGCCGGCGCGCCACGGCTTTCCGGCTTTGGCCTGAATATGTGCGGGCCGGTGCTGATGGCATTCGGCACGCCGGAACAGAAGGCGGAACACCTGCCGAAAATCCTCTCGGGCGAGCGGGTGTTCTGCCAGGGCTATTCCGAGCCGGGTTCGGGCTCGGACCTGGCGTCGCTCAAGACGCGGGCGGTGAAGGATGGCGATCATTGGGTGATCAACGGCCAGAAAATCTGGACCTCGCTGGCGCACCATGCCGACTGGATTTTCTGCCTGGTGCGGACGTCGATCGAGGCGAAGAAGCAGGATGGCATCAGCTTCCTGATCTTCTCCATGCGCACGCCCGGGGTCGAAATCCGCCCGATCATCACCATGAATGGGCTGCACCATACCAACGAGACCTTCTACACCGACGTGCGCGTGCCAATTGAGGGCTCGCTGGTCGGCGAGGAAGGCCGCGGCTGGACCATCGCGAAATTCCTGCTGGGGCACGAGCGCATGGGTGGCGGCTCCATGGCGGAGGTCAAGGTCGCACTGCGCCGGCTGAAAGAAATCGCCGAGCAGGAGCGCGATGGCGACGGCACCCGCCTGATCGACGACGAGTATTTTCGCCGCAAGCTGATCGATGCCGAAACCCAGATGATGTCGTGCGAGCAGTTTGTGCTGCGCACGCTGTCGGCCTATCGCTCGAACAAGGCAATCGGCGCGGCAGCGAATATGATCAAGGTGCGGCGCTCGGAAGTGCAGCAGCTGGTGACCGAGATCGGGACGGAGGCTGGCGCCTATTACAGCCAGCCCTGCAATCTGGAGGCATTGCGCTTCGGTTGGAACGAGGAGCCGGTGGGCGCCGAGTATTTCAACGGCCTGACGCCGAACTACGCGTTTCTGCGCGCAGCCTCGATCTATTCTGGCTCGAATGAGATTCAGCGCAATATCGTCAGCAAGGGGACACTGCGGCTATAAGCCAGACGGACGGGCGTTGCCGGGCATCTGCCGGACAACGCCCGTCCGCGGTGTTATTTCGCAGCCGAGTTGAACCGGCCGATATTGCCAAGAAGCTGTTCGAGCAGTCCAAGCTTGTGGCCTTCGGTCGGAGTCTCGCGTTCCACCAACAGGACCTCTTTGCCGGCGGTTTTGTCTAGTGTTGAAATGCTTTTCAGCACACGCTGGTCGTCGAAGCGCAAGATCAGGACCTTGCGTTCCACCACTTGCGGCTGGAAGAAAGCGTAAGCCTGCTGGACTTCAGAGACGTAGTACCAAACCCCTTTGTCGAACGCTGATTCGCTGGTAGGGGTGCCCAATAGCTGTAACACCCGATCCTGCGTTACATTTCTTTCCTGCAAGGCAGCGACAATGCGCTGTGGCATTTGATTGCCGTGCTGAGATTCCTTAACAGTACAGCCGGCCAAAATCACCGCGCCCAAGGCAACGGCGAGCCATCGTGCGCACGTGTCACGCAGCGAGCGGCGATCTTGCATTCTAAATTCCTGCTTCAGCATTCGACGGGAAGTGACAATTACTGTGTTTCGTTCTTGGTTCAAACAACGGGCTTCAGATGCCGAGGTGTTGGCCTTGGCTGTTCACGCCGCTGCACGGCAGCCTGCCTTCTACACCACTTTGGGGGTTCCGGATAGTTTCGACGGGCGATTTGAGTTGTTGGTGCTGCATGCCCAATTGGTCCTTCGGCGATTGCGTACCGAAGGCAAGGATGGTGCGGACCTGGCGCAAAGGCTATTTGACATCCTGACCGGACATTTCGACGAAGCGCTTCGGGCGATCGGGGTTGGCGATATGGGGGTCGGCAAGCGAATTAAAGTGATGACCAGCGCATTTTACGGCCGCCTGTCTGCCTATGACGCCGGGCTCGATGCCCGCGAGCCGACCGTGTTGCGAGAAGCGTTGCGGCGAAACCTTTATGGGACAGTCCCGGACATCGGCGATGCCAATCTGGAAGCAGTGCGGGCGTACGTCGAGGCAACCGAGCAACGCCTGACCGAGCATCCCTTCGATGCGATCAAAGTTGGCGACGGGTTATTTCCGGACGCATCCGTGTACCGGCCCGACGGGGACGGGTCGCGTTCCGATACTGTGGATACAGCCTGAGATGCTGGTTGAATTTTCACGTCCCATCCCGCTTGCGGAAATCACAAGACACCAGCACCAATACCGAATCGCGTTGACTGAACAGGAAGCGCCGCAAGTGGCCGCACGCCTTGGCGTCGATGAATTGCGCAGCCTAACTGCCGACCTGTTGGTGGCGAAGCGCCGCGGCGTTATAGAAGTTGGCGGACAGTTCACGGCCGAGGTTGTGCAGCTTTGCGTGGTATCGTTGGAGCCCTTCGCGGCTGTCGTCACCGGTGACATTGACGAAGTATTTGCGGAGGCCGATGCGGACCGAAACCTTGACGAAGTTGCCGTCGATTTGGATACGCCGGAGCCTGTGGATGGTGATGAACTTGATTTGGGTGAATTGGTGGTTCAGTGCCTGTCGCTGGAAATCGATCCGCACCCGCGAGCTCCAGACGCCAACATTGAATATCTTGCTGCGCCGACGGATGATCGCATCGACCCTTCCCACCCGTTTGCTGGCCTCGCAAAATTGCAACCCAAGCCCTAGGCCGTTGCCGCCAGACGGTGCAGCGGCTATCAAGACCCCTTGGAGTCATGTCCTGTTCAGGATCTGCAATCCCAACGTGTGTGCTTTGAGGAACGAATGGCAAGCAAAGGTATTATAGCATTGGATGCAATGGGCGGTGATCATGCGCCGGCCAGTGTCATCAATGGCGCCAATACTGCTGCCGAGCGCTTTCCGGACCTGCGATGGTTGCTGTTTGGAGACGAGGCCAAGATTGCGCCTTTGATGAAGGATGCGCCGCTGTTGGCTGGCAAAGCCGATATCCGCCACACGCCGAACCGCATCGCTGATGCCGAGCGGCCGTCGGTGGCGCTGCGGACCGGTCGGAACACCTCGATGTGGCAGGCAATTCAGGCTGTCCGGGACGGCGATGCCCAGGCGGTCGTCTCAGGGGGCAATACCGGCGCATTGATGGCGATTTCGCGGCATATCCTGCGATCTCCTCCGGGCATTGCCCGCCCGGCGATCATTTCCTTTTTTCCAACAGCCCGCGGTGAAACCGCAATGTTGGACCTTGGCGCCAACATCGATTGCCAGACCGAGCATTTGGTGCAGTTTGCATTGATGGGCGCTTTGTTTGCGCGCAGCGTCCTGGGCTTGCCGAAGCCTACGGTCGGGTTGCTGAACGTCGGCGTCGAAGACGTGAAGGGGAACGATGAAATCCGTGCGGCGGCGCACAGGTTGCGTGAAGGTGGGTTCCCATTCGTCTTTCATGGTTTCGTAGAAGGGACAGAGGTAACGGCCGGCGCCGTGGATGTGGTCGTCAGCGATGGGTTCAGCGGCAATATTGCCCTGAAGATGGCAGAGGGCACCGCGGTGCTGTACACGCATTTTCTGCGAGAGGCGTTCCGCGCCTCCTGGTCGGCGAAGATCGGCTATTTCTTTGCCCGGCGCACGTTGGCGCAATTGCGCAATCGCGTCGATCCCCGGCGGTATAACGGCGCAGTATTTGCTGGCTTAAACGGTGTCGTGGTCAAAAGCCACGGTAGTACGGATGCATTTGGCTTTGCCAATGCGATAGGCGTTGCCGCCGACATGGTCGAGCAGGGCTTTATGGATGAAATTCGCAAAGAATGCGAACGGCTTAATTGGAAAACTGAGACCGCCCAACAGGCGCCGTCGGTATAGGGATAGCAATGGCTTATCATTCAGTCATCGTCGGATGCGGCTCGTATTTGCCGGCGCAAGTGGTGGAAAATCAGGAACTGGCTGCCAAGGTCGATACCTCGGACGAGTGGATTATTGAACGCACCGGCATCCGACGCCGGCACATAGCGGCCGAAGGAGAAACGACCTGCGACCTGGCATACGCCGCGGCAAGCGCAGCGTTGCAGAATGCGGGCGTAAAGCCGGAAGCGATTGATTTAATCGTGCTGGCGACGGCAACGCCCGACCACACGTTCCCGGCAACGGCGACGCAGGTCCAGGCGCGGCTGGGCCTGACGCATGGCGCGGCGTTTGACGTTCATGCCGTGTGCTCCGGATTTATTTATGCTTTGGCCGTCGCTGACAATTTTCTGAAAGCCGGTCAAGCCAAGACGTCGTTGGTTATCGGCGCCGAAACATTTTCCCGCATCCTGGACTGGAAAGACCGGTCAACCTGTGTGCTGTTCGGCGACGGTGCCGGGGCAGTCTTACTGCAACGTCAAGACGGTGCGCCCGATGTCCGCTCGCAGGGGGTGATTTCGACGCATTTGCACTCGGACGGCCGCTACAAGGATCACCTGTTCGTCGACGGCGGACCATCGTCGACGCAGAGCACCGGCTATCTGCGTATGGCCGGGAAAGAGGTGTTCAAACACGCGGTCACCAACCTGGCAGGCGTCGTCAACGAGGCGCTCACCGCGAATAATATATCCGCGGCCGAAGTGGATTGGGTGGTGCCGCATCAGGCCAATCAGCGGATATTGGATGCGACCGCCCGCAAACTGCAACTGGACCCGGGCCGCGTCATCAGCACGGTCGCGAACCACGCTAACACGTCTGCGGCGTCCGTTCCCCTGGCGCTGGCCACAGCGGTGGGCGACGGGCGGATTCAACGCGGTCAGCTGTTGATCCTGGAGGCC
>JAYPXD010000100.1:0-11781 GCA_038135395.1 Alphaproteobacteria bacterium | reverse complement strand
CCTATGGCGACAGCGGGCTAGGCAATGGCATAAAAGTTAACGTCGAGTATGTGTCCGCCAACCCGACCGGCCCCATGCATATCGGCCACGCCCGCGGCGCCGTTGTTGGCGATGCGCTGGCCCGGCTGCTGGCCAAAGCAGGCTACGACGTCGCCAAGGAATATTATATCAACGATGCCGGCGCTCAGGTCGATGTGCTGGCGCGCTCCGCCTATCTGCGCTACCGGGAGGCGCTGGGCGAGAAGATCGGCGAAATCCCCGCCGGCCTCTATCCGGGCGACTACCTGGTGCCCGTGGGGCAGGCGCTGGCGGCCCAGTACGGCCCCACGCTGAAAGACCAGTCCGAGGGGCAGTGGCTGGGTGCTGTCCGCGATTTCTCCATCGACGCGATGATGAACCTGATCCGCGACGACCTGGAACAGTTGGGCGTTGCCCACGACGTGTTTTCGTCCGAACGATCGCTGGTGCAGGCTGGCGCTGTCGACCGGGCCTTGGCGACATTGGACCAGGCAGGCCTGATCTATACTGGCGTGTTGGAGCCGCCGAAGGGCAAGCTGCCGGACGATTGGGAAGAACGGCCGCAAACATTGTTCAAAGCCACCGAATTCGGCGATGACGTCGATCGCCCCGTCAAGAAGTCGGACGGTTCCTGGACCTATTTCGCCAGCGACGTCGCCTACCACCAGGACAAGGTGCGGCGCGGCTATACCCAATTGATCGACGTCTGGGGGGCAGACCATGGCGGCTACGTGAAGCGCGTCGCGGCCTCGGTCCGGGCCCTGACCGGCGGCGCCGCAGAGTTGGACGTGAAGCTCTGCCAGTTGGTCCGGCTGATGCGGGATGGCGAGCAGGTGCGCATGTCAAAACGCTCCGGCGACTTCATCACCCTGCGCGAACTGGTGGACGAGGTCGGGCGCGACGTCGTCCGCTTCATCATGCTGACGCGCAAGAACGACGCGCCTCTGGACTTCGACCTGGCCAAGGTGCTGGAGGAAAGCCGGGACAACCCGGTTTTCTATGTGCAATACGCCCATGCCCGGGCCTATTCCGTGCTGCGCCACGCCACCGAGGCATTCGGCGCAGAAGCCGTGACGCCAGCAGCGCTGGCCCAGGCCGACCTTTCGCATTTGACCGACGTAGATGAATTGGGCCTGATCCGCACGCTTGCAAACTGGCCGCGAATTGTCGAGCAGGCTGCGATTGCGCATGAACCCCACCGAATCGCGTTCTATCTTGCGGATGTAGCCGCAGGCTTCCACGCGCTCTGGAACAAAGGCCGTGACGACACCACGTTGCGCTTCATCCAGGAAGATGCGCCTGCCCAGACCAAAGCCCGTCTGGCGATGGTATTGGCAATGGCCACGGTGGTTGCTTCCGGCTTAAGCGTTATGGGTGTGCTGCCCAAGGAGAGCATGTGAGTGTTATTTGGCCGCGAACAGCCGCAACGCAACGATGATCCGGACCACGCCGCGCGCGCCGGGTTCCTGAAGCGCGCGTTTCGCTGGTTTGTGCTGGCTATGGTTGTCTTGCTTGGCGGCGGCCTGGCCGTTTGGGTCGTTACCGGCCCTGCACCGGATAAGCCGAAATTGATCGCCAGCAATGACGTGCCGAACCGGCGCGCTCCGGACGACCAAAGCGGCCTGGTGCCGAACCGGGATCAGCCGATCTACGAACAGGTCAGCCCTGGACACGAAAAGGACCGCGGCCAGGAATTGTTGAAAGAACCCGAGCGGCCATTGGGCCAGGCCGAAGTCAAGGCGCAGGCCCAAGCCCAGGATCAGGGCCGCGTGGTCGATCAATCTTCGCCACCAGCGGCTGCATCGGTCAATTCCCCTCCCAGCACTGCGACCACGCCACCTTCGCCGCCACTTTCGATCCCCAAAATCCCGTTGGACACGACCCCGGCACAACCCCTCCAGCAAGAATATCGGATCCAGATCGCGTCGGTTCGCACCCCGGAACAGGCAGAGGCAGAGTGGAAGCGGGTTGCAAACCGGCACCCCGATCTGTTGAGCCAGCTCGCCCCGAGTTTCGACCGGTATGAAACTCAGAACAACGGCACCTACTATCGCGTTCAGGGTGGACCGCTGGCGGACAAGGAACTTGCCAATCTGCTGTGTGCGCAATTGGATGCCAGAAAGGTCCCTTGCATTGTCATCTCGCCCTAGAGCCTGTGTGTTCGGCTTATCCGGAGCTACGCTGCTGCCCGAAGAAGCCGATTTTTTTGCTTCCGCACAGCCGCTCGGCTTTATTCTGTTTGCGAGGAACGTCGTCACGCCGGAACAGGTTCGGGCACTGATCACGGCACTGCGGGCCAGTATCGGCCGACCAGACGCCCCCGTGCTGATCGACCAGGAAGGCGGGCGCGTTGCGCGCCTGAAGCCGCCGCATTGGCATGCCCTGCCGGCTGCAGCTACGATTTCCGCTCTGCCGACCACCGACGCCACGAGTGCCGCCTGGCTTACCGGCCGATTGATTGCGCATGACTGCCATAGCCTGGGAATAGACGTTGTCTGCGCCCCGACGCTCGATGTGCTGGCGCCCGGCGTAAAAACCCAGGTGATCGGCGACCGCTCCTATGGCGAAGACCCGGCGCGCGTCGCCCTCCTGGGTCGGGCGATGGCCGATGGCCTGATCGCGGGCGGCGTCGTCCCGGTCGCCAAGCATATTCCCGGTCATGGCCGGGCACAGGTGGACAGTCACCACGCCTTGCCGACGGTGGATGCCTCCAAGGCAGACCTCGACGCGGTGGACTTTGCGCCGTTCCAAGCCTTGCGCGACCTGCCCATCGGCATGACGGCGCATATCGACTTTACCGCCATCGAGCCGGGCGTGCCGGCCACCTGGTCCCAGACGGTGGTCGAAGGCGTGATCCGCCGGCAAATCGGCTTTGACGGCTTTCTGTTTTCAGATGATCTGTCCATGTCTGCTCTAGGTGGACCGCTGGGAGAGCGCGCAGCCAGGTCGTTGGCCGCCGGCTGCGACGCCGTCCTGCATTGCAATGGCAATATGGCGGAGATGCGGGCCGTCGCCTCTGCGACACCGCCGTTGAGCGACCGGGCTTTCACCCGCTGGCAGCGCATCCCACATACCGCACCAGAGCCATTTGACGCCGCAGCGGCAACAACGGCCCTTTCCCGCCTGTTGGCCGTCGCCTGAGGGATCCGCAATGGACCAGCTTCCCCATATGATCACCCTGTTTTCGGTATGGGCATTGCCGGTGCTGATCGCCATCACTTTTCACGAGGCGGCTCATGGCTGGGCAGCCTGGCGGTTGGGCGATGACACCGCGTATCGCCTGGGCCGGGTGACATTCAATCCGATCCGCCATGTGGACCCCATGGGCACGCTCGTCATTCCCGGCATGCTTTTGGCCTTCGGCTCGCCGTTCCTGTTCGGATTTGCCAAGCCGGTGCCGGTCGCGTTTCACCGCTTGAACAGCCCCAGGCGTGACATGGTCCTGGTGGCTGCTGCCGGGCCCGCGATCAACATCCTCTTGGCCTGCGCGTCTGCAATCCTGATCAACCTTGTATTCGTTCTCCCGGCAACCGCCCACCACTGGACCCTGCAGGTCATCGAAAATTCGATCATCATCAACCTGGTGCTCGCCACTTTCAACATGATCCCGATCCCGCCCCTGGACGGCGGCCGCATCGCCGTCGGCCTGCTGCCGCGCTCACTGGCCCGGCCACTGGCCCGGATCGAGCCGATGGGATTTTTCATCGTACTGGGGCTGATCTTCCTGCTGCCCATGTTGGGGCGGGAGTTGGGGCTGGACCTCAACTTCGTTTGGGAGGGGGTGAACTATGTGGTCAGTACCTTGGCGCACGTTATATTGTCGTTGTTTATTCTGACCTGAGGACGCCGGACGCTTGCAAGACGCGCATGACGACGAATGGCAGGTGGATCTCGCCGGGTTCGAAGGCCCGATTGACCTGCTATTGTCCCTGGCGCGCGACCGCAAAATCGATCTGACCGTCATATCCATCGCAGCCCTGGCCGACCAATATCTGCGCTATATTGCGGAAGCGAAAGAGGCCCGGCTGGAGATTGCAGCGGAATACCTAGTCATGGCCGCCTGGCTGGCCTATCTCAAGTCGCGTTTGCTTTTGCCCCGGGATGATAGTTCGGACGATGGCCCTAGCGCCGGTGAGATGGCCGCAATTCTGGCCGAGCGCATGCGACGCCTCGAAGCGATTCAGGGCGTGACCCGGCAACTGCTCAGCCTGCCTCGCCTGGGGCGCGATTGGCATACCCGTGGCGCACCGGAGGGCGTAGCCAGTTCCCGGTCGACCGCTTGGCAGCCCGATCTGGCGGGACTGCTTCGCGCCTATGCATCGATCGCGGCAAAGCGGACGCCGCCGCCAATGCTGACCATCGACCCCGGGCTTTTGACTTCGGTGGAGGAAGCGCTTGCCCGGCTGGAAGGCATGGTCGGCACGCTGCCGGGATGGCAGGAATTGGCGAGCTTCCTTCCCGAAAACCTGAAGGCCGGTATTCAGCGCCGCTCTGCAATAGCGTCTGCATTTGTCGCCAGCCTCGAAATGGCAAAGGCAGGACGCATCCGGTTGCGGCAGGATGAGGTTTATGGCCCATTGCTCCTTGCCCCTGCGCCGCAGCGGTCGACAGGAGAACCGCAGGATGGATGACCTGATTGCCGCCGCCCGCCTTGTCGAAGCGTTGCTGTTCGCCGCCGAAGAACCGGTCAGCGAGGCAGAGATTGCCAAGCGCCTGCCGGCGACCGTGAAAGTCCGCGCCGTGATCGAACGGCTGCAACTGGACTATGCCGGCCGCGGCGTAGAGCCGGTGCAACTGGACGGCAAGTGGCAATTCCGCACCGCGCCGGACCTGGCGGCTAGCCTGGCGCTTACGCGGCACGAAGAACGCCGGCTGAGCCGGGCCATGGAAGAGACTCTCGCCATCATTGCCTATCATCAGCCGGTCACCCGCCCGGAAATAGAAGCGATCCGGGGCGTTTCTGTGGGCAGCTCTACTATGGAGGCTCTGTTCGACGCAGGCTGGGTCAAGCCAGGCCCCCGTAAGGAGGTTCCCGGCCGGCCGTTGACCTGGCTGACCACCAGCGAATTTCTCCGGGATTTCGGCCTCGCTCAATTGCGCGACCTGCCTGGAATCAGCGAATTGGAAGCAAACGGCTTCCTGGACGAGACGCCCAAACTGAACTTCAACTCCCCGCCCACGCAATCCGAATCTTGAGACCGCGGCCAGGCCGGGTATAAAATGCGTTCAGGTCGGGGTAGCCCGCTTGCAATTGCGAATGATTAGCATTACTTTCCCATAGATGCGTGCGTCAGACAAAACGATAATCGCACGGGAGTACGTGTACCCGATGGCCCAGTTGAATTTCTACACTGAGAAGCACGGCTTTGACAAACAAGGTGGAATGGCCAACAGGGTCGCTGTAGATCTGCAGAATGTTCACCTTGCCTATCCCAGCCCCAGCGTCGATAGCCGTGTCGGGGTGCATGGGGTTAGCCTTTCGGTTTACGACGGAGAAATCCTCGCCCTGCTTGGCCCCTCCGGTTGCGGCAAGACCTCGACATTGCGCCTGATCGCCGGCCTGGAAACCCCGGATAGCGGCACGATTTCGTTGCGCCAAAAAGTGGTCAGCGGCGACGGGGCGTTTGTGCCCGCCGAACGACGGCGAATCGGCTTTATGTTTCAGGATTTTGCGCTGTTCCCGCATCTGACGGTGGCTGAGAATGTCGGATTCGGGCTGCGCGGCATGCGAACAGCCGCACGCCGGGAGCGGGTTGCGCTGATGTTGGCCGAAGTCGGCTTAAGCGACAAAGCGAACCAATACCCCGATCATCTCTCGGGCGGAGAAAAGCAACGTGTGGCGCTAGCGCGGGCGTTGGCGCCGGAACCTAGCGTCGTGCTGCTGGATGAGCCGTTTTCGGGGCTTGACGCCAGTATGCGCAACAGCCTTCGGGCAGAGACCGTGCGCGTCCTGAAACGGACCGGTACGACGGCCATCATGGTGACCCACGATGCGGAAGAAGCCATGTACATGGCCGACCGGATCGCCTTGATGAAAGACGGATTGGTCGAGCAAATCGGCACGCCTGCTGACCTCTATCACCATCCACAGACCCCCTTTGCCGCCAGCTTTTTCGGCGAAGTCAACCGATTTGCCGCCATCGTCCAGGATGGCAGCTGTTGGACCCCTGCCGGATTGATCGAAACCCCATCCATCGCCAGCGGCACGCCCGTTGAAATCCTGGTGCGTCCCGATCAATTGCATATCGAACGCGGTCCGGCAGACTGCGGCCGCTGCAACGGTGGCACGGTCGCCCTGAAACGTCCGTTGGGACGGTCCGTGCTGTTCCAACTGTCTGTCGATGGCGCCGACGCGCCGCTGACCGCGCGGGGCCCCGATGGGTCCGCACTGGACGAAGGGGATGTCGTCAATGTCTCGGTTCGCGACGGCAAGGCCATGGTGTTTCCTGCAGAGCGTTAGCCTCAGCCGCGTCGAAACACGCCGACCGGAGCGCGTTGCCGAACCAACCCAAACCTGCGATAACGTGCGCAATGCCGTTAAGCCTTCCCTTCAGTAAAGGAGCGGTCCCATGGGGATCAGCATTTGGCAAATTCTGATCGTAATTCTGATCGTCGTCGTTTTGTTCGGCGCGGGGCGGATCCCGCGGCTGATGGGCGACATGGCCAAAGGCATCAAGAGCTTTAAGGCCGGCATGAAGGACGATGAGGTCGAAAGTCCCAGCAATCAAGCGCCGACCGGTAAGGTTGAGCACGGCACGACCCAGAACAAAGACACGGCGCAAAGCTAGCCATCCGGCTGCGCAGTGCGAGCCGGATAAAGGCAGCCATACACCATGCTGGATATCGGTTGGACCGAGCTTCTTGTGATCGGTGTTGTTGCGTTGATCGTTATCGGTCCACGTGACCTTCCCTCAGCATTGCACACCTTCGGCAAGTACGTCGGGCAATTGCGGCGGATGGCCCGGCAATTCCAGGACGGTATCGACGATATCGCCCGTCAGGAAGAATTGCGCGACCTGCAACGCACGGTTCGCAACGCTACGGACACAAAAACGATAGACCGCTATTTGAACAGCGACATCGAAGACGCTGCAAAACCTGTGAAATTAGACCCCGCAACGCCGGAACCGGTTGAGGCGGTGGCGTCGGCCGATACCAGCGGCGAGGCCAAGATCGCAGCCCCGACAATAATCGCCCCTGCGACAGAGCCGGATACCAGCGTCGAACTGAAGACAGACCCACCGGCAACTAAGGCGTCATCATGACCAAACGCCTGTCACGGGAAGAAGAAGATGCGCAACAAGAAGAAACGCGCGCGCCGTTGATCGATCACCTGATCGAACTGCGGCAACGTCTGCTGTATTCGTTGGTCGCGCTTCTTGTCTGCTTTTTATTGTGCTACACGTTTGCTGAGGAAATATTCGGCTTTTTGGTCAAGCCGTTGGCCCACCAGTTCGAAGGGCAGGCCAATCGGCGCATGATCTATACCAGCCTGACGGAAACCTTTTTTACCTATATCAAGGTTTCGTTCTTCGCTGCGTTGTTTATCTCGTTTCCGGTCATCGCCAACCAACTGTACAAATTCATTGCACCTGGCCTCTACAACAATGAACGCGGCGCGTTTCTGCCCTATCTGGTTGCCTCGCCGATCCTGTTCTTTTTGGGCGGCGCTATGGTCTATTTCTTCATTTTCCCGTTGGCGTGGGGCTTTTTCCTGTCGTTTGAGACTCATGGCGCCGCCGGCGGCCTGCCGATCCAGTTGGAGGCCAAAGTCGGGGAATACCTGAGCTTGGTCATGAAGCTGATCTTCGCGTTCGGCCTGTTCTTTCAAATGCCGGTGGCGCTCTCGCTTTGCGCGCGGGCGGGACTGATCAGTGCTGACACATTGGCGCGCAAACGCAAATACGCCGTCGTGATCGTTTTCATCCTAGCCGCGGTGCTGACGCCGCCCGACGTGATCAGCCAGGTGGGTTTGGCGATCCCCGGCTTACTGCTGTACGAAATCTCCATCTTCCTGGCTCGCATGATCGAACGCAAACGCGCCGAACGCGATGCCGAATACGAAAAAGCCGACGAGGACAATTGATCGATGCTTGACCTGCGTTGGATCCGCGCCGAGCCGGAAGCGCTCGACCGGGCTCTCGCTCGCCGTGGCGCACCGGCGGTCGCCGCCACTATTCTGGCCCTGGACGAACAACGCCGGGCCGCGCAAACCGCATTCCAGACCGTGCAATCGCGCCGACGCGACCTGTCCAAGTTGATAGGCCAGGCCAAAGGCAAGGGCGAGGACGCTAGCGCATTAATGGCGGAGGTCGAGGGGCTGAAGGACGGGATCAGCGCCGCCGAATCCGATGAGCGCGCCGCCGGTGCCAAAATCGAAGCGCTGCTTTCGACTTTGCCGAATGTTCTCGACGAAGACGTGCCGGATGGCGCGGATGAGAGCGCTAATGTCGAACTGCGCCGTATCGGTCAACCGCCCATCTTTGACTTTGAGCCAAAGGACCACCAGGCCATCGGCGAAGCGCTCGGCGGCCTGGATTTCGAACGGGCGGCCAAACTCTCCGGCGCGCGCTTCGTCGTGCTGCAAGGAGAAGTGGCGCGCCTGCACCGGGCATTGGCCCAGTTTATGCTGGACCTCCAGACCGGCGAGCACGGCTATACCGAAACCAATACGCCGGTGCTCGTGCGCGATGCCGCCCTGTTTGGCACCGGCCAGCTGCCGAAGTTCGCCGAAGACAGTTTCCAGACAACCGACGGCTTTTGGCTGACGGCAACGTCCGAAATCACCATGACCAACCTGGTCGCCGATGAAATCCTGACGGAGGCCGACCTGCCGATCCGCCGGACCGCGCACACGCTCTGCTTCCGCTCTGAGGCGGGCTCGGCTGGCCGCGATACGCGCGGCATGATCCGCCAGCACCAATTCGAGAAAGTCGAGCTCGTCTCCATCACCACCCCCGAGCATTCCAAGGCCGAGCACGAGCGCATGACGGGGTGCGCAGAAGAGGTGCTGAAACGCCTCGGCTTGGCCTATCGGGTCATGCAGTTGTGCAGTGGCGATACCGGCTTTGGCGCCCGCAAGACCTATGACCTGGAGGTCTGGCTGCCCGGTCAGAACGCCTATCGCGAGATCAGTTCCTGCTCCAATTGCGGCGACTTCCAGGCGCGCCGCATGAACGCGCGCTATAAACCGGCGGAAGGCAAGGGCAACGTCTTTGTCCATACCTTGAATGGCTCCGGCCTGGCCGTTGGCCGGACTTTGGTTGCGGTGCTGGAGAATTACCAGCAAGCAGATGGCTCTGTCATCATCCCCGAAGTGCTGCGGCCCTATATGGGCGGCAAGGAGATAATTGGTGGCCGGGATTGAACTGAAAACCGCACGCGTTCTGCTGACGAATGACGACGGCATCGAAGCGCCGGGCTTGGCCCTGCTCGAAAAGCTCATAGCGCCTTTGGTGCGCGAACTCTGGGTCGTTGCGCCCCGGTATGAACAAAGCGCCACAAGCCACGCGCTGACCATTCACTCGCCGTTGCGCATCCAAGACAGGGGACCGCGACGCAAGGCGGTCAGTGGCACGCCCACCGACGCGACGCTTCTGGCATTGCGCCACATCATGCCCGAGCCCCCCGACCTGGTCATTTCCGGGATCAACCGCGGCGGCAATATCGGCGGCGACGTGCTGTATTCTGGTACGGTTGGCGCAGCAATGGAAGCAGCCTTGCTGGCGGTGCCAGCCATCGCCTTTTCTCAGAACAAAGTGCCACATCATGAGGCCCGCTGGCCGACCGCGGAAGCGCACCTGGTGCCGGTACTCCAAAAAATCCTCACTACCGATTGGCCGACCGACGTCATCGTGAACGTGAACTTCCCGGACGTCGATCCCGCCGAAGTCGCCGGGGTTACGGTCGTGCCGCAAGGCCGGCGCAAGCCGGGAGGGCGCCTGGTGCTGGGAACAGACCCGCGGGGCGACGACTATGTCTGGGTCTCGACGGAAAAGGACCAAGCCTACGACACGCCCGGCAGCGATGAAGACCTGATTGAAAAAGGTTGGATCACGGTGACCCCGCTGGCCTGCGACCTCACCAGCCGCAAGACACTGGACACTTTTGAACGACTGTGGCGCTGACAGCGTTTCATCCCCCTGGTCAATGATCGAATCGTGGTATCCGGAGCGGTCAGAGTTGACGGTGGATTAGAGGCTGAAAAGGCGTTCGACCCTATGCCAAATTTTAGAACAGTGGAAATCGCGCTGGTTGGGGTGGCTGCGAGCGTCCTAGTTGGGTGCGGCGACTTCCGCGTTGCAGGATCCCGGCCGGGCGTCGCCGAACAACCGGTAGCGGCGGTCGAGCAGCAGCCCTGCGATCGCGGCAATCCCCGGGACCGGACGATCTTCGTCTGCCCCGGCGACACGCTGATCAGCCTGTCGCGGCAAGCCAATGTAACCGCAACCAATCTGGCGAAAGCCAACAACATCACAGACGGCAAAATTCTTGCCGGCACGACGCTGGTCTTGCCGGATGAATATGTTCATGTCGTGCAGCCAGGCGAAACCGTGCTGGGCATCAGCCGCGACACCGGCGTCTCCTCCGAAGCGATTATCGCCGCCAACGCTCTGAGTTCCCCGGACCGGCTGGTTACCGGCGACAGACTGGCGATCCCGCGGGCGTATGGGCAGGTTGCGACACGCCCGCAACCGGTCCAGCCCTCCCGTCCTGTTATCCAGACCGTGCCGACCACGTCGGCTGCCGCGCCCTCCGCGTCTCCGGCGCCAACCGCACCGGCGGCAGCGGCGCCTTCGTCTGGCAGCGTCACCATCGGGCGCGGCGGTCCGGTCTTCGTCAATCCATCGCCGCCCGCTCCGGCAGTAGCGCCCTCCGTGGCCAAGCCGACAGAGCCGGAGCATCCGCATCAGCCGCAACCCCGTCAGCGTCCGGCGCAACCGAACGGCTCCAAAGCCGACGTCGCCAAGGCTGAACCAAGCAAGGCCGAGCCGAGCAAACCGGCGCCGCAAGCGCCGGCAAAGCCTGCGGCGCCCGCCGGTGCGCCAACCTTCCTCCTGCCTGTGGAAGGCCGCATCCTATCGGACTTTGGCCCCAAATCGGGCGGCCTGCATAACGATGGCATCAACATCGCCGCGCCGCAGGGCACCCCGATCCGGGCAACCGCAGACGGCACCGTTGCCTATGCCGGCGATGGGCTGCCAGGGTTTGGCAACCTGGTGCTGATCAAGCACGCCGATGGCTGGACCAGCGCCTACGCGCATGCGAAGAGCATTGCGGTTAAGCGCGGCGACACTGTGCGCCAGGGCCAGACCATCGGCGAGATCGGCGCGACCGGCTCGGTCACAGAGCCACAACTTCACTTTGAACTGCGCCAGCACGACCGCGCCGTGGATCCCAAGAAAATGGTGCAATAACCGCTTATTCCGCTCCCGATCCGCTGTGATCGGGAGCGTCCATGCATCCGGGTCAGCCGCGGCCGACAAACGGCATTTTCGAGGCCATCACCGTCACCGTCTGCACGTTGGCGTCCAGCGACATGTTCGACATCAGAATGATGGTATCGGCCACGTTTTGGACATCCATCACCGGCTCGACCACGGTTTGTCCATTCGGCTGCAATACGCCTTTTTTCATCCGCTGCGTCATCGGCGTTTCAGCGTTGCCGATATCGATCTGACAGGCGACGATATTGTTGGCTCGACCATCCAGAGCCGTCGACTTGGTCAGCCCGGTAATGGCATGCTTCGTCGAGGTGTAGGC
>JAYPXD010000099.1:3426-11861 GCA_038135395.1 Alphaproteobacteria bacterium | reverse complement strand
AGTCTGGGCCGTGTCTCAGTCCCAGTGTGGCTGATCATCCTCTCAGACCAGCTATCGATCGTCGCCTTGGTGCGCCGTTACCACACCAACTAGCTAATCGAACGCAGGACCCTCAAATAGCGATAAATCTTTCCCCCGAAGGGCGTATGCGGTATTAGCAGTCGTTTCCAACTGTTATTCCCCACTACTCGGCAGGTTCCTACGCGTTACTCACCCGTCCGCCACTAACTCCGAAGAGTTCGTCCGACTTGCATGTGTTAGGCATGCCGCCAGCGTTCGTTCTGAGCCAGGATCAAACTCTCAGGTTGAGGTATGCTTCTGTCCAGCAGTAAACCGCTAAACAAAAACCTCAAGCCAATCACGAGTATCATTGATCCCGCACAAATAAAGCGTTCAGACATGAACTTATCTGACCAGCACCCGCAAGCACCAGCCAAACTGTTCAGTCCTTAGGTTTAAAAACAGGAAAACCCTGCTTTTAGAACACACGAACAGCATTACTTGTGCAAAAAATCCATGCAACCGTAATCGCATAAACCTCAAACACCGCCGCCCGCGTATCCCTTCCATACGCACAACTAATTGTTCAAGAGCAAAAAGCTGAAATACCAGCCTTTAGACCGCACAAGCCGCTCAAAAGCGGCTTGCAGGGCTCCGGGACGCAAATCATTTTGCGATCCAGAACAGACTTTAAGGTATACCTACGCACCCAAGTGAATGCAATAGGTATATATTCTTATTTTCACTACATCGCCGTGACGCCGCCATCGATCGTCAGGTTTTTACCCGTGATATACGTGGAGCCCGGGGTCATCAGGAAGATCACGCCCGGCGCCACATCGCTGGTCGCGGCATACCGGCCAAGCGGAATACGCGCCATGGTCTGCGCCGCGAACTTCGGCCCGCGCACCACCTCGGTCATCGGCGTTTCAACGGTACCAAACGCTACGGAATTTACGCAAATTCCATAGCGGGCCCACTCCTTCGCTGCGCTCATGGTGATGCCCAGAACACCGGCTTTAGCGGCACCATAGTTAATCTGCCCAATCGTGCCGGCCGTGCCGGCGATCGACGAAACATTGACGATCTGGCCGTTGCAGACCTGCGCATCGCTGCCTTTCGCCTGCTCGATCATCTGGCGGCCAACAGACTGCAACGTGAGATAAACGCCCGTCAGGTTGACGTTGATCACCTGATCCCAGGTTTCGCGTTCCATCTTATGGATCATCGCGGCGCGCACAATACCGGCGTTATTGAACAGGCCGTGCACCCAGCCCCATTCCTTGACCATGTCTTGCACCATGCCGTCGACCAGCGATTGGTCCGTGACCGAGCCGGTATAGGCGAGGCAGGCATCGCCCAATTCGTCTTTCAGCGACTTCATGCCATCGCCATTCATGTCGATTGCCGCAACCCGGCCGCCGAGAGCGACGATCGTGCGGGCAACCTCACGTCCAATGCCCTGGGCGGCGCCGGTAACGAGGACGTTGCGGTCTTCCATAGAGAAGGGATTCATAGTGGAGCATTCCTTGCGCTGGTTGTTCGTAACAAAGTCGGGGCACTGTGCCGGAGACAAATGCATTTGACCAGAGCCGCAGGCGACAAATGCGGTCGCGTAGCGCCGGGTTGGACGCCACGCTGCGGCGGCGACTGCGAGGTCCCGCTGACGATCCGGCCGGCTGACGCAGCGCATTCAGCGCTTGCGGATTGATTGCGCGACAAAAGTCGGCGAGGCTGTGCACAGAAGCTGGGAGCGTGGCGCTCCTGCGGCCAGGCCTTGAGATTTCGCAGCCATGTCCCTTCGCTCGTTTGCTTCCAGCCGGCCGCACCAAGCGTCCCGCCTGGCCATTTGGTTGTTAGGAGCGGGCGAAACCCTGGTCTGGGCGACGATCTTCTATGTTTTTGCGGCCCTGCTGCTCGCCTGGGAGCGGTCGCTCGGCTGGCCGAAGGGCGACCTGACACTGGGCTTTACGCTCGCAATCCTGGCGGCGGCACTGGCTTCTCCGGTTGCCGGGCGCGTTATTGATGCGGGCGGCGGGCGATTTGCGCTCGGCGGCGGAGCGCTGGTAGGCGCCGCTGGGATCGCCATGCTCTCCCAGGTGGACACGCCCTTTGCATTCATGGCTGTCTGGGTGCTGATCGGCGCGGCGCAAGGCTTCTGCCTCTATGAACCGTGCTTTTCTGTTGTTACGCGAGCCAAGGGCGCCGACGCGCGCAAAGCCATCACTCATATCACGCTGTTGGCGGGGTTCGCCTCGCCGCTGAGCTTTCTTCCGGCAGCTGGCCTGCTAGAGCATTATGATTGGCAGACGACCCTACTGGTCTTTGCCGCCGCGGCCGCGTTCCTTGCGGCGCCGCTCCTGTTCGTCGGCGCGCTGTTGCTGGAGTGCGCCAGCGGCGAGGCCGCTCGTCCGGCGCCCAAGGCCGAGAATCGCGCGGCTCTGCTGGCGGCGTTGCGCAAACCGCAGTTCTGGCTGATCGCGCTCGCCTTTCCGGTCATGGCACTCAATCACGGTATATTGCTGAATCATATCCGCCCACTGCTGGCCGAGCGCGGCGTCGCCGAGACCATGGCCGTTCTGGTCGCCTCCACCATCGGGCCGAGCCAGGTGGCCGGCCGCATGATACTGGTCGCGGTGCAGCATAGGGTCAGCACCATGGCCATGGCCGCAATCTCCTTCACCGGCGTCGTCATCGCGGCCCTCCTCTTGATGGCTGCCGGCTTTGCACCCTGGCTAAGCTTCGCATTTGCCGTGTTCCAGGGCGGCTCGTACGGCCTCACCAGCATTATCAAGCCTGCCATCACGGCGGAATTCCTGGGCCGCACCGGCTTTGGCGCCATCGCCGGCTGGCTCGCGTTGCCCTATCTGGTCGGGTTCGCATTCGCGCCGCACATCGGCTCGCTCGTCTGGGAAATCGGAGGCTACGACCTGGTCATCCCATTTGCAGCCGGCATTGCTGCATTCGGCGTGCTCTGCATCATGGGCCTGGCCGCCAGCGGCCGGAGCCGGGAGCGCGTACGCTGACGCCGCTTGCAGAGTGGCGCGCGGTTCGCGATGCTGTCTGAAAATAGAATTTGCATCTGAGCATCCAAAAGGAAATCTGACCCATGGCAAAACGATGGAAAGTGCGCCCGGAAGGCTCGACCTGGGGCGATTGGGGCGAGGACGATCAACTCGGCCGCGTCAACCTGATCACGCCGCAAAAAGTGCTGGAAGGCGTGGCCGAGGTGAAAGAAGGCTTGAGCTTCTGTCTCTCGCTGCCGCTGAACTATCCGGGCGGCAATCTGCTCACTCCCGCCCGTGGCCCCTACACACTCCGTCCGACGCAATTGCCCGACGGCACCCGCCGCTATCTCTATCCGGCCTGCCTCGACGATCCGCACTATACCGATGTCGGCTGCGACGACCGGGTCGACATGGTGCTGCAATATTCGACCCAGTGGGACACGTTCGCCCATGTCGGCTCCATGTTCGACGCCGACGGCGATGGCGAGCCGGAGATCCGGTTTTACAACGGTTATAAGGGCCACGAGGACGTGGTGGGGCCGGTGCGCTACAACCTCGACCGCACGGTGGAGGAAACCGGCCAGACCACCGGGGCGCGCAAGCTGGGCGTCGAGAACATGGCCGCCAAAGGCATGCAGGGCCGCGGCCTACTCGTTGACCTGGAGCGCCACTTCGGCAAGGCGCGCCACTATGTGGGCTATGACGACTGGATGCGTGCTCTGGACACCACCGGCGTCGAGGTCACGCCGGGCGACATGCTGCTGATCTACACGGGCTTCGCCGACTACATCATGGAAGCGAAGGGCAATCCGGATCAGCACACACTGCACAACTCCTACGCCGTGCTGAACGGCCGCGACCGGCGCTTGCAGCAATGGATTGCCGACAGCGGGATATCGGTAATCTGCGCCGATAACTTTGCCGTGGAGGGCTTTCCGTCCCGGCCGGCAATGGCGGAGAAATACGCGCGCCTGCCGTTGCATGAGCTCTGCCTGTTCAAGCTGGGCGTGAACATCGGCGAGCTTTGGTACCTCAGCGAACTGGCGGCGTGGCTGAAAGCCAACAACCGCACCCGCTTCCTGCTGACGGCGCCGCCGCTCCGCCTGCCAGGCGCCGTCGGCTCGCCATCGTCGCCGATTGCGACAGTTTAGGTAGCGGCAACCATTGTCCCGGCCACCGAGACGACGCCGGGACAATGGAGCTTAAGCCTGCCTCCGGACAAGCCTGCTGGAATCTCCGCTGGGTCCTCCCTTTGCCACTAACGGCAGACCGAGACCGAATTAGCCGCCATTCCCACCAACAATTCCCGCCCCTGCAACATCTGCTCCAGCGAGCCCCAGCCGCACATGTAGTGGCCTTGAAAGCCCGCCCCTTCGACACGCCGGAACATATCGGCAAAGTCGATCGTGCCGGTTCCGGGATGCATATGGATTTCGTATTCGCCGTTGTTGTCGGCGATGCGGACTTCGGCGCAGCGGCGCATGTCCATTGCCTCGATCCACGCGGCAATCCCGTGGTCGTCGTAGTGCGCATGGTTGATGGTGAACGCCCATTGCAGGTTTGGGCTGGGAATTGCCTCCAGCCACGCCTGGGTATCGGCCAGGGTGTCCGGCATGTAGTGCACCTCCGCCCTTGCTGGCTCGCCGTTCAAATTCTCCAGCAGCAGCAGCACGCCCTGTTCTTCAGCATACCCAACCGCGCGCTTCAGGCGGTCGATGCTGGCGGCGCGACGCAGGCCGCAGTCGCCCGTAAAGTGATAGCCGCCATGCACGACGACCCATTCCGCCGCCATCGCCTTGGCCAGGTCGATATAGGCCCGAAGGTAGTGGTCAGCGGCATCGCGCAGAAACGGAGCCACCTCGGCGACGTTGACGGCCGAGAGGGTGTGCAGGCCCAGATGCAGGCCGTCTCGCACGCAAGCAGCGCGGATGGCCGCGCACGCCTCGGCGTCAAAGCGCTCCATAGCATTCGGCGGCAGATCGCACTGAATGTCGAAATAACGGACGCCATTGGCTGCGGCCCATGCGACCGCCTGCTCGGCCGGCAGTTTGCGGCCGATGTCGACGCCAATGCGCTCGCGAAAACTTTCCCGCAAATGCCCTATCCCTTAGCCGCCATGATGGCCTCTTCGACGTCGCGCAGCTGATCCTTACCGAAATAGATGTCGTCTCCGACGAAAAAGGTCGGGCTGCCGAAGCAACCGCGCGCGACCGAATTTTCCGTGTTCGCCACCAGGGCGGCTTTGATGGCTGGCTCCTGGGTGCGGGCCAGCAAGGCGGGCCCGTCAAATCCGGCGTCGGTCAGCGCCTTGGCCGCAACTGCCGGATCGTCCATTTTCAGCCTCTGCTCCCACATGCATTTGTAGACCGCATCGACATAGCCTGCCAACTTGCCCTCGTCCGCCGCGACGCACGCCCCGCGCATGATCAGCAGGGTGTTGACCGGAAAATGCGGGTTGCGGACATAGTTGGTGATGGCATGGCGCTTGAGAAAGCGCTGCGTCTCCAGCCGGTGGAATTCCGGCTTGTTCTTGATGCCGCCGAACATTTCCATCGGCGACTTGTTGCCGGTGGCCTTGAAGACGCCGCCCAGCAGCACAGGCACATATTGGAATTGCACCCCTGTCCGAGCCTCGATGGCTGGAATGACCCGGTGCGAAAGGTAGGCATTGGGGCTGCCGAAATCGAAGTGAAATTCTGCGGTAACGGCCATGGTCGAAAGGCTCCGAATAGCGGGACAAGCGACGGCATCGTCGACGAAATCTGCTGGCGTGTCCAATTCGATTCGCCGCAATGCCCGGGCCCCTGCCCTTGGCCGGGGTGTAACCCCCGTCGGCTCCTGTGGTACGGTTCGATACCGTAGAGCATTCTCAAGCAGGAAAGGCGCGCCGCAATGACCAATAAACCCCTGCGAATAGCTGCTGTCGCACTGGTTGCACTGGCCTTGCCGTTCACCGCGGCCAGAAGCGATGGCGACCATGCGCCGATCGGCGATGCGGTGCGCACGCTGCCGATCTTCGACGCCCACGTCCACTACAAAGAACCCGCCTGGGACCGGTATCCGGTGGCGAGCATTATCGAAATGATGGACCGGAATGGGGTCGCGATGGGGTTGGTGTCGTCAACGCCGGACGAAGGCACGATCATGCTTTGGAACTACGCGCCAAGCCGGATCGTGCCGGAACTGCGCCCCTACCACGGCGCGGTCGGATCGTCCAACTGGACCAAAGCGCCGGATATGGAAGCCTATCTGGCGAAGCGGTTGGAACAGTATCCGCATCAAGGCATCGGCGAATTCCATATCCATAGTCTGGACATCAACGATGCGCCGTTGTTCCGGCGGGTGATTGCGATGGCGAAGTCCAGGGATATCTTCCTGCATGTGCACTCGGGCGCCGAGCCTGTCCGCTGGCTCTATAGCCTGGACCCGACCGTGAAGATCATCTGGGCGCATGCCGGATTAGGGACTGCGCCGCGGGACGTGTATGCGCTGATGGCCGAATTTCCCACCCTGGCGGCCGATACCTCGTTGCGGGAGTTCGAAATTCTGGGCTCCGGCAACCGCCTGAACCCGGAATGGGAAAAGATCATACTGGCGTTTCAGGACCGCCTGCTGGTCGGCAGCGACACATGGGTCAACAGCCAGTGGGACAGTTACGACTCCATTATCGCCTCGAACCGACGCTGGCTGGCCAAGCTGCCGCGTGCTGTTGCGGAAAAGATCGCCTATCGGAATGCAGAACAATTGTTTGGCCGCAACATTTCAATGGAACTGATTGGCAAACGGTAGTCTTCGGCGCCGACGGGCCAACGGTGAAGCCGCGCAAAAGCGTTGCATAGTACGATTTGGCACAGGCGATTATTCTTGCATTTCTGCATCGCTTCTGCTCTACGCCTGTCCGTGTTCCGCGCGTAGACAGTGACGCCGCTTTGACGGAGGCCCCGCCTCGGCTATTGCCGTTTGGCCCTCAAATTGGTTCAAGACAGCGCATTATTCCACGGATGTTCACAGGGCGCCGGTTCTACGCAAGCGCCCTATTCCCGTGCCCGGCATGGCCAGCCTTCGATGCGGCCTGCCTGCAGAAAGACTTAAACTTTTGACCTCATTCGATCAACTCGGCCTCGCCGAGCCGTTACTTCGCGCCATTGTGGCCGAAGGCTACGAACAGCCGACTCCCATCCAGGCCCAGGGCATCCCGGCGGTATTGGGCGGACGCGACCTTGTCGGCATCGCCCAGACCGGGACCGGCAAGACAGCGGCGTTCGTACTGCCGATATTGCAGCATCTGGCAGCGGTTGACGGCCGGCCCGCGCCCAAGACCTGCCGCGCGCTGATCCTCGCGCCAACCCGCGAGCTGGCAATCCAGATCGGCGACAACATCCGCAGTTATTCCCGATACATGCGGATCACCCATGCCGTGGTGATCGGCGGCGCCAACCCGCGGCCGCAGGCCCTGCGCCTGGCGGGCGGGGTCGACATCGTCGTTGCGACGCCGGGCCGCCTGTTGGATCACATGTCTACCGGCGTTGTCAGCCTGAGCCAGACCGCCCAGGTCGTGCTGGACGAAGCGGACCATATGCTGGACATGGGCTTCATCCCGGCGATCCGCAAAATCATGGCCAAGGTTGCCGACGAGCGGCAGACTATGTTGTTTTCCGCCACTATGCCGCCGGAGATTCGCAAGCTTGCCGCGGATTTCATGGGCGAGCCGATAGAGGTCTCCGTCGCTCCGGCTGCGCGGCCGATCGAGTCCATCGACCAGCGGGTCATGCATCTTCCGGGCGGTGACAAGCGCGGCGTCCTCGTTACGCTGTTGCGCCAGCCGGAGGTGGAGCGCGCTATCGTCTTCACCCGCACCAAGCGCGGTGCCGACAAAGTCGCCCAGACGCTGGCCGGGGCCGGCATTTCCGTTGACGCTCTGCACGGCAACAAAAGCCAAGGCCAGCGCCAGCGGACCCTCGATGGCTTCCGCCGGGGCAAGTTGACGGTCCTCGTCGCGACAGACATCGCCGCCCGCGGCATCGACGTAGACGACGTTTCGCACGTCGTGAACTTCGAACTGCCGCATGTGCCGGAGGCATATGTGCACCGCATCGGCCGCACCGCGCGCGCCGGCAAGAGCGGTCAGGCGATTTCGCTTTGCGCCCATGACGAACGCCGCCTGCTGCGCGACATAGAAAAACTGACCGGCAAGCCGTTGACGGTCGAAAGCGCGCCGGAAGGCGCTGAGGTCATCGCCTCGCCGCCGCCCATCGACTATGACCGCGCCCGTCGCGAAGACCGTGGCGAGCGCGCGCACCGTGGCGAACGCGGCCCGCGCCGGCCGCGGGCGGAGCGCTCCTTCAGCGATGATCGCCAGCCTCGCGAAGACCAGGAGATCTGGGCCGACAGCGAACCGCGGAAAGAGCGCCCGCCCCGCGCCGAGCG
>JAYPXD010000099.1:0-3326 GCA_038135395.1 Alphaproteobacteria bacterium | reverse complement strand
AGGAGATCTGGGCCGACAGCGAACCGCGGAAAGAGCGCCCGCCCCGCGCCGAGCGGCAGCCGAGGTCGGAGCGGCAGCCCAGGGCAGATCGCCCGGCTCGCCCCGACCGTGCGCCGCGGCCAGAGCGTCAACGCCGGGAAGACCGGCCGGAACAGGCTCGGTACGATTCGCTATCTGGTGAAAACGGGCCAGAGGCGCCCAAGCAGCAGCGCCGCAAGCCTGCAGGCGCAAAATTCGGGCCCAAGAAATTCAGCTCGGACAAGCCGCGCAACGGGGAATCTGCAAACGGCGACCGCCCACGGCGTAACCGTGGCAGCAAGCCTGGCGGAGCCAAATCCGCAAACGGCCCGCGCAAGGAACGCCGCGATAACGGCCCCTCAGACCGACAGGGGCTGACCCGGATGCTGGGCAATAACAAGGCCGCTTAGAAACAGCCTCCGAATCTGCAAGGATATCCGCGGCTCCGCATCGGAAAGGCACGATGCGGAGCCGCATTGCGTTAAAGATCGGCCTTGGCCGCATGAATAAAACCGTTACCGACGATAGGAACCGCATCGCGCCATGGCAGGCACCGACCGTTCCCAAACCGCCGCCGATACGCCCGGCCCCGCAATCATCCTCGTACAGCCGCAATTGGGCGAGAATATCGGCACCGTGGCGCGGGCCATGTGGAATTGCGGCCTCTCTGACTTGCGGTTAGTCGCGCCGCGCGATGGCTGGCCGAACGAAAAAGCCGTGTCTGCCGCATCCGGCGCCGACATCGTGCTGGATCGTGCCAGCCTCTATGCAACCACGGCCGATGCCGTCGCGGATTTGGAGCGGGTTTACGCCACGACGGCGCGTCCGCGCGACATGGTCAAGCCCGTGTACACGCCGCGCGGCCTTGCCGGCGAAATGCGGGCCACCATGGCCCGCGGCGAACGGGTCGGCGTGCTGTTCGGCGGCGAACGTTCCGGCCTGGTCAACGAAGACGTCATGCGGGCGTTCGGGATCGTCACCGTTCCGCTGAACCCGGCCTTTACCTCACTGAACCTGGCACAGGCCGTGCTGCTGATCGGCTATGAGTGGTACACGTCCGCCGACGCAACCCCGCCCGGCGTGCTGGAAATCGGCGAGGGCATCTCCGCCTCCGCCGCTGAGGTCGATGCGCTACTCGAGCACTTGGACCTGGAACTCGACAAAGCGGAATATTACCGGGAGCCGAGCATGCGTCCGACCATGCAGCGCAACCTGCATAACGTCTTTCGCCGCGCCACCATGACCGAACAGGAGGTCCGCTCGTTCCGCGGCGTCGTCGCCCGTTTGGCCGAATGGCGCGGGCGCAGGCCGAAAAGGCCATAGCCGGAGGCACGCCGCCGAAAATAGCTTCGCGAGACCCGTTGGCCTGGGCTAAAATATCGGATCGCTGATGCAAAACGCAGAAGCGCCGCCGCGTTTTCCGACGGGCGGCGCTTTTCTCTGTTGGAAAGCCAAGACCGCAGGATGTCCTCGACCCATCCGATCAACAATTCGCTCGGCATCCTGTGGATGCTGGGCGCCGCCGTTGCGTTCTCTGGCCTGTTCGTGGCCGTCCGGCAATTGAGCGCAACCCTGCCGACGTTCGAAATCCTGTTCATGCGCTCGCTCTTTTCGTTGGTGCTCCTCGGCCCCTGGTTGGTGCGCGAGCGCTCAAACGCGTTCCGGTCGACGCGATGGCGGCTGCATTTGCTACGGGGAATTACGACGTTTACGGCCATGAGCATGATGTTTTATGGGGTAGCGCACGCGCCTCTTGCGACCGCCAGCGCGCTGCAATCGACCTATCCCCTCATCACCATCCTGATGACCGCTATCATGGTCGGCGAACGGCCGGGCCTGAAGCGCTCCATTGCCGCCTTTGTTGGGTTCGCCGGCATCCTGGTCATCGTGCGGCCCGGCGTCATCGCCATCGGCCCCGCCACCATGGCCCTGCTTGGCTGCGCGGTTTTCTATGCCGCGTCGAATACCATCGTCAAAATGATGAGCGGCACCGACAAGCCGACGAAGATGGTATTTTCCGTCAACTTCACCATAACGGTGCTGTCGGCTATACCGACAGCCTATGTCTGGGTGACGCCATCGGTCGCCGTCATCCCCTGGATCGCGATGCTGGCGGTCTGCGGTTACACCGCGCATATGTGCCTGACCCGGGCGCTGTCGCATGGCGAGGCCAGTGTCGTCATGCCGTTCGACTATCTGCGCCTGCCGTTTGCCGCAATCCTCGGCTACCTCCTCTATACAGAGGTTCCGGATACCTTCACGCTGGCCGGTGGGGCTATCATCTTCGTCAGCGTCAGCTATATCGCGGCGTCGGAGGCACGGCGGCGGTAAGCCGGGTTGTCGCCAACAAGGCTCTGGGTATCGCCTGGATTACCGGCGCCGCCCTATCGTTAACCACGATGTCCGTCGCGGCCCGCGAATTGGCGGGTAAGAGCTCCACATTCGAAATCTGGCGTTTTTTTTTGCATAGGGCACGAACCGTCTGTCTACACATGCTAACCATCGCATGGTAAACTACGTACCAAACTAAGCATTGGCATCACGCTTTAGGAGACGAGCTTGTGAAAAATATTTTCGTCGGATTGATGGCCATCGTGGCCGTAGCGGTGACCTCGGCGGCCAGTGCTGTCCCAATTCAAGGTCTCACCGATCTGCAGACGATCACGTTCTGGGAGCGCACCGGCGCAGGGCCAACGCCGAATGTATTTGCGCCGGGTGACGGCGCTCTTCTGAGTGTGCGCGCCAATCCTCTGGGCCCGGGCAATACCGATCTTAGGGGGGCGGAATATTATGATGTATTCTATTCGAACGCTGACGGTGTTTTTAATGCGAACGGCGCATTCCTGACCATCACTGCCCAGTATAACGCCAGCACCGGCGGCGCTTTGAATATCGCTGGTGTGCAGCTGAATTTTACCGGCGCAAACGCCACTGTTTTCGGCGGCCCCTTCTCCGAGTTGGCCAACGTCGTCACCCACGTCGTGGCGCTCGGCACTACGGCCAATGCCGCCAGCGCCGCCAATGCCGTCGATGGCGTTTCAAGCACGCACTCCTCCATCGGCGATACCATCCTATAGCCCGCTGCCCAGCGCCTGGTCCTGACCGTCGGGTTTGAGTCCTCTGCCCCGGCATCCGCGCCTGCGTCGCTGTCCGTCGTTGCCGCTGGTCTCCTCGGCGTTGCCTGGATGCGCCGGCGGAGAGCCTGACCGCTCTCTGAAGCGATTCAGCCTGCATGAACCAACCCGCCCAGCCCATCCTCCAGATCATCAATGACCTGGTGCCGGAGGAGGTTCGGGCGAATGCCTGGG
>JAYPXD010000098.1:10868-11884 GCA_038135395.1 Alphaproteobacteria bacterium | reverse complement strand
ATGGCGAGCAACTTCCCCCGATCAAACGACTCCATTTGATTGGGCGTTGCTCTAGCGCGCGCTTCCCTTTCCGCGCGACTCCGGCCAGGAAATATCCTGGAGCCGGAGCGCCGCGGCGAGCCCGCCCGCGCTACATCAGGCGCTCGATACCGGCCGGGGCTCGGCCCTGTTCGACCGACTGCACCGCTTCCACCAGCTTGCTGCTGGCCGGCGTCGGGATGCCGATTTCCTTGCCCTTGTTGGCAACCAGCCCGTTGATGAACTCGATCTCGGTGCGCCGGCCCTTCAGCATGTCCTGCCCCATGGAGGGACGTGCGCCTTCCTTCGCCTTGGCGGCGTTGGCCAGCAGCTTTTCCTCGACCTTGCGGAAATTCGGGGCGTCATTCGCGCCGCTCTCCAACTCCTGCGCGGCCAGATCCCAGACCTCCGGTGCGAAGCCGTTGATTTCCTCAAGCGCATAGCCCAGCGCCTGACCGACGCGCACCGACTCGCCGGCGATGCGGATCGAGAGGTGGCGCGCCGGTTCCTGTACCATGTATTCCTTGATGCTCATGCCGGTCGATGCGGAAACGCCATTGCCCATGGCGTTCGCCACCAGCTTGGACCAGCGCTCGCCCCACAGGTTCGTGGTGGCCTTGGCCGAGTCGATTTCGGAGAGCCAGCCGACGATCTTCTCCAGCCGGGGCGTGATCACGCAGGTGGCCTCGCCGGCGCGGAAGACCGTATGTTCCGCGCCGCCCTTGGCGATGCGGCGGATGACATGGCCGGGGCCGACAAGCTCCACCACGATCTTGGCGGCGATGCAGCCCAGCGTCTTGCCCCAGCCGACGATGTTCGCAATCGTCTCCTCGTTCATGCAGTTTTGCAGCGAGACGACGCAGCCGGTGGGAGAAAGGTAATCCTTGATCAGCATGGTCGCCCAGGCAGTGTCGTAGGACTTCACGCAGATAAAGGCGATGTCGATCGGCTTTTCCCGCTTCAGGCCTTGCAGCTCGGTCAGGTTGTAGGCCTTGACG
>JAYPXD010000098.1:7602-10858 GCA_038135395.1 Alphaproteobacteria bacterium | reverse complement strand
GTCGTGCCCTCCAGCGTGATGCCGTCGGTGCGCATCTTCTGCACATGCTCCGGCCAGGCGTCGAAGAAGCTGACGTCCAGCCCCTGCTTAGCCAGATTGCCGCCGACATAGGCGCCGACAGCGCCGGCGCCGACGATCATGATGCGGGGATTGTTGAGTTCGGTCATGGAGGTTTCCTCGGGCTATGGTTATCGTTTGGCGTCAGGCCGCTTCCAGCGTTACCCGCCACATAACGCGGCGGAGGCCGTGATAGTCGTTGATGGGATAGTGCTGGCTCGCAAGATTGTCCCAGACTGCCAGCGTGCCGGGCTGCCAGCGCAGGCGGCAGGTGAATTCCGGGCGGCGCAGGTGGGTGAAGAGATATTGCAGCACCGGCTCGCTCTCTGCCTCGGTCCAGCCTTTGAATTTCAGAGTGTGGATGTAGTTGACGAACAGCGCCCTTTTGCCGGTGCGCTCATGCACGCGCACGGCAGGTTGCTCCGCCTCCATGGCGAGCTTGTCCAGGTTCTGGAGCTGGATGCTCTTGGAATTGGCGTTCATCAGCTTCTTGCGGTCGCCGACCCGGCCGGCAGCGGCGGAGGAAATGCCGGTGAGCGGATCGATTAGACGTTTCATGCCTTCGGAGAGCGTCTCGTAGGCCATGTACATGTTGGCGAAGAGCGTGTCGCCGCCGGCGGGCGGCACCTCCACCGCATAAAGGGCTGTGGCGGTTGGCGGCGTTTCCAGATAGGTCGTGTCGGCGTGGAACGCGCCGCCGCCGAAATTCGCCCTATCCTCCGGGTTCTTGATCAGCGGCGTGATCTTCGGGTGGCTCTCCAGCCCCTTGGCGAAGGGGTAGACGTTGGGCACGCCGAACATGCCGGCAACGCGCAGCAGGTTGTCCTCGTCCAGCTTCTGGTCGCGGAAGAACAGCACCAGATGGTCGGCAAAGGCCTGCTGGATCTCGGCCTCGACCGCGTCCGAGACCGGTTGGGAGAGATCGACGCCGAGCACCTCCGCTCCCAGAGCGCCAGCGACGGGTTTGACTTCAATCAGATTATAGGACATCGGCGAATTTGAGCCTTCTGGACTGGAACATACCCGGCAGACTACCGCTGCAAAAACCCTCGCGCCAGAGGCAAACTAACCCCGCTGTGCCCTGAGTTCCGCCAGCACCGGCAGGATGTATTCGCGGAAGCGCGCCGGGTCCTCGCTCATGGGGAAGTGGCCGAGACCCTTCATCTCGATCACGTCCGGCCCCCCCTTGATCTTGACAGCGGTACTGCGGGTGTCGGCGGGCGAACACGAAAAATCGTACTCGCCGGTCAGCAGGTAGAGCGGACAGACACTCGGGTCGATTCTATGGGTGTCGTTCCGGAAATCGCCGTCGACGCGGTAGAAATGCAGGTCGCCTTTGAAAATCCCCGGCCCGCCCTGCATGTAGCCCCAGAGCGTCTCCCAGCGGTATTCGTCCGGCGCGGTCGGCGCGACCAGGCCGCTGACCACCGCGGCGGCGACATTGCCGCCGTCGAAGTCGGGCCGGTTCAGCCATTCCAGATTGTACCAGCCCTCCGGCTGGAAATCCGCGGCCTCCAGGCCGATCAGACCGCCGAACTCCTCGGCATGATGAATGGCCAGATAGACCACTTCGCGCCCGCCGATGGAGCAGCCCATGACCACCGGCTTCTGCAGTTCCAGCCCGGCGCAGAAGGTGCGGATCAGGTCGGCATAGCTGGCGGCGGTCAGCGCATAGTCGCCGCGCTCGCGCCAGCCGGCGGGCGGCAGCGACTTGCCGTGCCAGGGCATGTCGAAGGCGAGGACGCGGTAGTGCTGCGTCACCTCCGCATCGGTCAGCAGGTGGCGCCACTGCTTGTTGTCGGCGCCGGCGGTGTGCATGCAGACCAGCGGAATGCCGTCGGCGGGGCCCGCCTCCTCAAAATACACCCGATGCGGCAGCCCGCCGAGGGTGAGGTGGATATAGCGGCCAATGATGGGTTCGATGTGGGCGGGCATGGCGTTCTTCCTGGGCTTCCCCCTTGGTTGTGATCAAATCCCCCTGGCGTCATTGCGAGCCCACAAAGTGGGCGCGGCAATCCATAAGTGCCGGCGACTGGCGCAGCGGGCGATGGGTTGCTTCGTCGCTCCGCTCCTCGCAATGACGGCGAGACGAGGACTCAACAGGGCGAATTAAACTCAATCAGGTTCATGCTGGGGTCGAAGCAGAATACCTGGCGGAAATCCTTCATGGCGATGCTGCCGGCGTCGGAATACGGTACACCCATCCCATCCAGATTCGCCATGACCCGGTCCAGGTCCGGCACGCAGATTGCGACGTGTCCGCCGACGGACGGGTTGTGCGCCAGTCCGTTGTCCTTTGCCCAACTGGCAACCGGGCGGATCAGGTGCAAGCCGCGATTGTCCGAGCCGAACACGGCCAATGCCTCCGGGTCGACCGGGAAATTGCCGGCGGCCTCCGGCTGCACCAGCGACTTTTCCTTCAGCCCCAGGATGCCGGTATAGAAGGCCACCGCCTTGCGCACATCCACGACCGAGATATTGACATGGTGCAGGTACCAGTCGCCCGGCTGGTCGACGCGCCCGTGCTCCTCATCAGCCGCAGGGCCGGGGCCGGCGCGCCCGCCGACATTCTGGTTGATCTCCACCAAATTGTAGGACGGGTCGTAGCAATAGATCTGGTGCATGTCGGCCATGGCATAGACGCCGGCATCGTCATAGGGAATGCCGGCCGCCTCCATCCGCCGCCGCACCGCGCCCAGGTCATCCACCGTAATGGCGAAGTGGCCGCGCAGGGTCGGGTTGTGCATAAAGCCGTTCTGATGGGCGAACAGCGGGCGCTCGGTCACGATGTGCAGGCCGCGGTTGTGCCGGCCCAGGCTGGCACGGTTGTCGAGCGGGCCGTCGTCGGCTTTCTCAGGATCGGGATAGGCCCACGGGCATTCCTGCATGCCCGCCGCCTGGTTGAAGAAGGCGACGCTCTGGCGGACGTTGGCCGCGGGAATATTGACGTGGTGAACATACCAACCCATGGCGAAGCTCCTCTGGCTTTACGAGAACAGGCCGCGCGGCTTGGCCAGCACGTCCTTGATGTTTTGCAGTTGCTGCATGAAGACGTCCATGTCGCCGTCGATGCGCAGTTTCCTGGCTTTGGCGAGGCCGAACAGATCGTGGTGCGGCGGCGTCGGGATCGGCCGCCAGTGCTCCAGCCAGACCTCAGGCGCCGCGTTAAACGCCACCGAAGCCGGTTGCAGGATGGTGC
>JAYPXD010000098.1:0-7523 GCA_038135395.1 Alphaproteobacteria bacterium | reverse complement strand
AGAGCACGCCAGAGAAATGGCGCAGGCGGTGGCGGAGCGGCGCGTCGGCGCGCACAAGTTCCGGAATGGCGATGATGGCTTCGGCAACGGACGGCATCGGTTATCCTATTGAGGCAAAAGACCGAGTGATTGCAGCCCATACAATACGGCAGAGATGCTGACCACCGCAATCGACGTGGCCACCAGGATGGTCGTGGTGGCGATGCCAACTGCAGCATTGTACTGGTTTGCTGCGATGTAGACCGTCGCGCCGACGGGCATAGCCGCCGTCAGCGTCGCCACCGCCAGGGTCAGCGGCGGCAACCCGATCCACAGGCCGATGCCCAGCACCGCGAACGGATGCAGCAACAGCTTGCCGATGACAACGGTCGAAACCGCGCCCGGCTCGTTCTCGACGCCCCGGTGCGCCAGGTCGCAGCCGATGGCGAACAGCGCGCACGGCAGCGCGGCCTGCCCAATCAGGCCCAGCGTCTTGTCCGCAAGTTCCGGCAGCGCCACGCCGCCAAAGCCGATGCCCAGGCCGGCCAGCGTCGCCAACACCACCGGATTGCGAAAGACCGCCGCGAACGCGCCCCGCAACACCGCGGCGCTGCCGCGGGTGCGGCCGTCGCGCCGGCCGCTTTCGATGTCGCGGGCCTTGGCAATATCCAGCAGCACCATGGCAAACGGCAGCAACACCATGGTGTCGAAAGCCAGGATCAACAACAACTGCACGACGCCGGCTTCGCCCATCAGCGAGAACGTGATCGGCAGCGCCATGTAGAATCCGTTGGAAAAGCTTGCGCCCAAGCCCATCACCACACAGCCGGCCATGCTGCGCCGCCAGACCAACCAGCCGAGCAGCGCCGCCAGAGCGAACACCGCGGCCTCGCCGCCGACATAGGCGATCAGCACGCGCGGCTCGAACCCGCCGGCCAGGGCCGCGCCGCTGACCGTGCGGAACGCCAAAGCCGGAATGGCGAAATAGAACACCAGCGCATTCAGCTTTTGCGCGCCGACGGCATCGAACACCGCCAGCCGCTTGCCCGCGACAAAGCCGAGGAACACCACCGCAAACAGCGGAATGATGGCGGAGAGGATATCGGCCATTAGGGCCTTTGCGCGAATAGCGGGGAGGTGCAGAAACCCCTGCATGGCCCTATGGCCATCGCCGCGTCAAGGTGGTAGGCGCTGGTCAGATCGATAATCCCGAACCGGAGACCTTTTCCTATGCAAGACTTTTCGGGCCAGACAGCTCTCATCACCGGCGGAACCAACGGCATCGGCCTCGGCCTGGCCAAGGCCCTGGCTGCCGAAGGCGCGCGCATCGCCCTGGCCGGGGTCGGGCCAGCCGATGTTGAGCCGGCGCTGGCCGCGCTCACCGCCGACGGCGCTGAGGTGCGGGGTTTCCAGGCCGATCTCGCCGGCAAGGATGGCTGGAAAGGGCTGCTGGCTGAGGTGCAAACGGCCTACGGCAAGGGCGGCGTCTCGATCTTCGCCCACTGCGCCTCCCCCAAACGGCTGGAGAGCGACACTATCCTGCAGGTGTCGGAGGAGACCTGGGACGGCATGGTCAACACCAACCTGCGCTCAGGCTTCTTCCTGGCCCGGGAACTGGCGCGCGATATGATCGAAGCCAAGGTGCACGGCAATATCCTGTTCATCACCTCGCAGCACCGCTTCAGCCCCCGCAACCTGCCGCACTACAGCGCCTCGAAGGCCGGACAGGAAATGTTGGTGAAGGAGATGGCCAAGGCGCTGGGCCGCTATGGCATCCGCGTCAACGGCATTGCGCCGGGCGCGATTCCGGGCGGCGGCTTCGATGCGTCGACCATGCCGGCCATCAACCAGATGGTGCCGCTCGGCCGGCCCGGCACGCCGGCGGACATCGCCGGCACGGCGCTGGCGCTTTTGTCGCCGAAGTATAGCGCCTACATTACCGGGGAGGTGATTTCGGTCGACGGCGGCATCCAGCTGCACAACTGGATTACGCCGCCGAAAACCGTCTGACCTGGGATTGTGAGTTAGACCACACCGACCTGGCCGGGTCGGTGCTATCATAGCTGCATGATCCCTGACCCAGCAATGCGAGGTGGTGATATGTTGACCGAGATTCAGAAGAAAACAGCACAGGCAATCGTGCAAATCTTCGAAACCAGCAAGGTCCAGGGCGACTATGCCGCCGTCACCTTGCTGGCGGGAGACAGCGGGCACCTGACCTACGGCAAAGCCCAGACGACCCTGGCCAGCGGCAATCTTGCGCTGTTGATCGGCGATTACTGCCGCGCGCCGGGCGCAGCATTCGCCGCCGATCTGTTGCCCTTCCTGCCGCGGCTGGAACAGCGCGACCTATCGCTCGACAACGACCGCACGCTTCGCTCGGTGCTGCGGGAAGCCGGCGAGGACAGCGTCATGCACAGCATCCAGGACAGCTTTTTCGACCGGATCTACTGGCAACCGACGATCAAAAGCCTGGAATTTATCGGCGGCGCCAAGCCGCTGACCGCCGCCACGGTCTATGACAGCCGCATTCATGGCGCCTGGCACGCCATTCGGGACCGGACAATTGCGGCCCATGGCGAGCTGACCAAGATCGGCGAAGAAGCCTGGGTGGCAGCCTACCTTTCGACCCGGCGCAACTGGTTGGAGACCCATTCCAACAGCCTGTTGCGGAAAACGGCGTACCGGATGGTGGCGCTCCAGAGCCTCGTGGAAGCCGGCGCTTGGGACCTGCCGTTGCCGCTGACGGTGCGGGGCGTCCTCATTGACGAAGCGGCGCTGGATGGCCATGTCCGCGCCTCGGCGGCAGACCCGGCGGAACGGGTGCTGAAGCTCACCCGGCCGATGATGCGCGGCGACGACGTGCTGGCGGTGCAGAAAGCGCTGAACATGCACAAGATCGAGTTGGATACCGATTCTGTCTTTGGCACAGATACGGAAAAGGCGGTGATCCGGTTCCAAATCGCGAAAGGCCTGACGGTCGACGGCGCCGTCGGCCCGGCGACCCTTGCGGCCCTGCTGGGCTAGCAGACAGAGGTACGGGCGGACCGGTTTTCGGCGCAATCGGTCGCCCCCTTGCGACCCGCCAATTGACGGCTCGCGCGCGCCATGGCTTTATCGCCTGCATGCAGGGCGGTTACGCCCGACGCGCCAATGCCACTTGCAGAATCAGGACGGACGCCAGTCTGCTCCAGTCAGTTGGAGGATCTCCCAAAGATGACCACCGAACCCCGCGCCTTTGAGGGCGTCAACGTTCTCGACTTCACCCAGGGTGTCGCCGGCCCGCATTCGACCATGCTGTTGGCCCAACACGGCGCCAACGTTCTGAAGATCGAACCGCCGGAGGGCGATTGGGGCCGCACGCTGGGCGCGATGTATGGCGACCAGTGCGCCCATTCCATCGCGTTCAACCGCGGCAAGCGCTCGCTCGCCATGGACATGAAGCAGGCCGACGCCAAGGCCGTCGCCCGCAAGATCGCCGAAAAAGCCGATATCATCGTCGAGGCGTTCCGCCCCGGCGTCATGGCGAAGTTCGGCCTGTCTTACGACATGGTGAAAGAGTTCAACCCGAACGTCATTTACCTGTCGGTTACCGGTTTCGGCCAAAAGGGCCCGAACATGAACCTGCCGGTCACCGACGCAGTGATCCAGGCCTATAGCGGCCTGATGACCGTCAACAAGGACAAGGATGGCCTGCCGCAGCGCCTGAACATGATCCCGGTCGATGTCACCACCGGCCTGTATGCCTTCCAGGCGATGTCGACGGCGCTGATGCGCAAGTTCCGCTATGGCGTCGGCTGCTACATCGACAACAACCTGATGCAGTCCGCCGCCGCCTTCCAGGCCGCCAAGATCATGGAATACTACCTGGAAAAAGGCGAAAGCCAGCCGCTCTACGTACCGGTCGGCACCATGCAGACCACCGACGGCTTCATCAACATCACCGCGATGCGCGAGGCGCACTATGTCAGCCTCTGCAACGTGATGGGCCATCCGGAATGGATTACGGATGAGCGCTTTAACAGCCGCGAGCAGCGCCTGAAGAACGAAAAAGTGCTGATGCCGATGATCCGCGAGGTCTTCACCAAGCGCTCCACCAAGGATTGGGCCGAGAGCCTGACCGCCGCGGGCGTCATGAACGCGCCGGTGCAGAACTATGGCGACCTGATGAGCGCAGAGCATGTGAAGGCAGTCGACGCCATCGCCTATGTCGAACACGCGGAGACCGGCACGATCCCGATGCCGCACATCCCCGGCCAACCGCGCATCACCGGCCCGGACGCGCTGACCCACGCCCCCACCATCGGCGAGCATTCCGACGAGATCCTGGGCGAGTGGGGCTATTCCGCCAGCGACATCGCCGCGATGAAGGCCAATGGTGCGGTGAAGTATCCGTCGTTACAGGCCGCAGCGGCGGAATAGTCTCTGTCCGTCTTTCCACCATCCAGCCTCGGCCAAAACCGAGGCGGGATGGCAATCGGCTCAACCGTTTTTAACCCTGAGCCTGTCGAAGGGTCCGACCATCGTGGCGCCGCCGCCCTTCGACGGGCTCAGGGTGCAATTTCTTAACTCCCAAGGATTCACCCATGAAACTCCTCCGCTATGTCGCCGGCGATCAGGTCAAACCCGGCATTCTCGACGCCGCTGGCAATATCCGCGACCTGTCCGCCATCGTTCCGGATATCGACGGCGATTCGATCTCGCCGGCGGGCCTGGCCGAAATCGCCCTGGTCGACCCTGAGAGCCTGCCGCGCGTGCTGGGCAACCCGGAACTGGCGGCGCCGGTCGCCAGCCCCTCCAAGGTGGTCTGCATCGGCCTGAACTACTCGGACCATGCCGCCGAAGTCGGCGCGACGCCGCCGTCGGAGCCGATCATCTTCCACAAGGCCACCACCGCCTACCATGCGCCGAACGGCGATATCGTGAAGCCGCCGCACTCCACCAAGCTGGACTGGGAAGTGGAGCTTTGCGTCTATATCGGCAAACACGCGTCCTATGTCTCCGAGAATGAGGCCATGGATTGCGTTGCCGGCTACGCTCTCGGCAACGACGTCTCCGAGCGCGAGTTCCAGCAGGAACGCCCGGCCGGCCAGTGGACCAAGGGCAAGAGCCCGGACACCTTCGCCCCCATCGGCCCCTGGCTGGTCACCAAGGACGAAGTGCCGAACCCGGAAAACCTGAAGATCTGGCTCAAGGTCAACGGGGAGATGAAACAGAACGGCTCGACCAACAAGCTGATCTTCGGCGTGAAGAAGATCGTCTCGTTCGTCAGCGAGTACATGACCCTGCTGCCCGGCGACGTGATCATGACCGGCACCCCTCCCGGCGTCGGCGCCGGCATGAAGCCGCAGCAGTGGCTGAACCCCGGCGACGTCGTCGAACTCGGCATCGAGGGCCTTGGCGAGGCGCGCCAGAAGGTCGTGGCCTGGTCGCGCGGCTAGATCATCGCCCGACAAATTGAATCGCCAAGGCGATCAATTTGTCGGGGTAAGATGCTCTAATCATTAGATTTAGCGCAAATTTTCCCGATCCAATCGGATCGGGATCTGCTCAAAGCCCGATGCCGTAAGTCTGCGGCAAAGGCCTCAAAGCGAACGCCCGATCCGATGGACCGGGCGTTTTGCTTTGGCGCGTCCGTCCGGCGGTATTACCGCCGCGGCGTCAGGTGCCGCGCCTCGGGGGCAGCCTTGTGATTCAGGGCGCGCAGGATGGTGGCGTTCATCAGGTAAACCGCCATGGCGGCGGTCAGCTCCATCAGGCCCCGCTCGCCCCATCGCGCCCGCACCGCCTCAAACGTCGCGTCCGTCACGGCCTTCTCCTCCAGCAGTTGGCGGCTGTAGGTGATGATCAGCTTCTCGTCGTCCGTCAGTCCGTCCAGCGACCCGAAGGTATCGACCGCATGGATCGCCTCCTCGCGCGTCCCGGCGGCAAGGCCCAGGCGCACATGGGCGTTCCAGATGAAGTCCAGGTCCAGGGCGCGCGCCGCGGCGCAGATCGCCAGTTCGGTCTCCGCATCGGTGAGCGAAGTGTGGTAGCGCAGATGCTCCACCAGGTCGGAGAGCTTGCCGCTCGCCGCACCGGCATAGGCCATATAGGTCGAGGGCGGCGGCAGGCTGCCGCGGCTGTTTTTGATATAGCGGACGGCCTCGCGCGTTTCCGGTGAAAAGGCGTCCGTATCGGCGGGGAAGGGCAGGCGTGGCATGGGTCGGGGTTCCTCAGTTTCGGGTCGCCCCAGTCTGCCTGCACCAATGCTGCCTGCACAAGCCATCCTTGCGACCTTTGGGGGAATGCGCGAACCGCTACGCTGCTGACCTAATGCTGCCCCAGAAACGACACTCATCGGAGATATAGAGCGATGCGGGCCTTCCGCCTGCTGGCCGCCGTGATTGCGGCCCCCTTGCTGGCCTTGGCGGCCCAACCGGCTGCCGCGGGCCTGGTGGCTGCCTACGATTTCAATGAGGCAGGCGGCAGCACGGCGTTCCCGACCGTGGGCGCCATCAACGGCACGCTCACCGGCGATGCGAGCTTTGTCGGCGGCGGCGTGCAGGGCAACGCGGTCAGCATGACGGCTACCGGCAACGGGCTGGTCAATTTCGGCACGTCGCTGGTGCCGAGCAATCCGTTCTCGGTGCAGATCTGGGTCAACACCACGTCGGGCGGCGGCGCGCCCCTCAGCTATCACACCGCCACCTATGCCGCGGGTTTCATCGTCGGCATCGGCGATATCGGCGACGGCTGCGGCGGTGCTCCCGGCACGGTGAGCGTTTACGTGGCCTATCCGTGCAGCGGCCATTCCGCGACCGCGGTCAATGATGGCGAGCGGCACCAGCTGGTCGGCGTATACACCGGGTCGCAGTCGCTGGTCTATGTCGATGGCGTGCTGGGCCTGAAGCGGCGGGCCCGCCATAGGGCCTAGCGGCAGCCGTCGGGAAAGCGCGCTGGCGGGTGCGGCAATCCGGGCTATGATGGATGGGACCGGCCCCATCCAGCCCCGAGGACGCCCCCCATGAAAATCGGCTACAGCATCCCCTCCAACCGCGGCGTGACCGACACCGTGGCGTTGATGGCACTCGCCAAGACCGCAGAGACGCTCGGCTGCCACAGCGTCTGGGTCAGCGAGCACCTGTTCCACTCCGCCTATATCGCAGAGCGCCTTGGCGACCTGCCCTACTGGGACCCGCTGACCATGCTGGCGGCGGCGGCCTGCGCCACCTCTCGCGTGCGCCTCGGCACCTCGGTGCTGGTGCTGCCCTGGCATGATCCGCCGCGGCTCGGCAAGGCGATTGCCACTATTGACCATCTCTCCGCCGGCCGGGTGGATTTCGGCTTCGGCGTCGCGACCACCGAGGACGAGTTCAACAATCTGGGTGTTGATTTCAAGACCCGCGGCAAGCGCGCCGACGAGGTGCTGGGCGCGCTGCAGGCGCTCTGGACCCAGGACGTGCCGGAATTCCGGGGCGAGTTCTACAACTACAGCGGCCTGAAATTCTCGCCGAAGCCGTTGCAGAAGCCCTACCCGCCGATCCTGATCGGCGGCTCCAGCC